>JBBDNT010000281.1:0-12367 GCA_040877445.1 Planctomycetaceae bacterium
CTCGTCTTCGCCTTCTATCGCCACACGTGCCGCGCTCTGCGGAATCATATCAGCCGAGAGATCGAACGGCGCACGTTGGCGGCCGGTCGACGGTCACTCGGTATCGACGACGTGGATTCCGCGAATCACGAGATCGAGAGCCGGCTCGAAAAGATTCAACGGCGCTACTTCGATGACGTCGATTCCCCGGGACGGAGAACCGTCGATGCGGCTCTGGACCAGATCATCCGGGCTTGCGAGTCGGCGACGGATGGACCTACGCTTTCCGTCGAGCAGCACGATCTCCTTCGCGACGTGATGCGACGCTTCCTCCGCGTTCAGACGACGCTGGTTCGTTGCTTTCCGATGGCCGAGTTGGATTCCATCGCTCCGGATGCAGCCGTGTCGCAGTTGTTGGATCACGCGGACGCCTCCGAGGTGTCATGGCGACGGAAGTTCGCCGACTTCGCCGGGTTCCTGATGGCCCGATGCTCTTCCGATGAACGAAAACTGTATCTCGAAGCAACCGGTGGAACCCGAACCGGCGACATCCGCGTCTCGAATCAGGACGACGACTCCAGCAGCGGGAGGCTCGCCAACGTGCGGGAGGCGACCGGCGAGACGGCCCGGCACACGCGAGCCCGTCTGATGCGGGCGTTCAACACGCCGTTCTTCCCCGACGTTCTCGTGTGCAGTCAGGTCATGGGCGAAGGCGTCGACCTGCAACGATACTGCCGGCATGTGATTCATCACGACCTCGCCTGGAATCCCAGCACGATCGAGCAACGGACGGGACGAATCGACCGGCTGGGCTGCAAGGCCGAAGGCCGCCATCCCATCCATGTCGACCTTCCCTATCTGGCAGGAACGGCCGACGAACGGACCTACCGCGTGATGTCGGACCGCGAGCAGTGGTTCCGGGTGGTCATGGGGCAGGACGAAGTCGCCAAGCTGATCACGCCCGATTCGACGGGTTCGGTCCGACTTCCGGACGCCGTCGCGGCGGCACTGAGCTTCGAGCTGAGTTTGTCGAAATCGACCCCGTGATTCGGACCGTGACGGCCTCGACCCACTTGAATCCCGTTTGCGAATGACCGGAAGCAGCGGTACAGTGGTCTTTGTCCGACTGTTCCACCTACGGTTCGGAGTGCGCCGTGCAAGCCAACCAGCCTCCATCGCCCCTGTCGCCGTTGAGCGGGTTCGTCCTCGGACGACTGCTCGCTGGCGGAAAGGTCACGCGGTCAGTTCTCGATCAGGCACTGCGACGGTATTTCGCGAATCGTCTCGGCCTTGGGGACGGCGAATGGCGAACATCGCTCGACCGCACTCTTGATGAACTGCAGCAGTGCGGGCTCATCGAGCGCAAGCCGTTCGGAATGACCGCGGCCGGTGAAACATCCGCGCTGGCATGGCTTGGGCTTTCCTCACGTCCCGTGAAGCTCGGCTGGGCCGCGATCGTCAATCGCCACGTGATCGCGAAAGCGCTGGCGATCGACCCGACGAACAAGGCGCAGTTGGACCGGCTGACCAAGGCGGACCATCTTCGCGCCGCGGTGCTCCGAAAATCCTTCGATCTCCCCTGCGACCCCGTCCCGACACTGTCGCAAGCACTGAATGCCCTCGCGTGGAACCAGTTGACGGCCGCGTGGAAGGGGGATGTTCCGAAGGGTGCCGATTTCACTCGCAAGCGAGTCCTGCAGGTCGTGCTCTGCGACGGGCGAAACGTGGATCCGGCGAAGCACGTGCCGGCACGGATCACCGGGGCGCGGAACACGTCGCCCGCCGAGCTGCGGACGGCGGTCACCTGCCGGTGGCTCGACGCGCTGGATGCAGTAACTCCTCCTAGCATCGAGTACGCGGATTCGGATTCCCCGCCGCACGCTCCGCCGTTCGACCTTTCCGTATTCGCTCGCCGCATCATCGATGTCGCGCGAGCATCCGATACCGGGTGGTTCGGCGACAACAAGGTGTTCGTGTCGCACGTCTGGAATCGATTCCGTCACGAGGGAAACGGAGCCGGCATGACGCGGGACGGGTTCGACCGCCATCTGGTGGACGCGAACCGAAAAAGCCTGCTGACGCTCAGCCGGGCCGACTTGGTGAGCGCGATGAATCCCGACGACGTGCGCGACTCGGAAATCCGCTGGTCGAATTCGACATTCCACTTCATCCGTATCGACGACTGATTCGCTGCTGCCGCGTCGAAGATTTGCTTCGAGATCAGCCTATCAAGAGGAAAGAGTCATGAGCACGTCCCTGGCCACGCTATCGCTCCCCGATGCTCGCGCCGCCGCATTCTGTTCGTCCGGTGCCGCGACGGTCTTCCGCCCGGTGTCGTATCCGACCGAAGTCTGGTATCCGGACCCATTGGACGTGGAGCGGATCCACGCACCGGCACGCGAGCTCTTCGATCGGCTGGTCGATCAGGCGCGGGAACCGGGGAACGAGCGCACGAAAGTCGGTCGCATTCTCCTGTTGAAGGGAGAATCGGGCAGCGGCAAGACCCACCTGATGCGGGCGTTCCGCACCCGCGTGCACGGGCAGGGGCTGGCGTACTTCGGCTACATGCAGATGACCTCCGCCAGCGGGAACTACAGCCGCTATATGCTCCATAAGCTCGTCGACTCGCTCGACAAACCCTACTATCACGATCCCGCCGACCCGGAGGAGACGACGGGACTGATGCGGCTCTCGACGGCCGTGGCCGAGATGCTCGACCGCAACGACCGCGAGTTCCTCCGCAACGGCGACCATACCGGAACGCAGCGCCGCGAGGTCGTGTTCGACATGGCCGACAGCGTGCTGGACGATCCCCGCTTCGGTCGGATCGACGTCAATCTGCTGCGGGCTATGCTGTATCTGCAATGCGGCAATGCCCCGATCACCAGCATCATCGCGCGGTATCTGCGGGGGGAAAGCCTCGTGTCGCTCGACCAGGAGCGATTGGGCCTCGCCCCTCTCGACCGCGAGCAGGACGCGGAAACGATGCTGCATCGCCTCGGCCAATTGATGTGGGCAGCCCAGACAGCGCCACTCGTACTCTGCATCGACCAGCTCGAGGACGTGTTCGATTTCGAGGAGAGCAAGGACAAGTTCCGCCGCGCGATGCACGGCGTTGTGTCGCTCGCCGCCCACGTGCCCTCGTCGCTGGTCGTCATCGCCTGCCTGGAGGATTACTACGTCAAGCTGCGCGATCTGCTCGACCGCCCCGATCGTGACCGAATCGAAACCGATCCTCCTCCGCTCTCTCTCACGGCGAACCGTACCGCGGAGGAGGTCGCCGAGCTCCTCCGCCGACACTTGCAGCACCTGTTCGACGAGGCGGAAGTCTCCTTCGACGACGCGGAGCCGTCGTATCCGCTGCCGCAACGACTCGTCGAGAACCTGGCAGGACAACGGACGCGATCGGTTCTCGAATCGTGTCAGCGCTATCGGCAGCCCTGCATCGAGGCCGGGCGGATCGTTGAGTACCTGCCGGGGTCAGCACGATCGAGCGATGGCGACAGCACCGCAATCGACGAAACCGTGTGGGATCAGTTGTGGAACGACCGCCAGGCTGCCGACGATCTGACGATTCCCGACACCGAAGCGGAACTCGCGGCGCTGCTCGAATCGGCAGTCCATTTTTGCGCAGACGAACTCGGCACGGGCTTCCGCTTCGACGTCGAACGAAACGGATCGCTGCTCTTCGTCGCCGGCGAAACCGGCGGCAATGGAGACGCCTCGCGGCTCCAGATCGGCATCTGCAATAAAGACGCTCGCGGCGGAGGCCTTTCCAGGCAGGTGAGCGAGGTGGACGACCTATCCCGCCAGCACGTTCCCGAGGCAGTCCCGGTGATTGTCCGCTCGACGGATTTCCCGAAGAGTCGTGGTTCGCAAATCTCCGAGCAACTCGGACAACTCGTCGCATCGGGCGGCAGGCGTGTTGTCATCGGCGACAGCGACTGGCGGGCGGTCCTCGCAATGCAGGCGATCCGCGACGAACATGCCGGCCGCGATGGATTCGACGCCTGGCTGGGGAAAGCGCGCCCGCTGAGCCAACTTCGGTCGTTTCGCGAAATTATTGGTCTGAAGGATTTGTGCGAAACAGTCGACCGTCCCCGCGACTCCTCGGTTATCGACGCCACGACCGCGAAACCGGTCATGACGATGGAGCGGCCGGCGGAGAAGGCGTCGGCGGGGATCCAGCGGGGGCTGATTCGCCTGGGCTCGACACGGGAGCGCTCACCCAGGGACGTTTGCGTCGAGCCGATCCGGTTTGCCCGCCACGCGGCATTCCTGGGCGGAACCGGGAGCGGCAAGTCGACCGCCGCCTTGAGCGTGATCGAGCAGCTTCTGATTGATGGCGTGCCGGCGATCCTCGTCGATCGGAAAGGGGATCTCGCCCGGTACGCCGCGCCGAGCGTCTGGGAAGAGCCAGTCTCCTCGCCGGAACTGGCGGCGCGTCAGCGGAACCTTCGCAGCCGCGTCGAGGTCGCCCTCTACACGCCGGGGCGATCCAATGGCCGGCCGCTGGCGCTTTCGGTCGCCCCGAACCGACTGGGCGAGATGCACGAAGCCGACCGGCAGTTGACGGCCCGACAGGCCGCTCGATCGCTCGGCAACATGCTCGGCTATGGAACCACCGGGCGGAACGCCTCGCGAGTCTCGATCATGGTCAAGGCGATCGAGCTTCTCGCCGAGGGAGGCGAATCGCGCATCACTCTCGACACCCTCATCGAGTACGTCGCGGAGCGGGATCCGGCACTTATCAATGCGATCGGCAATCTGCCCGTCAGTCTCTTCGAGCAACTCGTCCAGGATCTGGAGACGCTGAAGATCAACCGCACCCACTTGTTCCCCAATGAGGGCGAGCCGCTCGACGCTGACGTCTTTTTCGGAGTCCCTCGTGGCGGGTCGGACCGCACGCGGTTGACTGTGATCAGCACGAAGCTCCTCGGCGGCCGCGACGAGGTCCAGTTCTGGGTGGCGCAGCTCCTGCTCGAACTCGGCCGCTGGATGAGCCGCAATCCTTCGGACCGCCTTCAGGCGGTCGTGCTGCTCGATGAGGCGGACCTGTATCTACCCGCGACCAGCAAACCCGCCACGAAGGAACCATTGGAAAACCTGCTCAAGCGGGCCCGCTCGGCCGGCCTCGGCGTGTTCCTCGCCACGCAGAGCCCGGGAGACCTCGACTACAAGTGCCGCGAGAACATCAACACGTGGTTTCTGGGCAAGATCAAGGAGCAAACCGCGATCGCCAAGCTGAAGCCGATGCTCGCGGAGTGCCGCACCGACGTCGCCGCGAAGTTGCCGAGTCAGGAGGTCGGCGAATTCTTCGTGATCCGTGGCGGCGACGTGGAGGCGGTTCGCTGCGATCGAAATGTCGTCGACACGCGGCAGTTGCCGGAGGACGAGATTCTTGCACTCGCGGCGGGCAATCGGCCGTAGATTCGGCGCAACGGTCGGTGCCGATCAGCGACCTCGAAACACGTTTCCCTCGCCAACGCATTCTGCCTCATCGGTTTATCGTCCAGTGCGAATCATCAACCGCCAACGCGGCTGCCTCCTCGGCCTCGCAGTCGGCGATGCCCTCGGTGCCGCCGTCGAATTCCGGCCGCCCGGCACGTTCGAGCCGGTCACCAGTTACCGCGTGCCGGCGGTCCGCATGGTCTCGAAGCCGGCGAGTGGACCGACGACACGAGCCTGGCGCTCGCTCTCGCCGACAGTATCGCTTCCGCCGGCTGGGATCTGAACGATCAGGCCCGCCGGTACGTCGCGTGGTGGCGACGGGGGAGTGCGATGTCAACTGTGTCAGTGGGTGCTGTCTCGACTCGGAATGGCCACTCGAAATGCCAACTCGGCCCTCGAGAGTAGCGGGCGATGCCCGCAACTCGGTTATCCCTGTGAGCATGCCCGCGGACACGGGGCGATCAGCGTCGGCGCAAGCTGCGTCGCACGCGTTCTTCCGGGACTCGGCGAAAAGAAACCTCTTGACCAGACGGGAGGCGGTCGATACTTTGTAATACAAAGCGGCAGGAAGACCGATCGGCTCCCTGCTCGTCTTCCCTCTTCTTCGCGAGGCGGTCCGATGGAGCTCCGCGACGCGTTGTTGCAGATCGGCGAAATCCGCGATCAACTCTCGCGGGCCGGCACGTTCCGCGGCTATCGCTCGGCGACGGTCGCCTTCAGCGGGGCCGTGGCGGTCGTCGCCGGCGTGATCCAGTCGATCGTGCTTCCCGACCCGCAGGGGCGAATCGAAGCCTACCTGCTGTTGTGGGGTTCGGCGGCGGGCCTGAGCCTGTTCGTCGTCGCGTGCGAGATGGCGATTCGCTGCCGCAGTGCCGCTTCGTCGTTTCGCAGTCGCACCACTCTGCTCGCGGTCGAACAGTTTCTGCCATGTCTGTTCGCCGGCGCGATCGTGACGGCGGCGCTGTACGCGACTGCGCCGGAAGGCACGTGGTTGCTGCCGGGATTGTGGGGGATCGTCTTCTCGCTGGGAGTGTTCGCATCGTGGCGGCTGCTGCCTCCGGCGACGTTCTGGGTGGGGGCGTTCTACCTGCTGGCGGGCGGAGCGTGTCTGGCGTTCGCGCGCGCGGAGCATGCGTTGTCTCCGTGGGCGATGATCGGCACCTTCGGCGGTGGCCAGTTTCTCACCGCGGTCATTCTCTACCGGACGCTGGAACGCCACGATGACTCCGCCTGAACCGACCCGGCACGACGATCGCCCCAGCGAGTCGACCGGCCGCTTCGCCTACGACGGGCTGGATCGCGTGATCCACGAGAAAGCCCGCCTGGGAATCATCACGTCGCTCGCCGCCCATCCGGAAGGGTTGATCTTCGCGGAACTGAAGGAACTGTGTGCGCTGACGGACGGCAATCTCAGCCGGCACCTGCAAGTGCTGGAAGACGCGGAACTCGTCGAAATCTGGAAGAAGACCCACGGCAACCGGCCGCAGACACTGGTGCGGTTAACCGAGCTGGGGCGACAGCGGTTCCTGGAGTACATCGAGGTGCTGGAGCGCGTCGTCGCGGATGCGTTGCACGCGGTACCGGCCGAACGCGACACCGCGGCCAAAAAGCGGTTCGGCACCGGCTGGTCGCCGGCGTGATCGCGGCCGGAGCGAAAATTTTTTGCCCAGTCGCTTTGCATCGCAAAGTTTCCGGGACGAATCATCGGGACGGAATCGGAGAGGAGTCGGACGAATGCAGATCATCCGCGCCCGCGAAATGGGCATGTGTTTCGGCGTCCGAGACGCGCTCGCGCTCGCCCACGGCATCGATTCGCCGCACGACATTGCCATCCACGGGGAACTGGTTCACAACGAACTGGTGCTGGTGGAACTCGCCGAGCGCGGGTTCCGAACCACGCCCGAGACCGATCGCGACGGTCTGCCCGAGACCAGCGAAATTCTCGTTACCGCGCACGGCATCAGCGACCGCGAACGCGGGCGGCTGGAAGCGGCGGGGAAGCGGCTGATCGACACGACCTGCCCGCTCGTCCGCCGCGCTCATCACGCGGCGCACACGCTCGCCGCCGACAATTTCCATGTGCTCGTGATCGGCCGCCCCGGACACGTCGAGGTCCGGGGGATCGTCGAGGATCTGCCGAGCCACGACGTGCTCGCCTCGGTGGACGACGTCCGCACCTGGGATCGGTCGCAGCTGGGCATCGTCTGCCAGACGACCACGCCGCCGCGTCTCGCCGCCGCGATTCATGAAGCGGTGCGCGAGCGGAACCCGCACGCCGAGATTCGCTTCGTCGACACGGTCTGCCATCCCACGCGCGACCGCCAGCACGCGGTGGAGGAACTCTGCGAAAGGGTCGATCTCGTCGTGGTCGTGGGAGGATCGAACTCGAACAACACGCGGCAACTCGTCGAGTCGTGCCGCGAAAGGGGAACGCGGGCCGTGCAGGTGCAATCGGCGGAGCAACTCGATCCGAAATGGTTCTCCGGTTGCCGAACGGTCGGCCTCACCGCGGGCACGTCGACGCTCGATGAGACGGTGGACCAAGTCGAGGCGGCGCTGATCGAGCTGAACGACGCGCGACGGCGTGAGAGTTCCTGCTTCCAACGAATCGAGAATGTCTCGTCACTCGTAACCCGTCACTCGTAACCCGCCGACAGGAGCTTCGACATGACCCGGCACTGGCTTCCGCAAGCGATGCGCGTGGCTCCCCCGCTCGATCCGTCGATTCGCACGCCTCCGCCGACGGCGCGGCGGGCATTGCTCATCAATCCGTTCTACCCCAAGGATCCGCACGCGAGTTTCGGAAAGCACGTGCTCACGCCGAGCCTCGCGCTCACCACGGTGGCGGCCGGCACTCCGCCGGTATGGGACGTGTCGTACTGGGACGAAAACCTGTTGCATGGTCCGCCGCCGCGGGATCCGTTTCCGCAGGTGGTGGGGATCACGGTGCATCTCACGTTCGCCGAGCGCGCGTACGAACTTGCGCGTTGGTATCGGGACCGCGGGGCCAAGGTGATTCTGGGCGGCCTGCACGTGCTCTCGTGTCCGAACGAAGTCGCTCCCCACGCGGATGCCATCGCCCTGGGGGAGGGAACGCAGCTCTGGCCGGAGATTCTCCGCGACGTGGAGCGCGGCACGTTGCGTCCGGAATATCGCGGCAGCTTTCGCAGCTCGTACCGGAACGATCCCGCCCCGCGCCGCGACCTGCTCCCCCGCGACAGCTTCCTCACCACGACCAGCCTGATCGCGACGCGCGGCTGCCACAATCGCTGCGGCTTCTGTTACCTCGCGACGAAGGGGCTGCACATGCCCTACCAGGTGCGCGACGTCGAGCAGGTGGTCGAGGAGTTTCGGGCCGACGACCAGCCGTATGCCGTCTTCATCGACAACAATCTCGGCTCGCGGCCGGATTACCTGCGCGAGCTGTGCCGGGCGCTCGCGCCGCTGGAGAGAATCTGGAGCGCGGCGGTCTCGATCGACGTGACGGACGATCCGTCGCTGGTGCGCGAGATGGCGCTCGCCGGGTGCACCGGCGTGTTCGTGGGGTTCGAGTCGTTGCGGAACGACAACATCGTCGCCGCCGGGAAGAAGAGTCCCTCCACCGAGGACTATGCCCGCCGCGTGGCGCTGCTGCACGAATTCGGCATCCAAGTCAACGGGAGCTTCGTGCTGGGATTCGACCACGACCGGCCCGACGTGTTCGAGCAGACGACTGGTTGGATCGAGGAGAACCGGCTCGAATCCGCGACGTTTCACATCATGACGCCGTACCCCGGCACGCCGCTGTTCCGGCAGATGCAGGCGGAGGGGCGGCTGCTGCACACCGATTGGAGCCGGTACGACACGGCTCACGCCGTCTTCCGTCCGCGGCACATGACGCCCGAGGAACTGGAGGCGGGTTACGCGTGGTGCTATCGCCGCACGTTCTCGCACCGATCGATCTGGAAGCGCCGCCCGCGCGATCCGGCGGCGGTGCTGCCCTACCTCGCGATGTCGTACCTTTACAAGCGGTCGAACCTGTTCTGGCAGATCCTGATCCGGCAGCGGTGGACGGCGAAGGCCTGGCGTCCGCTGGTGGAAGCGACGCGACGACGACATCTGAGGTTTCGCCGACGACTGGCCGAGGCGCACGCCGACGCGACTGCGGAATCGCCGTTCGGCCACGTCTCCGCGAGCGGCACTGTCGTCTCGGCGGGCGTGTGAGTCCGGGCCGCGTGAGAAGGATCCTCCGCCTGCCCCTGCCGGCGAACGTCGTTACTCGATCGCCGCCTGAACGACGTTGGCGATCCTCCTGAGCAGGAAACCCTGGTCCTGACGCCACGGCCGCGTCGTGAGGATCACGCACAACAGCTCGCGCTGAGGGTCGGCCCAGGCGACCGTGCCGCTCGCGCCACTGTGGCCGAAGGTCTCATCCGAGGACAGGTCGCCGAATGCGTTCCACTCCGAAGACCTCCGCAACCCCCAGCCGAGCCCCCAGGGACGGCCGACTTGTTCGTTCTGGTCCGCAATCATCGCCTGAACCGTCGCCCGGCCCAGGATGCGCTTCCCGTCATAGACCCCTTCGTTGAGGAACATCTGCAGGAAGATGCCGAGGTCATCGACGGTGCTGTGCATGCCGCCCCACGGATGTCCGAGTTGCCGCAGGTAGAGGCTATTCCCGCCATAGCGTTCGAGGTCTTTCTCGGTTTCGGCGAAGGAGTCCCCTTGAATGAGGGCGGTCTGCGAAAGCGGCCGCTCGCCCAGGCCCAGGCTGCTGCGCTTCATCTTCAAGGGCTCGAACAACTCGCGCTTTTGGAACTCGGCCAGCGGCATTCCGGCGACCCGTTCCACGATCGTGGCCGCCAGAAGCGTCCCCATGCTCGAGTAGCTGAACGAGGTGCGCGGTTCGAACTGCAGCGGAGTGGCCATGGCCCCCTTGACGAATTCGGTCAGCGGCGCGTTGGCTCGCCGAAGTTCGATGTTTTCCGGCAGCATGTCGGGCAGGCCCGAGGTGTGCGTCAGCAAGTCCCGCACCCGCACTTTCTCCCGACCGGGCCCCCGGAACTCGGGCACGTACTTCTGCACGGGGTCCATGAGCGAAACCTGGCCCCGTTCCACTAGGAGCATCAAAGCCGTGACGGTGACCGGCTTGCTGATCGAGGCGAGGATATACACCGTCTCCGGCCCGGCCTTTGGGCTCGTCGCATCGGAGGTCAGCGTCCCCCAACCGCCGCGCAGGACGATGACGCCGCGCCGCGCCACCAGGACCGACGCGGCGGTCACGCGCCCGCTCCGGGTTTCTTCCGCGAGGATCTGGTTCACGAGTTCCAGGCGGGTCGTGGACATGCCCACCTGCTCCGGCTTGCCGGGCTTCAGCACGCGGTCCTCCCCGCGGCTGGAAGCGGCGGAAATCGTGAGAACAAGGGCAGCAACAAGCAGACAACGGCTGGAATGGGAGAACCGAAGGTCCATCAGAGGAAATCCTGGAGAAGCGGGAGTAATGATGAGCCACGTCGCCGCACGATATGAGGCGCGCGTCGAGTACGTCGACCGTATACTTTCCGGAGTCCGGTCCGCCCAGAAGTGTCGCCGCACGGACTGCTCCGGGGCGAATCTACATCACCGGCTGCTTCCATCACAATGGGAAGGAGAAGATGTACCGCCTTGCCGGACTTGGCGATTCTGGGTGAAAATGCCGCGATGATCCTCCACGTCGACATGGACGCCTTCTACGCCTCGATCGAAGAGTGCGACCGCCCGGAACTCGCCGGGCGGCCATTGATCGTCGGCGGCACTCCCGAGGGGCGGGGCGTCGTCGCCGCGGCGAACTACGCCGTCCGCAAATTCGGCGTTCGCAGCGCCATGTCGACGGCGCAGGCGTTGCGGCTCTGCCCGCAGGCGATCGTCTTGCCGGTGCGGATGGAGCACTACGCCGCAGTCTCCGAACGAATCCGCGGCATCTTCTTCCGCTACACTCCGCTCGTCGAGCCGCTCTCGCTCGACGAGGCATTCCTCGACGTTGCCGGCAGCGAGAAGCTGTTCGGCTCGCTGGTGGAGATCGCCCGCCGAATCAAGCGGGAGATTCGCGAGGAGGTCGGGCTCGTCGCCTCGGTCGGCGTCGCCCCCAACAAATTCCTGGCGAAGATCGCCAGCGACCTCGAGAAGCCGGACGCGCTGGTCGTCGTCAAGCCGGACCAGGTGCAGGAGTTCCTCGACCCGCTGCCGGTCGGCCGGCTGTGGGGGGTGGGGCGCGTCACCGGCGGCGTGTTCGAGACGATGGGCGTCCGCACGATCGGCGCACTCCGCCGGCTCGATCCGCAGGTTCTGCATCGGCACTTCGGCCGGCAGGGAGAGCACCTCTGGCAGCTTGCCCACGGCATCGACGAGCGGCCGGTCGTGCCCGATCGAGAAGCGCAGTCGGTGTCGCACGAGACGACGTTCCCCGTCGACATTTCCGATCACGAAGTGCTGCGGGCGTGGATTCTCGAACTGACGGAGCACGTCGGCCGGCGGCTGCGGCGGAACGGGCTCCGCGGGCGGACGGTGCAGCTCAAGCTGCGGTTCGCCGACTTCCGCACGCTCACCCGTGCCCACACGCTGCCGCAGCCGACCGACATCACCCGCGAGATCTGCGAAGCGGCGGCGGAACTGCTCGAACGGGCGCTGCCGGAACGGCTCGCGATCCGCCTGTTGGGCGTCGGCGTCAGCGGATTCGAGAATCGCGAGCAGGTTCAGCAAAGCCTGTTCGCCGATGAGGACCGCCAGAAGCGGGGCCGGTTGGATGCGGTCGCCGACGAGATTCGAGCGAAATTCGGCGCGACCGGGCTGGGCCGCGGCAGCGGGTTGCTGCACGAGGCGAAACATCGGCCGGAGCCGCGGCCGAACGATGAACGCCGCTCTTCCAGCTGAACCATCACCGGTCGATCTTTCGTGCGACCTCCACTGCGTAACCGTTGTG
>JBBDNT010000282.1:0-7441 GCA_040877445.1 Planctomycetaceae bacterium
CGCGCGGAACCGGCTCGTTCCGCGCGATGCCGGGGAGCAGACTGTGTCCGTCGAAATCGAGCGCGTCGCGATCGACGCCGAAGAACTCGCTCAGCGTCGGCGCGAGATCGACCGTTTGCACGAGATCCTGCCGCCGCGAACCCCCTTCGCCACCGGGAAAATGCACGATCAGCGGGAGGTGGACTTGCTCTTCGGCGAGCGGAGGGGTGGGAGCCACGACCACGGGCGCATCTCGCGATTGCCCCCTCACCCTAACCCTCTCCGCCAAGGGGGGAGAGGGGACCGGCAGGCCGACCCGCTCGCCCAATGCGTCCCCTTCCGCCGCGGTGATGATCCACAGCACGTCCTCGTCCGACTCGGCGACGACCTCGCGCAATTCGCCGAGCCAGGCGTCGAGCATCGAAACGTAGCCGGCATAAACCGCGCGAGCGAGTTTCCAATCCCCCGGCGTGAGCCGGGCCGGATCGCCCTCCCCCGCGCGACCCAGCGCGTCGAGCAACAGGTCGAACTCGGCGGCTTCCTCTTCCAAGTCGGCGGCCAATTCCGCTTCGCGTTCGTCGTCGTCGCCGCCGTCCTCATCGTTGAACTCGTCATCGAAGTCGGCTTGTTCGCTGTCGGGCGATTCGTCGGCCGGGTCCGCGGCGACGTCGTCGAACGTCGTCGCCCCCGCGGTTGCGGGAAGGTCCGGAGGGATGGCGCCGCCCCGCTCGCCCGATTCGTCCTCGAGGGCGTCGTCGACCTCGTCCTCGAACAGGCCGACGTATTCCGCGGCGAACTCGCGGGGCGGTGTCCAAGGGCGGGGGACGCCGCGCGATTTCAGCCATAGCAATCCGTTTTCGACCCCTTCTTTGGCCCAGTCGTCGAGACAGGCGGCCCCGGCCGCGACGAGCTGCGCGAACGGGGTTTCGTCGTCGGGCACGTCCAGTCCGTCGCGGCCCGAGACGATCCGCACGTCCTCGAAGCTCGCCGATTCCCACGGCGGATCATTCGCTCCTTCTTCGACGATCAACCGCATCTCGATTCCCGCACGCTTCAGGATCTCGCCCAGCGCGGAAATCGCGCGCTGTTCCTTTCCGGCATGTGCGCATTCGTAGCGACCCGTGAACCACGCGTGCCCGGTTTCACCCGGCGATTCCGCATTCCGCACTCCGCACTCCGCACTGGCCGACTCCGCATTCCGCGTTCCGAACCAGTCGCCGAAGCAGCAATCGAACACCACTCCCTCGACGGCGAGGCGGTCGAAATGCGGCGTGTCGATCCAGGCATTGCCGTAACAACCGAGAATCCGCGGCGCCAGCCGGTCGAACGTGAGGACGATCGCTTTCATCCGGGAAAAGATAGCGGGGGGTGGGAGGAGATACGAGGGTGTCGCGAAACCGCAAGCGATGTGGTGACCAGTTCGAGATGGTTTCCTCCATTACTGTTGTGGCAGGGTCTCTCGACGACCCGGCCACATCCGCCGACCGCAGGCCTCCGTGTCCGCGCGCTCGGCGATCGACGCCGCAAGATCGGCCGGAGACCTGACGGTCGAATGGGCTGGCACGGTCGGGAGACCGTGCCAGAACTTCCATCATCTATCACGCCACCGCCGCGATCGACTAGAATGCCCACGAAGGAGTGGCGATGTCGTTGATTCATCCGGGAATCCTGTACGGCCTGGGCCTGGCCGCCATCCCGATCATCCTGCATCTGCTGTTGCGGCCGAAGCCGAAGAAACTGATGTTTCCGGCGCTGCGGCTCGTGCAGGCGCGGCGGAAGACGAACGTGCGGCGGCTGCGGCTGCGGCATTGGCTGCTGCTGCTGTTGCGGATCGCGGTGCTGGCGCTGATCGTGCTGGCGATCGCCCGCCCGTCGCTGCCCGCCGCCGATTACGCGCTGAATTTCCGCGAGACGCTGACGCTGGCGGGAGTCGCCGCGATCGCGATCGCCGCCTATGCGGGAACCGTCGTGTTGTGGAATCGACGGGCGCTGCCCCGGCACGAATTCGCTTACCGCCGCACGCTGCTTCGCGCGGGAACGGGAATCGGAACGCTGCTGCTCGCGGCGCTGCTGGTGGGGTGGCCTTACGCCCGGCGGGTCGCGGCGGAACTGGCCGATCCCCGGACGATCGTCTCCGAGCACCTGCCCTCGGCCGCGGTGTTCCTGTTCGACACCAGCCTCAGCATGGAATACGAGCAGGTCAACCGCACGCGGCTCGAATCCGCCCAAGAGGTGGCGCGGTCGCATCTGGCGGAATTGCCGGGCCGCAGCCGTGTCGCCGTGCTCGATTCCTCGCGCACCGATGCGCTCACCGCGACGATCTTCCACGCGGACCGCGCGGCGGCGCGTTCGCAACTCGACGGCCTCGCGGTCGTCCCCTCCGACGCGCCGCTCGACGACGCGCTCCGGGGCGCGATCCGCCTGCAGGAGATCGACCGCGAGCGGAGTCTGTCCGGCGCGGAGGCGACCGCCCAGGGGCCGGAGCCGCGCGACCCCTACCATCGCGAGGTTTACGTCTTCACCGATCTCGCCCGCTCCGCGTGGCGGGACGACTCGGCCGGACGCCTGCGGGCGGAGATCGAGCGCGTGCCGTGGTTGCAGTTGTATCTCATCGACGTCGGCATCGAATCGCCGCGGAACGTCTCGGTCGCCAATGTCCGCCTTTCGGAAGAGGCGGTTTCCGAGCAGGCGCGCGTGCGGGTCACCGCGGAAGTCGCCGTCGAAGGGGAGATCGAATCGCTTCCCGCGATCGAATTGTTCGCGACTCCCGCGGGAGGCGGACAGCCGGTCAAGCTGTGGCGATCGGCGCTCCAGGCCGGCAAGCAGGAAGTCGCCTTCACGCTGCCGAACGCGGCCGGCGATCTCGTGCAGGGGGAACTGCGGCTCACCGGCAGCGATCCGTTTCCCGCGGATGATGCCGGTCATTTCACCGTCCGCGTGCAGCCCGTGCCGAAAGTGTTGATCATTTCCGAATCGACCGCCGAGTCGATCTACTGGCAGAGAGCGCTGGAAGCAAATGGCATGAATTGCGCCGAGTTGCGTCCGGCGCAGATCGTCGCGGGGGGGGACGTCGACTTCGCCCGCTACGATGCCATCTGCCTGATGAACGTCCGCCGGCCGAGCGAGTTCCTGTGGCGATCCCTCGCGCGGTACATCGAGGACGGCGGCGGGTTGTGCGTGTTTCTCGGTTCCGGCGAGATCGACGAATCGAACTACAACGCCGACTCGCCGCAATCGTTCCTGCCGGGCGAACTCGTCGCGCCGCGGCCGTTTCGCAATGAGCCGGCATTGCTGGCATTCGGCGATCGGCATCACCCGTTGACGCGAACTTTTCATGAGAAGTGGGGCTTCGGCGATCTGGCGACGCGGCCGATCTTTCGCGCCTGGAACGTGATGCCCGCCGAGAACGCCGGCGTCATCGCCCGGCTGGCCGTCGGCGGGATCGAAGGGCTTCCCGCGGTGCTCGAGCGCGGGTTCGGCAAGGGACGCACGTTGCTGTTTTCGACGGCGGTCGATCGCGGCGGCTGGAGCGAATTGCCGCTCGCCGGTTGGTGGTTCGTGGCGCTCGCCGATCAGACGATGCGGTACGTCTCCGGGCGCGGCACGGCGCGGTTCAATTACGTCATCGGCGAGCCGATCGCGATCCCGCTGGATGCCGATCCGCCTCCCGCGCGATATCTTCTGCGCGAGCCGGGGTTGGAGGGCCGGCAGGTCGGGCGAGACGTGCCGATCGGCGCGCGCGAGATTTCGATCGACCCGGCGGACGTCGCCCGGACGGGAAACTACGCCATCCTCCCGGCGGCGGGCGAAGCGAGCGAGTTCCACTCCGGCTTCAGCATCAACCCGCCTCCGGGCGAAAGCGACTTCACGCGATTGACGACCGCGGATCTCGACCGGCTGCTGGGAGAAAAACGCTACCAGCTCGCCCGCGATCCGTCTCAGTTGGAAGCGGCCATCCACGAAGGCCGCCTCGGCAAGGAAATGTACCCCGCCGTGCTGACCTTCCTGCTGCTGTTCTTCGCGGGGGAGATGCTGGTCTCGAACCGGTTTTACGGGCGGAAAGAGGTTGAGAGTTGAGGGTCGAGGGTTGAGAGGCGTACTGAGTACTGAGTACTGAGTACTGAGTACTGAGTACTGCTCCCGTCACCACCGACAACGGACGACTGACAACGGACGACTGACAACGGACGACTGACAAACAACAACCATGCGCCTTGTCTTCGACCCCATCTGGCCGTGGCCCGTCGTCGGCGCCATCGTCGTCGCGCTCGTCGCGTTGACGGTCGCATTCGACCGCCGGCGGGCGCGGCCGTTGCCGATGCGCGTCCGGGCGCTGCTGATCGGGCTGCGGCTGACGGCGATCGCGCTGTTGACGCTGGCGATGATTCGCCCGGCCCTTCAGGAATCGCGCACCGACGACGAACCGGGCGTGCTGTACGTGCTGCTCGACCGCAGCCGCAGCATGACCGTCCGCGACGGGCCGGGCAGCAGCACCCGCCGCGAATGGCTGCTGAACGTGCTCGGCGACATCGAGCCGAAATGGAAGGAACTCGGCGAGTCGCTCGACGTTCGCTTCTTCGATTTCGGCGAGGAACTCGTTCCCGTCGAGAAGCCCGAAGCCGACGCGGAGGCGACTCAGACCGCGATCGGCGCCGCCCTCGAAGAGATCCACCGGGCCGCGCAGCGCGAGCGGATCGTCGGCGTGCTGCTCATCGGCGACGGCGCGCAGCGCGCGCTCCCCCCGCGCGACGCCGACCCGCGGCAGGCCGCCCGCCGACTGGCCGAGCTGCAGGTGCCGATCTACACCGTCGGCGTCGGCAGCGAGCACCTGGCCGACGTGCTCGACGTCGCTATCGAGGAGTTGCAGGTCGATCCGCTCGTCTACGAGAAAAAGCTCGTTCCGGTGTCGGTTCGCGTGCGGGCGCTCGGGGCGCAGAACCGGAAGATTTCGGTGCGGCTGCTCGTCGAAGACCGCAAGGGGAAACGGCCGGGCGAATCGGGTGAAATGAAACTTCCCCCCGCGACGCAGAGCGCCCGCCCCGTCGTCGAGATCGACATCGCGCGATCCGCCGCCGTCCTTCCGGTAGAACTCTCCTACGTTCCCGAAGGCTCCGGCGAGTTCAAGATCGCGGTCGAGGTCGTGCCGATCGAAGGAGAATTGAAGACCGAGAACAATCGCCGCGAGACGATCATCAGCGTGCAAAGCGGAGGCCTGCGAATCGCATATTTCGACATCATCCGCGCCGAGCAGAAGTGGCTGAAGATGCTCAACGCCACGCAGAACATTCAGCTCGAGTACTTTCCGGTTCGCGGCGGAACGCTCGGCGGCGCGAGCAATATCCGCCCCGCGCTGTTTCAGCCCGACGCCTACGACGTCTACATCCTCGGCGACGTGAGCGCGAACGACATCGGCGCGGCGAACCTCGCGCAGCTCGCCCGCCGCGTCGACGAAGGGGCCGGCCTGCTGATGATCGGCGGGTATGGCAACTTCGGCGCGGGCGGATTCGCCAACACGCCCATCGCCCGGCTGTTGCCCGTCGAACTGTCCGGCGGCGCGGGAGGAAACGAAATCACCGGGGAACTCCAGATGGTTCCCACGCAGGCGGGGCTGCGGCACTACGTGATGCGCCTCGGTCCCGATTCCGAAAACGCCGAACTGTGGAACGCGCTCGCGCCGCTGAAAGGGGCGAACCGCCTGCGGATGAAGCCCGATCGGCTCGTCGAAGTGCTCGCCGAAAGCACCACCGGCGTGCCGCTGCTGTTCGCGCACCAGGTCGGCAACGCGCGGGTCATGGCATTCGCCGGCGACACGACTTACCGTTGGTATCTCGCCGGGCAGGAAGCGGAGCACCAGCGGTTCTGGCGGCAGATGGCGTTGTATCTGGCCGGGATGGAGGACGACTCCGAAAACCCGGTGTGGGTCCGCGTCGATCCCCGCAACTACGCGCCGGGACAACGGACGACGCTGCGGATGGGTGCCCGCGACGAGGATCAGCGGCCGCTTCCCGACGCCGAGTTCGACGTCGTCGTCACCGACCCCGAGGGGACCGAGCATCGTCCCGCCCCGCGCCGCTCGGGAGACGAATCGCACGCCGACTTCGAGCGCACCGCGATCCCCGGCGACTACTGGGTCCGCGTCGACGGACGGTCGAATGGACGACCGCACGGCAGCGCGTGGACGCGGTTCATCATCGACGCCCGCGACCTCGAACTCGACGACCCCGCCGCCGACTTCGCCCTGCTCGACGCGATCGCCAGTTCCGGAAGAAGAATGCAGCCGGACGAACTGGCCGCGTTCCTCGACAGGCAGGCGGAAGAGAAGACCTTCGACGGCCGCCTGACCGAAATCCACCGCACCAACCTGTGGGACAACTGGCCGTTCCTGCTGCTGTTCGCCGCCGTGATGACGGCCGAATGGGCGATCCGAAAACGCCACGGGCTGGCGTGAGGAGCCTTCGAGGATCTCGAAGCGCATCGCGCGCTTCACGCCGGCGCGCGGATCGCGTCGCGGAATCGCGCCACCGCGCCGCTCGTCACGATCCCGGCACGATCTCCCCGGACGCACGCCGCCGTGCGGATCGCGATCACGTCCGGGCGGATCGCCGTCGCTTGCGGAACGTCGGCGAGCGTCAGCCCCCCCGCGACGGCGACCAGCAGCGACGGGTCGCGCTCGCGGCACTCGGCGACGAGATTCGCCAACTCCCCCGGAGACAGATGGGCGAACAACCCTCCCGCCGACTTGTCGAACGTGTCGAACAGCACTCCCGCGCACCCGTTTTCGGCGGCGGCGGCGATCACCGCCGAGGGTTCCGGAGATCGGGCTTTGCGCCAATCGGCATAGGCGACCGCGATCCACCGGCAAGGCCGCCGCGCCGCCGAAGGCGCGGCGGACGGCGACCCAGCGGGCGATCCAGTCGGCTTCACCCGACAAATCCGTCAGTCCCAGCTTGGCGAAAGCGAGCGGCGGCAACGCGGGGACGGAACGCGATCCCATCCAGTCGTGGACTTCGCCCAGCGCGGCGCTCACCGGCGGCGTTCGAGCCGATCGCTGGGCATCGGCGGCGAGCGCCACGATGCGGGCCGTCCCCTGCACCTCGCGAATGACGGCGACGTCGGCCATCCCGAGCGAACCGCGGGCGGGATCCTTCACGTCGAGAATGTCGGCCCCCCCTTCGATCGCCGCCATCGCCTCGACCGAAGAGCGCACGCTGACCAACAGCCGCGGCCTCGCGGTCGAGGGCACCGCGGCCGGCCGGGAATGCGTCGGATCGGGTTCGGCGGAGGGAGTCATGGGAGGCAGCGGAATTGCTCCGAAAATACTCGTGGCCGGCGTTATTGTCATTCAGGGTGTCGCGGCGCGGAAAGCCGACTCGCAAGAATTCCGACGATCAAGTGTGGTGCCGGAAGTCTTGCGACTTCCGCTACGAACGCGAGTTGGCCGAGCCAGTGACCCGGACGCTCC
>JBBDNT010000282.1:7451-12363 GCA_040877445.1 Planctomycetaceae bacterium
CAAGCGTCCGGGTCACTTCTATCCTCTATCCTCTATCCTCGATTCGCCCTCCTCGCCCCTCACCGCTTCACGCCGTCCTCGCGCTTCGCCCGCCGCAGCGCCTTTCCCACGAGCGCGCCGGTCGGCTTCTCTTCGAACACTGCCGCTTCGCCCGCCACGAACACGTAGCGGCAACCCGTCGAGTACTGATGCGGCGATTCGAACGTCGCCTTGTCGCGGAACGCCTCCGGATCGAAGGCGACGATGTCCGCCACGTATCCCTCGCGCAGATAGCCGCGGTCCGGCAGTTCGAGGATGTCGGCCGGGAGGCCGCTCGCGCTGCGGATCGCCTGTTCGAGCGGCAGCACTTTTTCCCGTACCGCGTACAGGCCGATCTTCCGCGAGAAGGTGCCGTAGCTGCGGGGGTGCGGCTGAGTGGAATTCGGCGTCATCGCGCTGCCGTCGGAGGCGGTCGCGACCCACGAAAACTTCATCGCGAAGCGGACGTCTTCCTCGCTCATGCCGAAGTTGACGATCGCCGCGCCGCCGCCGCGGGTGATCTCCTCGACCAGGGCGAGGGGCGACTTGCTTTCCTTTTTCGCGATTTCGGAGAGGCGGAGGCCGGTCCAGTCGGCACGGGGTGAATAGCGGGCGATCTGGATCACGCCGCCGCCGTCGCGGAGTTCGAGCTTTTTCGCGATCTCCTCTTTCAATCGCTGACCGACCTCGGCATCGTCGAAGCGGGCGACGAGCGCCTGCTGGCCGCCGGCGCGGGCCCAGGTGGGAATCACCGTCGCTTCGAGGGAGGTGCTCGACGCGGTGTAGGGATACTGGTCGGCGGTGACGGTCTGCCCCTTGTCGCGGGCGGCTTCGATCATCCGGGCCGCCTCGCGGATCAGCCCCCACGACTCGCGGCCGCTCGCCTTGAAGTGCGACACGTGCACCGGCAATTCGCCCCGGCGGCCGATCTCCAGCGCTTCGTTGATCGACGCCAATAACTCCAGACTCTCGCCGCGGATGTGGCTGGCATAGATCCCGCCGTGCGAGCCGACCACTTTCGCGATCGCGACCAGCTCGTCGGTGTCGGCATAGCTGCTGGGGACGTAGATCAGCCCGGTGGACATGCCCCACGCCCCGTCGCGCATCGCCTTCTCCGCGAGTTCCTTCATGCGGGCGATCTCGTCGGCGGTCGCCTTCCGCTGCGCCTCGCCGACGACCTCGCGGCGGAGCGTTCCCTGCGGCAGCAGGTGGATCACGTTGGTGCCGGCGCCGGCGGAGTCGATCTTGACGAAGTAATCGCGGACGTCGATCGGGCCGGAACCGCAGTTGCCGGTGACGATCGTGGTGCAGCCCTGCGTGAGGAAGTTGACGTTGGCCCGGGCTTTGGCGGAGACGATCCCGCCGTCGCTGTGATTGTGCAGATCGATGAACCCCGGCGCGACGACGAGCCCGGCACAGTCGATGGTCGTGTCGGCGGTCCCATCGAACTTGCCGACGGCGATGATTTTTCCATCGCGAATCGCGAGATCGCCGACGACGCCGGCTTCGCCGGTGCCGTCGAGGAGCGTGCCGCCTTTGAGGAGAAGGTCGGCGCGCGGGGCAGCTTGGGCAAGGACAGATGTGGGATTTGCCACGCTGGCGAATAAGGCCGCGGCGACGAGAAACAAAACCGCCGGTGTGGGAAGAGTCGCCCTCATCTCGTGCTCCGTGTCGTTGCGATGAAACTCTCTATGAGCCGAGGGGATCATCCCCTCGGCGGCCTTGGGTCAGCCGGGTAGGACGCAGAGCCGCCATGCCGCCGCGGTCATATGCCACTGCGAGTTCGATACGGCCAGTCAAAACCCTTCGACATTCGACTCGAAGGGATTATCCGCAAACCAAGCGTGCTTTTCGATTCTGCTGTCGGCGGCCATCATCGTTTCCAGCGCATCCGCGACGATCGATTTCGCAACCATGAGTCTCTCGCGGGGTTGCCGCCGAAACCATCCACCATCCGACTCCAGGCCGAACAGCCAGCAGTTCTCGATTCCGACGTAGGCCCAGGCATTCACGGAGACTCTCACACCATCGACCGACACCGCGAAGGTCCATCCCCAGTCTTCCATGACCGGATCAAGATCCTGCCGGATGTGTTCCACGAGCAGCAAGCGAACGTAAAACCAACCGGCACAGTCGCCCCCCACGCACCAGTTGTCGATGTCTTCGTCCCGCTGACGAAAGACGAACAGGTCGGTCTTGAAGAGCAGGAAGTTCCGCGGGAGCGACGGCACATGGATTTCCTTCTTGCCGCCGACCGGGGAGGCGCTCAGGTTGACTTCGAAGATGTTCATCGAATCGGAACCGCAACGCAGCGAACACCGAGATCAGTGGAGATAAGTGGAGATCAGTGTTCCTCATCGCGCGGGGAGCAAGCATCGCCGGAAGGCAGAACGCTGATCCGCGCTAATCATCGCTAATCGTATTCGATTGATTTCTCAATGAGCCGGGTGCCACTGGCTTGCCAGGCCCCTTTCGGATCGAGAATACGGCGGCGCCGCTGGTCACGCAACGCGGAACCTTGCATTCGCCCGCGCGTTATCCGGCACAGCCGGGCGTGCGTCACTGCGACTTCTATTCGACCGCCGCGTCGGTACGCGTCCATTGAGCCACGGGGCGGCCGTCGCGCCGCCACCACGACCCGGCCTGATCCTGCGGCCAGCCGGCGGGCGAGTCCTCCCACGTCTCCTGCCGGCCGTAGGGAGTGAGGTCGAGCAATTGCAGCGTGGGCAGCATGGCCTCGATCCCGCGCCACTTCGTTTCATACGTTTCGAACACCTGGTCGCCGGTCCGCAGGTAGCAGCGGAGGTCGCCGCCGTCGCGGGTCGCCAGCACGTCTCCGGAGTCGGCAGTCGAGTACCACGGCGCCGTCCAGCCCATGAAGTCCCGGTAGGCGACGATCTCGTTCCATGGGCCGCTGCTGAAGACGGCGTAGTTCACGTCGCGCTCGGCTAGATAGGCGCGGACGGCGGAGTTCATCGCCGTCTGACTGTGCGTGCAGCCCTCGCACTGCCGGTGGTGAGGCGCGCCCGTCTTCCACATGAAGTGATACACGATCAGCATCCGCCGGCCTTCGAACACGTCCTGCAGAGGGACGGGACCGTCCGGCCCCACGACCACGACCGGCTCCATCCGCGTCATCGGCAGTCGCCGCCGCGCGGCGGCCAGTTCGTCGCCGGCGCGGGTGTGCGCCTTCTCGCGGACCAGCAATTCAGCACGAGCCCGCTCCCACTCGTCACGGGTCACTACTTCAGGGGTTGCCGATACCGTCATGACGTTCTCCCATGTCATCGCGCGGCCTGACGCTCAGCATTAGGGCGGCGCGTAGCGCCGTCCGCTGCATGCTGTCGTTGGACGCCATGGCTATCCGAGCTCTTGGGCAAGCCCGACGAGGATTCCTTCGGGGCCCCGGATGTAGCAGAGCCGATACGTGTCTTCGTACTGGGCCACTTTTCCGACGAGTTCCGCGCCGCGTTCGACGAGCCGGGCGAGCGTATCGTCGATGTCCTCCACGGTGAACATGACGCGCAGGTAACCGAGAGCGTTCACCGGAGCGCTGCGGTGATCGGCGACCACGGGCGGCGCGAGGAACCGGGACAGCTCGAGCCGGCTGTGACTGTCCGGAGTGCGCATCATGGCGATCTCGACGCGCATGCCGCGCAATCCCGTGACGCCATCCGCCCAGTCACCTTCGATCGGGGCGCGTCCCACGAGCTCGAGGCCGAGTTCGCTGAAGAACTCGATGGCGGCATCGATGTCTTCGACCACGATGCCGACGTTGTCCATACGCTTGACCGTCATGATTTCCCCCTGGCGTCCAACGTCGAGGATAACGCGGCCGGGAGTCGATGTCGACGAGCGAAGCGAGCCGGCGGCGCAGGTCCGACCGTGCCGGCCCTGGCAGGGAAGCGGTTTCTTCGCGGGACCGCCGGCAGGCATTCTCCCGTCTGCGTCAGGTTGTTCCCGGAAACGGCCGCCATCTTACCGGACTCGAGGCGAGAAGGCATCGCCCGCTTCGCACGAACATCTGTGGGGGACCGTGCTCGCCCCTTTGGCCGGCACAGCCGGCCCTACGTCACTTCGGGGCCGAACGCTGCCAGTTCCGAGTGACGCCAACCCACCGAGCGCCTCCGCCGCCGAACGATTCAGCTCACCGATGGCGGCCCGCCGGGAGCGTTGGAATGGTCAACTGACGCTGCTGGGCCGCCATTCGGTGCAGCGTTTGGTTCGGTGTCCACTATCCTAAGTCGGTCTCTGCCGTTCCCGCCATATGAATCGTAGGGAATCGAGATCGCATTAAACCAGCACGTCGCTTCGGCCCGGTACTTCCGTCGCCAATTCTGGATGGGCACGCTATACGTGGGAAGCACATGAAAGAGAAACTCCCCGACCACGATGAGTAGCCAGCCTTCGAATGACAACTCGTCGCGATACGAATCATACAATCCTGAACATCTCCGCCGAAAGTCCGAGTGATCCTGGCTTTTCCAGTTGCAGTACTCAACTGTCTGAAGGTCTCCCTGCATGTTCGCACAAGCCGCTGTCAATTCGGCATCTATTCTCGAAGGTTCAAAGCGCATGCAGAACTCCAGATATCGGGCCACGCAGTGGTTAGGATCGTAAAGCGCAATCGCGGGATGCTCACCCGAGCCGCCTCCGATCACAATCGCTCCACTCGGCACGGTGGGGAGATTGAGATGCTTGGGAATTCGATGTCGATCTTGTGGATTGCGGTGCCCGAGCGAATGGTTGTCTTCCAGCAACTGGTAGAGCGGAATGCCAAGTAGCATCCCGATTCGCCAGTGCTTACTGTTGTCGATAGCGCTCATGGCTGACGTATCACCGAACGCGTGGGCGGTTGAGCCGCCGGTGAATGGTCGAGATTGCCGGCGGACCG
>JBBDNT010000283.1:0-12259 GCA_040877445.1 Planctomycetaceae bacterium
GGATTGCCCATGAAGGCGAGCCGAAGAATGACGGGGTTTCGAGCGACCTCCCACGATCAAGCCCAATATCAAGCTGCCGAACCCATCAAAGGTGTAGCAGGAAAAATAGCGAATCTTCCAGATTTTCCGGTTTTGCGCCTCGGGCACGGTCCGGACTTCCTCCCCAACGGGCGCGGCGTCCGAGTCATCGCAACACCGGATCACCGCAAATCTTCCCGCGGCTCCTTCAGGCCGAAGGTGAGCAGACCCGCGAGCGTCACGAGGGCCGAGGCCCCGACGAACACCGGCCCGAAACCGACCACGTCGATCAGCAGCCCGATCAGCGGCGAGAGCACGAACGGCAATCCCATGCACAGCGTGAGCGTGCTCAGGTAGTGCGGGTGGCGGTCCGGCGGACTCAGTTCGAGCGTGTAGTTCGCCAGCGACCGCATGGTGATCGGAACCAGGCCCAGCAGGAAAAACGGAATCCAGTAGCGTCCCGCCGTTCCGCCGTTCGGTCCGCGCGCCAGCAGGAGCGCGAGCACCGGGATGATCGCCGCGATGAACACGACGATCCGCAACGTGAGCCGATACCCGTAGCGGTCGGCGAACGGCCCGAGAAGGAACGCGAACAGCCCCGTCCCCGCGTTCTGCACGACCACCCACAGCATCAGTTGGCGGGCGATCGCGCCGGTTCGTTCTTCCAAAGGTTGCCGCCCGAGCGCCGCGAAGTGCGGGAACAACTGTTGCATCGTCAGGAACAACATCGCCACGATCACCAGGCGTCGAAAGGCGGCGTCTTCCCTGAGGAGCGTCCAGGCGCTGCCGAGATACGCGTGCGGTCTTCCGGTCGAGGGAGCGGGCGCGTCGGCCGGCTCGCGGATGAAGAACGAAATCACGCTCGCCAGTAGAAAGCCCATTCCCACGAAGGCGAAAATGTGGCCGAACCCGCCGATCCGCCCCGGTTCGTTGTCGGGAATCGCCAGCCACCGCGCCAGCAGGAACCACGCACACGCGATCGCGCAGACGGAACCGGCGATGCCCGACCAGCCCAGCAACCGGCCGCGGCGATGCGGGCGAATCAGCTTGCCTTGCAGCGTGCCGTATCCGAGCTGATTCAGCCCAGTCACCATGAAGAACACCGCGTATAACGCCAAAAAGACGAACGGCATCCAGAACTGCGTCTTCTTCTCGGTCGCCAGCCACATGGCCGACAGCGCGAGGAACGGCACGGCCATCAGCGCGCTGGTGATGACCAGCGAGACCTTCTTGCGGGGCATCCGCCGCAGCCGTTCGGCGTAGAGCAGCGGGGGGACGCTGTGGCCGAAGCGATTGATGACCGGCAGGAAACCGCGCAGCAACCCGCGGAGCGCGCCATCCCCGGCGACGGCGTCGAGGAAGGCGGGCATGATGACGCTCTCGGTCTTGAAGATCCACGCGACCCGGTGGACCACCTGATGCACGGCCAGCACGAGCAGATTGCGCGGTTCGTCGGCGAGAACCCGCGCCCGCGAATCGTCCGGGCGCGGGTTGGTGGGGGATGGCGTGGGGTCGTCCGGTTGGCTGGCGATGGCGATGCGGTCCCGCGGAATGAGGTCGAGCTCGGCGTCATTCTAGCGACCGCGGGATGGAATTGTATTCCGTCCGCCGGGAAAGCGACGTGCGGGGTGGAGACGGTGGGGCGCGCTCCACGTCCCGCCCGGCAGGCGGGACGTACTGTAGGTCCATTCTGCCGGAATGGACCTCGGGTGCGGGAACTTAGGTGCGGAATGAGAAACGTTTCGCGTGACCTCAACGCTCCCGATTCGCCCACGGTAGCCGACGATTTCGCCGTGCGGTCACGGCGGCATCATCCGCGCTCCACGTCCCGCCCGGCAGGCGGGACGTACTTCGGCCGGCACGACGGTTAACGAATCCGTCCTACCCGCCGGTGGGCGACTCGCCTTCGCCGAGGCGATCGAGCAGGGCGTCGATCAGAACGGGGTGCAAGCCTAGCGGAGGACAGAGGCGGAACTCGACCGGTGCGTGCGCCTCCGCGAACTCCGTTCGAAATCGCTCGAGATCGTTCGTCACGTGCGACCCGGCCGACAGGAAATAGGGGAGCAACAGCACCCGCGTCGCTCCCCGCGCGACGCACCGCCGCGCCGCTTGCGGGATCGTCGGTTCCGCCAGTTCGAGATACGCGAACTCGACGATGGAATACTCGTTCCTCGCCCGAATCGCCTCGGCGACGCGCACCAGATCGGCGTTCGCCTCGGCACGCCGACTACCATGCGCGATCAACAGCACCGCGATCGAATCGGCATGAGGCATGATGGATTCGTTTCGACGAGAACCGGATAGGAAGAAGGCGCTGTTGTTTCCGGCGGATGAGGGTCCGCTGAAGGGCGCGAAACCGCAAGCGTGGGGTCGGCCGATTCGGGTTCCTCACCAACATTTTAGTGGAAACGGCATTCGGCGGCGCGTCCAGGCGATTCCGCGGATTTCGTTGTTTTGGCCGTCGCCGTGGTTCGTCGACTCCGATCGTGACGGTCGTCCGCATGTCGACGGGGCGCGGCGCGCGGCGCGAGTCGCCCGCGAGCTCTCGTCCGTCGAGTCTTTTTTTGACCGCCGCCTGTCCGCGACGTATATGACTTCGGGCGTTGCCGAACGGCAACATGCCCGCGGTCTCCTCCGCTGCGCGCGGCATCGACTCGCCGCGGCCCGACATTCACGGAAACGTTGCATGGCCACGATGATGGAAGCGGCCGCCCCCGCTGTGACGGGGGCATCGACGATCGCCGGCTTGACGTTGGAGCCGGTCCGGCGACACTCCGGGATCGCCTCGCTGACGCTGCCTCCCGGCCGCCACGTGCTCGGGTCGTCGCCGGAATGCACCGTGCGGCTGGACGTCTCCGGCGTGGCGCCGCGGCATTGTCTGATCGTCGTCGGTGCGGAAAAGACGATTCTCCGCGGTTGGGACCGGCGCACGTGGTTGAACGACTGCCTGGTCGACGAGTCGCTGCTCGAACCGGGGGATCGACTGGTGATCGGCCCCCTCGAGTTCCGCGTTCGGTTCACGGCGGCCGAAGTCGTTCGGGAGCGCAACCGAATGTCGGGCGCGCGAACGGGGGGGCCATCCGCTTCTTCACAATCTCCTGAAGACGAGCGGCGCGACTTGCGGGAGTTGTCGCGGTTGCTTGGTCGCCCGCACGCGGCGCGTCGGCCGAAAGTCGAGCCGCGAGAAAGTGATCCGGTGGAATTCTCCGCGGATCCGATCGATCGAATCGATCCACTGGAAGCCGCCTTGGCCGAGGCCGGGCGACGCGACGTCGGATCGCCCGAAGTCGGCCAGGAACGTGATCCGCGGGCGGGGGGCCACGTCGATCGACTCCGAAACGAGTTGAGAGATCATTTGAATCGGTTGCAGGAGGAGATCGGCCGGCAGGAAGAGCGGCTGCGGCAAGTGCTTCGCTCGTCCAGCGACTCGCTGCGCGCCGCCAGCCGAACCGTCGGCGGCGAACATCGGGACGAATCGACCGACGCGACGCAGCCGTCGCCGGGGGGGATTTCGACGAGCCGCTCGGCGGCAAGGTCCAACAGCGCGGCGCGGCGGCGCGAGGCGCGGGCGCGGGCCGAAAACTCGTTGCGGATCGAAGCGGCGGCGCATCGTGCCGAGCGGGACCGGCTGCGATCGGCGCTGGCGGAAGAGAAAGCCCGCGGAGCGGACTTGTCCGCCCGGCTGGACGCGGTCGAATCGGCGCACCAGGCGCAGCTCGAACGGCTGGTGGAGTTGGCCGATCGCGCCGCGGAAGCGGATCGCAAGCAACGCGAAACCTCCGACCGCGCGGAACGCCAGGATGCGGAGCACGCGCGGCTGAAGGAATGGATGACGAGCGTCGCCGTCGACCAAGGGGCGCTGCAGGCGACGCTCATCGAAAAAGAGGTCGCGCTGGCGGCGGAGCGGGAACGGTTCGAGCAGGAGAACGAGCGGCTTGTCGCCGCGTTGCATGATCTGGCATTGGAACAGGAGCGGCTCGTCGCCGAAGCGCAACGGTTGGAGGCCGAGGGCGATGGTATCGAGTCGCATCGCGCCGCGGTCGAGATGTCGAACGCCGAGTGCGAACGTCGCCGGGCGGAACTCGACGAACGGTCGCGATCGCTCGCCGCCGGACGCCGAACACTTGTCGAAGAGCGGCGAACGATCGAGACGCGCCGTGCCGAACTGGCGCGCGACCGCGCCGCGCTCGCCGAGAAACAAGCCGCGGCGACAAATCGCGAGCAACGACTCGCCGAGCAGGATCAGCAACTCGCGGAACGCGCGGAGTCGCTTTCGGATCGCGAGAATCGTCTGGAGGAACGCGAGACCGCGCTTTCGGAACGCGCATCGCTCCTCGATGAACGCGAGACGGCGCTGCGGGAGCGTCAAGTCGAGATGCGGAGACGCGAAGAGAAGGTCGACGAGCGCGATCGCGGCGTCGCCCAACGAGAGACGGCCGTCGCCGCGGGCGAGCAATCATTCGCCGCGTTCGAGCGGGAAGTCAGCCGTCGCGGCGAGAGTTTCGACGAGAGGGAACAGCGGATCGCGGACGAGGAAGAACGGCTGCGCGTCGCACGAACTGAAATCGAGGCGGAGCGGACGGCGCTCCGGGTGGAACGCGAGCAGATCGTTCGCGAGCAGGCGGCGCTGGCCGAGGCCGAGGCGATTCTCGAACAGCGCGCCGACGAGGCGCGCGAGTGCGAAGAACGGATCGCCCGCCGCGAACGCGACGCCGCGGACGAGCGCGTCCGGCTGCAGCGGCAAGCCGCGGAGATCGAACGCGATCGGCGGGCGCTGCTCGAATCGCGCGAAGCGGGGCACGACGCGCGGGCGAACCACGACGAGGCGCAACGCGAGCTTGCCGAACGCGACGCGCGGTTGTCGGAGACCGAATTCCGGCTCTCGGACGAACAGGCGCGGCTCGACGAGCGGGCCGCCGTGCTCGACGCCGAGCGGAAGGCGCTTCAGTCGGAGCGGAACGAGCACGATCGACAGGCCGCGGCCCACGCCGCCGCGCTCGCCGAATTGGCGAATCGCGAAGCGCAAGCCGCGGCGCTGCGGAACGAACTGGATCAGCGCGCGGCGCGGATCGACGCTCGTCATGCGCGGGAAGAGGCGGCGCGAAACGAAATCGAAGCGGAACGGGCCGAATGCGAAGCGCGGCGGGACGCGCTCGCGGCGGAGCGCGCCGATCTGGAAGCGGACCGCGAACGACTGCGGGCCGAGCGGACCGAACTCGACGAGTTGCGACGCGAACTCGACGAGCGGCGATCCGCATTCGAGCAAGCGCGCGAGCGGGACTCGCGGGCCGAGGTGGCACGAGGCGAAGCGCCGGCAGAACTGCTTCGGCGGGAACTCGAATCGGCCCGCCGGGACGAGGCGTTGACCCGTCGGGAAGCCGAATTGATTCGCCGCGAGGACGAGCTGACGGGCCGCGACGCCGAGTCGGCCGCGCGGGAATGCGCACTTCAGGAGGAACGGGACCGGCTCGAAGAGGAACGGCGACGACTGGAGGATTCCGCCACGGAAGCCGAGCGGCTTCGCGCGCGACACGAACCGATCGAAGCCGACGCACACGGCCTTCGATCGAACGGCGAAGCGGATGACATGACGGATGACTGGGCGGATGAGGCGACGGACGGCGCGGACGAGCCGGTCGACGAAGCCGCCGCGGATGCCGGAGTTGTCGCCGACGACGATGCGGCACGGAAGGCGTCCGAACTGCGTTCGACTCTCGCCGGGATGTTCGGATTCGATCCCGCCTCGGCCGCGGGTCCGGACGAGAGCGCCGCTGAGAACTCGGCGTCGGGTGCGCTTTCGGAGTCGCCGATTTCGGAACGGGGTTCGGAAGGCGGAGCGGATCCAGGAATCGAAACGGATGCCGCGGCGGACGAACCGGACTCGGTCACCGCGTACATGGAGCGGTTGCTGGCCCGGACCCGCCGCACGCGCCGCGCGGGCCGACAGGACGCGGTCGACATTCCGGCGACGCCGGCCGTGCCGGTGAGCGAGCCGCGCCGTTCGCAGCCTGATCCCTCCGAATCGGCCGAGTCGACGACGATCGGCGAAGGCGTCGCGGCCGACGACGAGCCTGCGTCCGCCGCGGCGTCGCGTCGTCGGCCCAGTCCCGACAAGGGGACGGTTCGCGCCAGTCTCGATTCGTTGCGGGAAGTGGCGAACCTGTCGGCTCGTTCGGCGATCGCGCGGCACTCGTGGAAGAAGCTCCGCGGGTTGGTGCTGGCGAAGTCCCTGTTGACGCTGATCTCGTTCGCGCTCGCCGCGGCGCTGCTGACCGGCACGCTATGGGGCGGCGGGGCGTACGCGGCGACGGGGTGGGCGGCGTTCGCGGTGGGAGTCATCACGGCGATCGAGTTGGCGCGATCGGTGTTCCAGGTCCGCCGGATGAACTCGATGACGAGCGAATCGTCGATCCGCGCCGACTCGCGCCGCCGCGGCGAGAACGAAGCGGATGACGACGAATGAGCGGCGTCGCGGCGTGGAACGGAATCGCCGCATTCCGTCCTACGAAGAGCGGGCGGCGCTACGGCGTTCCCGAAGGCTCGTGGGTCGCTTCGACCGGCGCGCTCGGTTGGGCGGGAACGTACTCGCGGGCGCCGAGGAACCGGCCCCACGCGCCGAAACGTCCGCCGTACAGCAGAATGAGATAAGCGGGAACGAGAATCGGCCGGACCACGAAGGTGTCGAGCAGCACGCCGAATGCCAGTGCGAAGCCGAGTTGGTGCATGCCGGTCAGCGTGCCGAACAAGAGCGACGAGAAGGTGCCCGCCATGATGAACCCGCAGCTCGAGATGATCTTGCCGGTGCGGGCCAAAGCCACGGTCACGCCGTGGACCGGGCCGTGCAGCTTCTGCTCTTCGTCGATCCGCGTCATCAGGAAGATGTTGTAATCCTCCCCGACGGCGATCAGGATCGTGAACAGGAACATGGGGACTTTCCAATCGAGCCCCGCGAAGTTCGGGTCGATCAGCCAGAACAGCGCGAACGTGACCCCCAGCGTCACCAGGTAGCTGAAGAACACGCTGACGATGAGATACGCGCAGATCGCCGGCCTTCGCAGCAGGATCACCAGGATCGCGAACACTCCCGCCAGCACCAGAATGTCGATGCGGATCTGGTCGACGTCGGTCACCTGTTTGAGATCGCGCAGGCTGGGGGTGGGGCCGATGTAGAACAGCGACGTGTCGGCCGCGACGAGGTCGTCGTCCCAGGCGTCGCGCACGCCGCCGAGCGATTCGAATCGCCGCATCGCCTCGTCGTCGACCATGTCGCCTTCGTTTCGACCGGCTGCGATCTCGCGAATCGTGTTCTTGATGGTCTCCCGCAGGCGTTCGAACTCGAGGATGCTGTCGCGGGAGAAGGGATCGTCGGCGAACACCACGTCCAACCGGGTGACCTGCCCCGCGTGCCCTGGCACGCTGCTGACGTAGTATTGCGGCGCCCGGCGGCGACTCTCGCGCTCGGCGAGCGGACTCAGGCTCGTGTGGAGTCCCAGCGGATACCAGACGCTGCGAATGTCCGAGATGCGCAGTTCCTCGCTCCGGTCATACAGCCGGTCGGTCAATTCGCGGATGGCCCCCTGCCCCTCGGAAGAGGCGAAGTCCACGTCCGGATTCCGGATCAGGACGGTCACCGGTCCGGCCGTGCCCGCGGGAAAATGTTCCTGGACGGCGAGCGCCCCTTCCACGCTGGGGGACTGCGCGGGGAGTTCGGACAGCAATCCATAGCTGAGGTGGTTGTACCACACCACGCCGATGACGGCGAACGGGAGCATCAGGGCGATGCTCGCCAGCCAGATCGTGGCGGGTCGGGCCAACAGCGCCCGGCCCACCTTTTCCCACGCGTCGCGGGCCCAGGCGGTCTCGAGGATCCGGGAGACGAGACTGGTCGGGGAGATCCATCCCGGGGCGGCGATCCGCTCGGTGCGCATCCGCGGCCAGAAGGCCCAGCGGCCGGTCAGCCGCAACAGCGGGGGCGTGAACGTGAGCGCCGCCAGCAACACGACGAACAGGCTGGAGGCCATGGCCACTCCGGCTTCCTGGAACTTGCCGAAGCTGGCGAAGACCATCATTCCGATGCCGCACATCACGGTGCCGGCGCTGGCGGTGAGGGCCGCGCCGACCTTCCCGAGCGATTCGCGGATCGCCTCCTCGATGGTGGCGCCGCCGTCGAGTTCCTCTTTGTAACGGGCGATGAGGAACAGGCAGTAGTCGACCCCCGCGCCGTACAGCACGACGGTCACGTACACCTCGATTCCGGAAAACAGGCTCACCGCGCCCGCCTCCGCGAGAATCGCCAGCGACGAGAGGGCGATCTTCACCGCCGCCGCCACCGTCAGCAAGGGAATCAGCGCCAGCACCGGGGCTCGGTAGATCACGAGCAGCAGAATCACCACCAGAATCAACGTCGCGAGGTGCGTGTTGTCCGCGCTGTCTTTCGCAGCCTGTCGCATGTCCCGGCCGACGGTCGCCGTCCCGCTGAGGTCGATCCGCGGGACGGGCCTCATCGGTTCGAGCCGCCGCATGGTGTCGTGCGTCGATTCGACGACGGCGCTGATCTTCTCCAGCACCGGGCGGTTGCGGTTCTCCATGAACTCGGTGGAGAGTTCGACGATTACCAGCGACGCCTCGTCGTCGCGGCTCCGCAACAGACTGCCGATCGCCCGGTCCCCCGCGTCGCGGACGCCGACGATCACCGGTTGCGGCGGCTCGGCGGGACGACTTTCCGCCGGGATCTCGAACGCCGAAGCCGGCGCGGCGCGGTCCGGCTCTTCGTCGGGCGACTGCGCTCGAACGGTCCGCAGCCGCGCGTCGATCGCCTCCGCCAAGGGCGGATCGGGATATCCTTCGGCCGCCAGTCGCAGGGCGATCCGCGTTCCCAGCGACGTGCCGGCGTCCGATTGCGGATCGGGATCCTCCTCGGAGGAGAACAGGTCGGCGTGCCAGTCGCGGACCGCCGCGAGCTTCACGTGTTCGGGAATCGGAGGGAGGTCCGGGGCTTCCCCTTCGAGAAGGGGCAGCCCGTCGAGCGCGGCGGACATTTCGCGATAGCGGGCGCGTTGAACCTCCTCGTTGGCGGAACCAAGTTCGGCGATGTCGGTGAGCGGTTGAATGCGCTCCAGCCGAGGCGTGAGCACCGTCTGAATGAATTCGTCGTCCCGCTCGTCCAGCCCGTTTTCGCGGCGGACGACGAGCACCACGCTGCTGCGGAGCAGGTCGTCGGGGAAGGCCTCCTCGAACAGCTCTTCCGCCCGCAGACTGGGGGACGATTTCGGCAGGTAGGCGAATTCCCCGTCCTGGACCACATCGTCCCAGGCAGGGGCGAGCATTCCCAGGACGACGGCCGCCCCCACCCAGCCGACGAGCAACACGGGCCAGAACCGCGTGTTGAAATTGCCCAGACGCTGAAACATGCGGTGTGACGGTGAGAGATTCCGGAATGCGCGGCGGGGAGCCTCCGCCGCCGATCCGCGGTCGCAGGTCGTCATCCCCCGCGGAACATCGAAACATCCTACGCTATCCGGCCGCGAATGCCGAGTCAAACGGCCGGCTCGGCCGTCGTCAACCTTGATCTTGTGGGTCGCATGGACGGGTAGGACGGAATTGTATTCCGTCGTGCCCGCCCGCCGCTGAGGCTCGCCTTGCGCGATCGCTTCCGTTCTCGATCGCGGTCGGCAACGAATGCCAGCGGTTCGATTGGCGGACGGAATGCAATTCCGTCCTACGGCGTCGGTAGCTACGGTCACCCGCAAGATGAATGCTGCCGGCGCACTAGGCCGAGGCGGCGCGTTCGTGGAACCGGAGCCGCATTCGGGAAACGGTCGCCGATCAGAACGCGGCCCCGCTCCGCATCAGCGTTTCGGGATCGGGCAGACTCGGGTCCAGTTCGCGCGCTCGGCGGGCGTGGCGGAGCGCGTCGGCGCGGCGATTCTGCCGCAGATACTCGATCACCAACCGCCGGTGAACGGCCGAGTTCTCCAGAGGATCGGCCTCTTCCGGATAGCTCCTCCAGAACTGTCCGAAATGGTGCAGCGCCTGATCCGGCTCTCTCATATCGAGAAAGATTCGGCCGAGGTTGCGGTGCGCGTCGGAAAAGGCGGGAATGATGGCGAGCGCCTGCTCGAACAGCTTCTTCGCCCGCCGTTGAGCTTCGTCGGAAGTCGTTCCCCCGGCTTCCGCGAATTCCAGCCACGCCGCGCCCCAATTGACGTAAAGCTTCGCCGCGGCCTGGTTCCGGGTGTCGGGATGCAGTTCCTCCGCCCGTTGAAAGCAGATCAGTGCATCCTGGAGATCGTTCCGGGCATGCTCCACGTCGCGAGGGTTCGTGGAGAGATTCAGAAAGTGCCTGCCGCGCCGCAGGCGCACCGTTCCCAGGTTGTAGTGTCCGTCATAAAACTTCGGATCGATCTGCAGGGCGATCTCATTATGTCGGATCGCCAGCGCCAGGAAAACGCGCGCGTCGGCCGGCTGGTTCTTGCGCAGGCTGATCGCCGCCTGATCGTCGTAGTAGGAAGCGATGTTCAAATGCTCGTACTCGTTGCGCTCGGTGACCTGGATCGCGTGCAGAAACAGCGTCTCGGTGTTTTCCCAATGCCCTGCCTGCAGCCAGCCCAGCCCGATCAGCACCAGAAACACCGCGGCCCCGCCGACCGCCATCGGCAGGTTCAAAAATCGCAACGATTCTCGCGGCGATTCCAGCGCCGCCTCGACCAACCAGCCGGCCAGCCAGACCACCGCCAGATACACGCCGACCGCCGGGAAGTAGGCATAGCGGTCGGCCATCTGCTGCTTGCCGACCTGAATCAGTCCGATGACCGGCACGAGGGTTCCCAGAAACCACAACCATCCCACCAGCAGGTAAGGATGCCGCGCGCGAAACCGCCAGCATGCCGCCGTCACCGCGACGAGCAGCACCCCCGCGACCGCCACGCTCGCCAGCGAAATCGAGTCTCCCGGATGCGGATAGTAAACGGCGAGCTTCGTCGGCCAGAACAGCTTCTTCAGATACAGCCCGTAAGACAGGATCGCGTTCAGCACGCGCACCAGCGGCGGGTGCTGCTCGAACGTCTGCAAGGCTCCCCTCTGAGCGATCACGGCGATCACGCACGCGGCGAGCGACAGTGCGAGGAACGGCAGCTTTTCGACGACGATCCGCATCGCCGACTGCGTTCCGTCCCATGCCGCCGTTGGAGGCCGCCGCGTCGCCGTGTCCCGCTGGGACCGCCGTTTTCGATCGCGGCGACTCCGCGGGATGGCGGCGGGCGCCGTCTCGGCCGGAAGCGAATCCGCGGCGTCGCTCCCGCGCGCCTGCGACCAACCCGCGATCCGCCGCAGCGGCCACCAATCGAGCAACAGCAGCACGAAGGGCAACGTCACGAGCATCTGCTTGGACATCAGGCTCGCCGCGTAGGCGACCAACGCCACCGCGTACCACAGCCATTTCGACGAACGCCGCGCTTGGCTGTCTTCGTCTCCGCGCTGCCGCGCGCTTCCAGCCCGTGCCGCGTAACGCACGTAGGCCGCGATCGCCGCCAGGCCGAAGAACACGCTGAGGACGTCCTTCCGCTCGGAGATCCACGCCACCGACTCGACGTGAATCGGATGCACGGCGAACAAGCCCGCCACGGCGGCGCTTCGCCAATCGGCGCCGCTGAGAGCCCGCAATACCCAGAACAAGAGCAGCACGCTGCCCAGGTGCCAGGCGACGTTGGTCGCGTGAAATCCGCGGGCCGTTTGATGGATGCCGAGCCGCGGATCGGGCTTGTACAGCTCGGCGTCGAGCATGTACGACAGCCACGTCAGCGGATGCCAGTTGGAGAAGTAGGTCGCGCGGAACGCCCAGCCGACGTTCTCCCGCGTGAGGCCGGTCACCACGTGCGGGTGATCGAACAGGTAGCCGGGGTCGTCGATGTTGACGTACTCGAAGGCGGTCCGTTCGAAGGTCAGCGGATCGAACCCGGCCGTCTGACCGTGAACGGCCAAGGTGGCGACGACGAGCAGGCCGACGATGACGACGATCCGAACGGACTGCATGCACGCCGCGCCGAGGTTGCGAGGAAGAGAGGCACCGCCCGCGAGCGGAAGGGATTGCTTCGATTATGCGGACCGAAGGCCGTCGGTTCAATGCCCGGCCACAAGCTGGGCATCGTCCGGGTGCGGCAAGAGTTTTCGGCGATGCCAATTCGCTTCGCCGATGGGTGGCGGGGGCGCTCCGCAACGCGGAAGCCCCCGTGGCGCGCGCCGG
>JBBDNT010000284.1:0-12215 GCA_040877445.1 Planctomycetaceae bacterium
CCGCCGCGCGCGGCGATCCCGCTTGATGGCCGGTCCGACGGCCGGCGAACACGAATGGCGGCTCGAAGAAAATCACGACGACCGAGAAACCGAGCGCACCGCTCCGGCCGCGCGAAGGTGCGCGCGGCGCGGACGGCCCGCGACTCGTCGATCGGCCGCACGGCGCGCGGCGAGCATCATCCGCGTGCCGACCCGCTCAGCGCCGCCCGTCCGCAGTCCGGCCGGCACAGCCGGCCCTACGTCACTGGTTCCGCGGCTCGTGTCACCGGCAATTCCATGACGATTTCGCGAATCGCGAGGGGCGGCGCCGGAATGGTCGAGCCCCGGGGTGATTCCGGTGGTTCCGACCCGGCGATTCCCGGCGGCGGAACGCGGCGAGATTCGTGGCTTCCTCCGGTTGTGGTCTCGTCCGCAGTCCATAGAATACAGGCGGATCGGCCGCGGGCGTTGCGGCCGGTCGCCGGACGTGTCCGGGAATCGGGGACCGACAGCAGGAGAATAAGGAGAACACGATGGCCTACGAGCTTCCGAAGCTGCCTTACGCTTACGATGCGTTGGAGCCGCACATCGACGCCCGGACGATGGAAATCCATCACACTAAGCATCATCAGGCGTACATCAACAACGTCAACAAGGCTCTGGAAGGGCATTCCGACCTGGCGCAGAAGCCGATCGACGAATTGATGCGGGGCCTGACCTCGGTCCCCGAGGCGATCCGCACCGCCGTCCGCAACAACGGCGGCGGGCACTCGAACCACTCGCTGTTTTGGACCGTGATGAAGCCCGGCGGCGGCGGCGAGCCGAAGGGGGATCTCGCCGAGACCATCAAGACGACCTTCGGCGGGTTCGACAAGTTCAAGGAGGAGTTCAACGCGGCGGCGGCGACGCGGTTCGGCAGCGGCTGGGCGTGGCTGTCGCTCGACGGGGGGAAGCTCCGCGTCGAAAGCACGCCGAACCAGGACACGCCGCTGTCCGAAGGCCGCACGCCGATCCTCGGTCTCGACGTGTGGGAGCACGCGTATTACCTGCACTACCAGAACCGGCGGCCGGATTACATCGCCGCGTTCTGGAACGTGGTGAACTGGGACGAGGTGGCGAAGCGGTTCTCGGCGGGTCGCGGTTGAGAGTTCCGGCTGGAACGCAGTCGTCCGCCGACCGCAATTCGATGGACTCCCCGTCGGTCGCCTCTGGGGGGCGCGGGAATGTAGCCACGGTGGGAGCCTCTCCGCGACGCGGGCGGAGCGGAACCCGTGGAAGCGGGTTCCGCGAGTGCAGTTCCCCGCCCTTCCACGGGTGCCGCGACGACTCGCTGCGCGGTCGTCGCTCCCCCGTGGCTACATTCCGGCGCCCTTCCGGGGCGACTTCGCAAGGGCGAGCGTGATCCCCCCTTCGCGCCTTCGCGTGAAATCCCTTCGTCATTTTTCCGTCATCAATTTTTCTGTCGGATCTTGTCCGATGAAAAAACCCGCGCTGCACATTCAGATTCTGATCGCCCTCGTGCTCGGGACCATCATCGGGATTCTCGTCAATCCCGGCGAGGCGCCGCTCGATGACGCGCGCGGGCGCATCGAGCCGCGAAACGGCGAGGTCGCCATCGTCGAGGAGGCGGCCGGCGAGATGGTGATGTCGGTCGAACTCTTCCGCGAGCGGTATGAAACACTCGCGGAGCGGGCCATTCGCGACGGGCGCGTCGAGCCGACCGAAATCGCCATCACCCGGCGGCGGGCGCATCTCGTCGAGGACGGCCGCAGCGTCACGCTCACCTACACGCGCCGCGTCGACGGACGTGCCGTCGTCTCGAAGCTCGAGGCCCCCAACGCCGCGCGGTTCGTCGAACGCCATCCCTACTGGGACACGTTCTACACCGAGCGCGGCGGCGGGTTTCGCGCGGCCGTCATCGCCGCCGCGCGGTTCGTGGGAGACATGTTCCTGCGGTTGTTGAAGATGGTCACCATCCCGCTGATCGTGACCTCGCTGATCACCGGCGTCTCGGGCCTGGGGACGACGGCGCAGCTCGGGTCGATGTTCCTCCGCACGCTCGCCTATTACGCCGCCACCAGCCTGCTGGCGATCACGATCGGCATCGCGATGGTCAATCTCATTCGGCCGGGAGTGAATGCGCAACTGCCGGGCGGGGGCGAAGGGGCGATCCAGGGAGGAGACGAATCGCTGCTCGGCGTGTTCGTGCGGCTGGTCCAGAACATGTTTCCCGAAAATCCCATCCAATCTCTGGCCGGGGGCGATTTCCTCGCGATCATCACCTTCAGCATCCTGTTCGCGATCTTCATCATCCGCACGGGAGGCGAAAGCGGCGAGACGTTGCGGCGGTTCTTTCAATCGGCCTTCGACGTGGTCATGCACCTCACGATGTTCGTCATCGCCCTCGCGCCGATCGGCGTGCTCGCGTTCATGACTTACGCCACCGCCACGCAGGGAATCGACATCTTCCGCACCCTCGCCTGGTACATGCTGACGGTGTTCCTGGCGCTCGTTATTCACGCGGGGATCGTGCTGCCGTTGATCGTGAAGTTCGTCGGCCGGCGATCTCCCGTGCGGTTCGCCAAGGCGATGAGCCCCGCCCTGATGACGGCTTTTTCCACCGCCTCGTCGAACGGCACTCTGCCGCTCACCATGACCTGCGTGGAAGAGCGGGCGGGCATTTCGAACCGCGTGAGTTCCTTCGTGCTCCCCTTGGGGGCGACGATCAACATGGACGGGACCGCGCTGTACGAAGCGGTCGCGGTGCTGTTCATCGCCCAGGCGTATGCCTCGGCCGATCCCACCTTCACGCTCACGTTCGGCATGCAGATCACCGTGGCGTTCACCGCGCTGCTGGCGAGCGTGGGGGCGGCGGGCATTCCGCACGCGGGGCTGGTGATGATGGCGATCGTCCTGCAGGCGGTGGGATTGCCGCTCGAAGCCCAGGGCGTCATCATCGCGGTCGACCGCGTGCTCGACATGTGCCGCACGACGGTCAACGTCTGGAGCGACTCGTGCGGTTGCACCGTGGTCGCGCGGCTGACGGGCGAACCGGTCGCCGTCCCCACCGCCATCGCGGAGGCCGCGAAGACGGGATGAGTGACGGGGTGGCTGGGGTCGATCCGCTGAAAGAGGGTGTCCACATGGGAGATGGATGTTCGGCGGATCGCCCCCAGTGATGGGAAGGCACGCCCTGGATTCGCTGTGGGCTCCGCTGCGCTTCGACCCAGCCACCCGTCGCGAAGGCGGAGGCGGCGAAGGCGGGGTGAGTGACGAGTGACGACAGTTCCAAGTTCTCGCGACTCAACGGAGTCATCGCTGTCGCTACTCCGAGGGTGCCCGGCGCCGCTCTTCCAACCCTGAAAGGGTTGCATTCCAAAGCCCAGGGTCGCGAGCGATAGCGAGCGCACCCTGGGTCCGCAGTCGATCCTCATTGTTCCTCGATGTGCGCCGCACGCCCTCGCATCTTCGCCTGCCGTCACGCCATTCCATCATGGCGCTCGACCCAGGGTGCGCTCCCTCCGGTCGCGACCCTGGGCTGTGGAATCGCACCCCTTCAGGGTGCCCCGCGCCGTGCCTCCCACCAAGAAAGCATTGCGTGAAACCGTTCGGGGTATTCCCATTCGACGTGTGTTGGGAAACTTGGAACTACTGAGTGACGGGTGACGGGGTGGCTGGGGTCGATCCGCCGAAAGAGGGCGTCCACGTGTGAGATGGATATTCGGCGGATCGCCCCCAGCGATGGGAAGGCACGCCCTGGATTCGCTGGGGGCTTCGCTGCGCTTCGACCCCAGCCACCCGCCGCATCAATCCCACACCAGCCGCAGCGCGCGGCCGGTTTCGAAGCCGCACGTGACCGACCGGCCGAGCGGATCGCAACGACGGGGTGGCTGGGGTCGATCCGCTGAAAGAGGGTGTCCACATGGGAGATGGATGTTCGGCGGATCGCCCCCAGTGATGGGAAGGCACGCCCTGGATTCGCTGTGGGCTCCGCTGCGCTTCGACCCAGCCACCCGTCGCATCAATCCCAAACGAGCCGCAGCGCCCGGCCGGTCTCGAAGCCGCAGGTGATCGACCGGCCGAGCGGATCGCAACGAACCGCGACGGCGCGCTCCGGCATGGCCGCCGCCCACAGGAGATCGCCCGTCTCGTCGAGCCAGTACAAGTGCTGTTCGATGGTCGCCGCGACCAGCCGCCGCGGCCGGGCGGTGGCGTCGATTCGTTCCGGCGTCCCTTCGACGACGAGGCTCGCGCGGGTGCTCCCCTGTCCGTCGAAGGTTTGAATTCCCTGGTTGAATGCGGCGAGATAGAGCGTTTCGCCGTCGTCGGTGACGCTCAGGTCGCCCACGCTCGACCACAGCCGCACGTTCCACTCTTCCGTTCCGTCGATGCGGTGCCGGCACAGCAAGCCATGATCGGCGGCGCCGAGGATCGCCGGCGCGGTGGTGAGGAACCGCAGAAACGACAGCGGGCGGATCGTCTCGTACCGCGCGATCCGCCGCTTCGCCGGATCGAAGATCAGCGTTTCGCCGTTGGCGAGCGCGGCCGCGACGTAGTGGCCGTGCGGGTCGATCGCGATCGCGCGAGCGGCGTCGCGCAACTCGATCGACCAGGCGACCCCGAGGTCGGGATCGAGCCGCATGAGCCGGGCTTCATCAATCAGCACCGCGCCCCCGCCGACGTCGCTCCAGCACAGCCGGCGGATGCCGTGAAAACCGTGCGTGACGCCCGCCACGCGGCCGTTGCGATCGAGGCGGTACAGCCCGCCGGAGGAATCGGCGAGGATCGTCTCTCCGGTTTCGCGGGCGGTTTCGAGCGCGACCAGCGGGGCGTCGGCGGCGAACGACCAGTGGCGGCGCGGGCTGTCGCCTGTTTCCGCCACCAGCCAGTCGTCGCTCATCGGCGGGTGTACCGTTCCTGGAGGACTTCGCGGGCCTTGAGAATGTCCGCGTCGGTCTCCGGATCGGGTCCGTCGGGACCGCGGTACGACACGACGTGGCTCTCCTGAACTTCCACGAGATGATGCGGCTGCACGCCGATCTTACCGAGCGTGTGCCCGTTGGGCGAGTAGAACTTCGCCGTGGTCAGCCGCAGTCCGGTCTTGCCCCGCACCGGGAAGATGCTCTGCACGCTCCACTTGCCGAACGTCTTGCGGCCCACGATGATTCCCCGCTGATGATCGCGGATCGCGCCGGCGACGATCTCGCTGGCGCTGGCGCTGTCGCCGTCCACCAGCAGCACGAGCGGCACCTGAAGGGTGCCGGGGCGATGGGCGGAGTAGGTCCAGTTCTGATCGCGGGTGCGGCCCTTGGTCGAGACGAGCACGCCGGCGTCGATGAAGCGGTCGAGCACTTCCACCGAAGCGGTGAGCAATCCGCCCGGGTTGCCCCGCAGATCCCAGATCAGCGCTTGCATCCCCTCGCGTTCGAGCCGGGCGAGGGCTTCGTCGAGTTCGGTGGGAGTCGTCTTTTGAAAGCCCGTCATGCGAATGTAGGCGATGCCGTTCCGCCGATCGATCATCCGCGCCACGGGAATGCTCTTCACATGCACGGCCCGGCGGCGGAACGTGCCGGTCCGCAGCTTGCCGTCGATCGCGCGGATTTCGAGTTGCACGCTGCTGCCGGAGGGGCCGCGCAACAGCTTCGCGCCTTCGTCGGTGGACATTTCGCGGCAATCGACGCCGTCGATGCCGACGATGTATTCCTGCGGACGCAGGCCGCCGAGCGCCGCGGGACTGTCGGCGATGACGTCCACGAGCAGCAGGCCCAAACCCATCTCGGACTTCATTTCGATTCCCAACCCGACGAACTCGCCGTCGATGTTGCCGTACAGGTCGCTGAGGCGGTCGGGCGTGAGGAAGTTGCTGTAGTCGTCGAGGGCGTTGCAGCCGCCGAAGATGTACTCCATGACGACCGCTCCCGGGGCAAGTCCCAGTTCGCGGCGGGTGAGTTCGCAGATTTCGGCGACGGTCTGCCGGGCGGCCTGCTGATGCGGGACCGGCTTGTTCCAATAGTTCTCGCGGAGGACCGTCCGCACGCGATCGATGCGGGCGTCTTCGACCAGCGGCAGGTTGCGGGTGCGGAACTTGTCGTTCGCGAGCGCCAGGTACAGGCTCTCGGTCCCGTGGGCGACGAACGACGTCGCGGAGAGCGGATCGACGAAATCGCTGCGGATGCGGCCCAATACGTCGTCGAACAGTTCGAGCGCCTCGGGCTGCGACTGCCGCACCAGCGAGCCTTCGAAGCTGGTGTCGGAGTAGCGGCGTTCGATTCCGAAGTTGACCTTCGCCCGCCGCAAACCGTATTGGAGTTCCTTGTCGTCGGGCCACTCTTCGAGGGCGGTTTCGTAATGGCGGATCGCGTCGAGCCATTGCCGGCCCCGCTCGAACTGCACCCCCATGCGAACCGCATCGGGAGTCGAGACCGCTCGCACATTGTCCGCGGCGAACGAAGCGGTTCCGCCGCGGGTCGCGAACAAGATCGCGAGCAACAGAACCACGAACCTCGCGCGCCGCGACGGCATTCCGATCGACATCACTCCCCCCCGGGAAACGGCTGGTGTCACTTCGCCGATAGTTGAATCAAGGCCGTCCGAACGGCCGCGAAAGCGCGGCCCCGCGGGCGGGTTGCCCGAATGCTGCATGTTGCCCGACGGCTTCACGCCGCCGAGGCACACGTTGAATATAAACCACGTTTTCGGGGCGGTCAAAAAACGAATCGCCCCGATCGGCCCTCCCACCGTCACGACCGTCAGGGTCGCGGGTTGCGCGCCGGAACATGACGGTCGACGGTCTCCTTGAGCAAAATCCGGTCCGCACCGGTCAGCGCGATCGCGACGCTGCCTCGAGCAGCCGCCGCATCGCTTCCGGAAACGGGGGCAGCGCGATTTCCGGTCCCGCGATCTCGGGGTGCCACATTTTCTCCCATTCCAGGCAGAACCACCCGGTGTATCCGGCCGTCAACAGCGGCGCGACGCATTCTTCCGCCGGGAACTCGCCTTCGCCGAAGGGGACGTAGTCCGCGTGGCGATGCCCCGGCATCAACGATCGCGCGAATTCTTCCGCCGCGCTTGCCCGTGCGTCCGTCGGTTCCAGCGCCGCGCGTGTCACGGAATCTTTCCAATGTGTATGGCGCACGAAGCGCCCGATTCGAGCGAACGTCGCCGCCGGATCCTCCTCGTGGAACCGCCAGGGATGATGCGTGTCCCACAACACGCCCACCGCCGGATGCTCCATCCGCTCGCACAGCGCGGCCATCGCCGGCGACGCGCAGAAGTCTCCGTGCGTCTCGATCAGGATTTCGACGCCCGCGGAACCGGCATGTTCGCCCAACTCGTTCAGCCCCGCCGCGATCCGATCGAACGCCGCGATCCGCGCCGCCGTTTCGCTCTCGTCGGGCAGCGTGTCGCCGAAGACGCGGACGAACCCCGCACCGAGTTCCGCCGCCAGTTCGACATGCCGGCGTCCCGACTCCAGTTGCATCGCGCGGAGCCGCTCGTCGACGTCGTCGAACCGCACCGACGACGCCAATCCGCAAATGCGAAAGCCAGCCTCGCGCAACTCGCGGCGGCGCTCCGTCAGCGCGGACGACTGGAACTCCGGCCGGGCGAGCAGGTCGGTGTCCCGTTCCAGCAGCCGGATTTCGACGCCGTCGTAACCCATCCGCGGCCCGTGCTCGAGAATCTCGCGCCACGACCAATCGGGACAGCTCAAGGTGGAGAAGGCGATTTCGTGCATCGAAGCTTCCGATCTCATAGCGTCGCGGAGTGGCGAGCCTCCCGCGTCAGCGGGGGGAGCGGTGAACGTGGATCGACGCCGATGAGCCGACGAATCGCCTCCACCAGTCCGCGCGCTTTCCTTCGACCCGCGGCGGAAGATACCCTATCACCCGGCGAGCGCGATCGCGAGCGATTCGCCTGCTTCGTTCCATCCTCGGAGACCATCTTCGAATCATTGCCAGCGGCTTCGATGCGGCTGTGCTGTAGCGGAATTCGCAAGAATTCCGAGCATCGCCACACGAGCATCGGAAGTCTTGCGACTACCGCTACGAATCCGAAGACGCTCTCTCACCCTGCCATGAGCGAATATCTCCTTCCCGAATCGCCAAATGTTTCCGCCGCGGTCGGCGCTGCGGTGCGCGACGACTACGGGCGATTCTGCGAACAGGGACTGCCGGAATCGATCGAAACGCACCTGCTCGATCGTTACGGCATCGACGTTTCCACGACGTATGCCGGGTATGAGATTCCCAATCCGTGGGGAAAGGCGTCCGGGCAGTTGTCGATGACCGCGCACCAGGTTCAGGAAGACGTCGATGCGGGGCTGGGCTTCGTCGTGCTGAAGACCGTCATCGCGCAGGACGAGACGGGCACGCAGACGATGCGGGCCTGGGCCATTCGCGAGGCGCGGATGCTCGCCGAGCCGATCGTCGGCCGTTCCGGCGAAACCGGCTGGACCATCTCCTGGAAAGGCCGCGGATGGTGGCAGTCGTTCGAAGAGTACCTCGCCCTTGTCCGCGAGGCGCAGCGCATCGCCCGCGGAAGCGGCACGCTGATCGTCCCGTCTTGCAAGTTCCATCTGCCGCAATCGGCCGACGAACCGTGGAAGGCCGCCGAGTACGACTTCACCACCCGCCATCTGCTCGACGCGTGGCGGTCGGAAGCCGATTCGCCCGATGCCTCGATGCCGCTCGAAAAGGACTTCAGCCCCACGCTCGCCGGCAGCGACCTCGCGAAGCAACAGGCGCAGATTCTGGAATGGCTGCGCCACGTGCCGCAGCTCGTCCGCGCCGCGACGGAAGATTCGCCGAACAACGGCGGCGCCGAAACGCCCGCCGTGCGTCTCGGCCTCAAGCTGTTCAATGCCATGTTCGACGACGCCTTCCAGCTCGAAATGCTCCGCGCGATCCACGCCGACGCCGCGTGCCGGCCCGACTTCTTCATCTACGGCAATCGCCTGTTCGACCCCGAGCGGGAATTCGACGGGAAGAAGGGCATCGCCTACGGCGGTCCCGATCTCAGCGATCGCAATCTGCGGATCATGTCGGAATTCCAGCGGTCGATCGCGAACGGCGAGATCACGCACCCGCTCGAGTGGTCCGCGACGGGAAACATTCACAGTGGGAAGATGGCGCTCGAATACGCGCTCCGCGGCGCGAGTTCGTTTCAGCTTCACACGTACTTTCAACTTCCCGCGGCCGAATATCGCATGAAGACCGGCACGAAGATCCAAAAGGCGCTGTGCGAGCTGTACTTCCACCCGGAGCACGGCCTGGTCGTGTGGCTGGAGCACCTTTCGGAAACGCTCGATCTGCCGCGCGACCCGCTCCGCTTCCGCGACACGATCGCCGCCGCGACGCGATTGCGAAGGTGATTTCGACGATCGGGCGGGTAGGACGGAATTGTATTCCGTCGTGCCCGCCGACCGGCACGCGGCGCGACCCTCTGGCGAGTTCGTTGATCGAAGCATGCCCTGAAACGGTGCTCTGGCGGACGGAATACAATTCCGTCCTACGGCGCCCGCCGTCAGTCGAAATTCCGAACGAGTCGGTTAATTCGCCATATCGATTCCGGTTCACGCCACCGGAGGAAATCATGATGTTGGCTGAAATCTCGAGTGAGTGCGCCACGCATCGACCGTGGCCCGCTCCCGCCGGTCCGTGGTCCGTCGCGATGAATTGGCACGACCTGCTGTTCCTGCACTGGCCGGTGCGGCCCGAGGTGTTGCGGCCGCTCGTCCCGCCGGCGCTCGAGATCGACACCTTCGACGGCTGGGCGTGGCTCGGCGTCGTGCCGTTTCGCATGACGGGCGTACGGCCGCGGCTGCTGCCGGCGATCCGGCCGTTGTCGGCGTTTCCGGAGATCAACGTCCGCACCTATGTGAAAAGCCCCGGCCGGTCGGGCGTGTGGTTTCTGAGTCTCGACGCGACGAGCTGGCTGTCGGTCCGCGTCGCTCGGCGTTGGTACGGGTTGCCTTATCACGACGCGCGAATCACCGTTCGCGCCGATGGCGAACGCGTGCATTACGAAAGCGAGCGCGTCGCGCGGAACGGGAGCCCGGCCGCGACGTTCGACGCCGGCTACGGTCCGACGGGCGCACCGGTCCGCGCTGTTCCGGGGACGTTGGAGCACTTTCTCGTGGAGCGCTATTGTTTGTATTCGGCCGATCGCCGCGGCCGGACGTTCATCGCCGACGTGGACCACGCGCCGTGGCCGTTGCAGCCGGCGGAGGCGGAAGTGCGGATCAACACGATGGCCGCTCCGCTGGGGATCCCTCTGCCCCGCGCGGAACCGCTCATCCACTTCGCGCGGCGCGTGGACGCGGTGGCGTGGAGCGTGATTCCGATGCCTCGGTTGTGACCCGCCGCGCGAGCCCTTACAATCACTCCTTCGGCTGGCTCATCAGACCCCCGGCCGCGTTTGGCAATTCGTGCGACTGATCGATACGGAGCAATTCATGGGCAATTACCTCTTCACCAGTGAATCCGTGAGTATGGGACATCCGGACAAGGTCTCCGACCAGGTGTCCGACGGCGTCCTCGATGCCTTGCTCGCCCAGGATCCCCGCTCCCGCGTCGCCTGCGAGACGCTTTGCACGACCGACCTCGTCGTCCTCTCCGGCGAAATCACCAGTCAGGCCAAGGTCGATTACGTCCAGGTCGCCCGCGACGTCATCCGCGAGATCGGCTACACCAGCGACGACATCGGCTTCTCCGCCGATTCCTGCCGCGTGTTCCTCGCCCTGCACAGCCAGAGCGGCGACATCGCGATGGGGGTCGACAAGGACGGCGCCGGCGACCAGGGGCTGATGTTCGGCTACGCCTGCGATCAGACGCCCGAATTGATGCCGCTTCCCATCGCGCTCTCGCACCGCATCATCAACCGCTTGGCCGAAGTGCGGCTCAGCGGCGAAGTGAACTGGCTGCGGCCGGACAGCAAGAGCCAGGTGACGATCGAGTACGACGGCTGCCGTCCCGTGGCGATTTCCTCCGTCGTCGTCTCGACCCAGCACGCGAAGGGGATCTCGCAGGCGGACATCGCCGATTACGTGAAGGCGGAAGTCGTCGCCCCCTCGGTCCCCGGCGACCTGCTCTCGAACGCCACGAAGTACCATATCAACCCCACCGGGCAGTTCATCGTCGGCGGTCCACACGGCGACACGGGCCTCACCGGCCGCAAGATCATCGTCGACACCTACGGCGGCTGGGGCCGACATGGCGGCGGGGCCTTCAGCGGGAAGGACGCCACCAAGGTCGATCGCTCGGCCGCGTATATGGCCCGCTACGTCGCGAAGAACGTCGTCGCCGCAGGTCTCGCCAGTGAATGCGAGGTGCAGCTCGCCTACGCGATCGGCGTGGCCGACCCAGTGAGCGTCCGCGTCGAGACGTACGGCACGAACTCCGTCGACGAGGACAAGATTTCCGAAGCGGTCCGCGAGCTGTTCCCGCTGACGCCCAGGGGCATCATCGAGCACTTGCGGCTTCGCCGGCCGATCTTCCGCAAAACGGCGCACGGCGGGCACTTCGGCCGCGACGACGCCGACTTCACCTGGGAGGCGACCGACAAGGTCGCCGCGCTCCGCGACCACTGCGGCGCGGGCCGCCGCGAAGCGGCAACGGTCGGCGCGTCGTGACGGACGCGCGTTCGACGTGCCAGGCTTCGTAGGACGGAATTGAATTCCGTCCGCCGGCGCCCCGATTCAGGCGATGCTTCCTTCGACGAACTGGCCGGAGTTTCGCCAGGCAATCGCGCCGAGCGCCGGAAGGCGGGTCCGACGGAATACGATTCCGTCGTATCCGCCCATTCGATCCGACCCATCGGTTCGACGGTGACGGTGTCGTAGTACATCTTCCACATTGATCTTGTGGATGCGACTCGGTGGGCTTCGTAGGGCGAACTTGAGTTCGCCGTGCGAAGCCCGCGCTGGAATCGCGGCCTGCGTCAAGGATCTTCGCCGATGGTGTTTCGACATCGGGGCCGTTGCGCTCGACCGGCGGGGACGACGAACTGAAGTTCGTCCTACCCGACCACACGACCGTCCCACAAAAACAAACTTGACGGCGTCGTAGGACGGAATTGAATTCCGTCCGCCGGCGCCCTGGCCGGCAACTCGCTCGCATCCCGCAAGTCGTTCCGGAAGGCGGAGACGACGGAATGCAATTCCGTCCTACCCGCCCATCGCGCTGGGGCGCGTTCCCCACTTTGTCGTGTCAGGCTTGGGTTCTGTAGCGGTTGGCGCC
>JBBDNT010000285.1:0-12183 GCA_040877445.1 Planctomycetaceae bacterium
CGAGATTCGTCATCCTGGTCCTGGAACGCTGAACTTGGAAGCACTGTCAGTGGACTTCGCGAGTTGTCCGCTCCCTGACGGTCGCGGCTCGATGACGCGGTCGGTTCAATCGCGTCGCCGCCAGCGGCCGCGGCGAATCTCGCAACCCGCCTGCCGTTTCTTGCGCTCGAAGCTGGTGCGGTAGTCGAGGTCGTGCGCGGCGGGCTTTTCTTCCGGCGGCGGCAGCGGATCGAACCGGGGAGAATGGTCCATCAGGGCCTTCATCACCTCGAAGTACTCTCCCACGTCGGTCCACACGTGCGCGAGGCCGCCCGGTTGAAGAACCCGCGCGATCCGCTCGACGAACACGTCGGTGAACAGCCGCCGGCGACGGTGCCTCCGCTTCCACCACGGGTCGGGAAAGTAGACGTGCACCGCGGCGACGGAGGCGGGGGCGATGTGCGCATCGAGGGCGACGTTCGCATCGCCCCCCCAGACGCGGGCATTCGCCAGTCGCCTTTTGAAGAGCTTCTTCGCCGAGTGCCGCCCCTCGCGGTAATCCAGTTCGATGCCCAGCCAGTTCACTTCGGAATGCTCGAGCGCGGCACCGACGAGGAACAGTCCGCGACCGCAGCCGATGTCGAGTTCCACCGGCTGCTCGTTCTCGAACAGCTTGGCGAAATCGACCACGCCGTCGAGATCGTGCAGCGTGAGGAACCAGGGGCGGAGGTCGAGCATGGGGATCGATCAGGAAGGAAGAACCAAGAAAGAAGAGTCAAGAAAGAAGAGTCAAGAAAGAAGAACTGGATGCGGTGGCTTTCTCTTCTTTCTTCTTTCTTCTTTCTTCCTTCTTCAATCTTCCTTCTTCTCCCCTCCCTTGACGATCGGTACGCCGATCATCGTGCCGTTGAAGACCAGCGTCTCTCCCACGTAGCCCTGGAAGGCGAATTCGGCGCGGCGGTGCGGGCGGAGTTTCGTCAGGTGGGCCATGATGATCAGCCGCGAGCCCGGCAGCACCGGAGCGCGGAACCGCACCTCGTCCATGCCGCCGAAGCCGAGAAAGTCCCCCCCCAGCAATCCGTACTTGCGGGCGTAGAAACCGGCGAGCTGGGCGGCCGCCTCGCATTGAATCACGCCCGGCATCAGCGCGAACTCGGGCATGTGCCCGCGGATCCAGAATTCGTCGCGCGTGACGTCTTTGTAGCCCACGATCGCGTGCTGGTCCCGATCGACCGAGACGATCGCGGTGAGCTGCTCCATCTCGAAGCGCTGCGGGTTGACCTTGCGGATCTCGTCGATGTCGAACAACGGCCGATCGAGATCGTATCGGGCGAGATCGAAGAAAGGCTGCGGGGGCATCGAGCGGCTACTCCATTTCGTTCGTGACGACCGCGTTCGGGCGGTCCGCCGTTCCGTTGGTCGTGACCGCGTTCGGGCGGCCGGCCCTCCGCTTCGCCGCGGATCCGATGAGCCGTGGATCCGATGAATCGGGTCGCCACGAACGATCAGGCCAGATCCAGAATATCGCGAATCTGAGCGAGGTCGGTCAGCAGGCGGTCGGGCTGCAGACGAGGATTTCGGACGTCGGCCTTGGCGGCCCTCAGGCTCGTTCCGTCCCCCGCGTACAAGGCCGTCCTCATGCCGAACTCCCGGGCCACCGCGAGATCGTCCCGCAGCCGGCAGCCGACGTGCAGAACCCTCTCGGGCGTGATCCCCCGGCGTTCGAACCGCTCGACGGCGAGGCGAAACAAGGCGCGGGACGGCGTTCGAAGTCCCTCCTGGAATGACAGCGTGAACGCGCCGGCGTGGAACAACTCGCCGAGTGTGGCCAGTGTACCGGCCTGCTTCAAGGCCCGCAACAACTGCGGCACCGTGAAGCACTGCGCGTCGGCGAGCAATCCTTGCTCGAAGCCCCCCTCGCGGACCGCCCGCAGCGCGTCGCCGGCATGCGCCGCCGCTTCGACCCCTTGCAGGCTCGCGTGAAAGAAATAGGCGACCTTCTCCCCCAGTTCGTCCGGTTCTCCGTACAACTCGGTGTCGTAAACGTATTTCTTGAGCTGAAGCTGCCGCACGAGCTTCGTCCACACGATCGCCGAATTCACTTCCGGCGTCTCTCCCTTCCGGCCGGTGGGGAGCATCCGCTGCTCCTCGACCACCTTCTGGTACTGCCGCAGCATGTACTCCCACGGCGCCTCGGGCGTGCGGTGCATGCTGTTCCACATGTTGAATTCGTGGATCGTCTTTTCGAGCGCCACCTGCATCCGCACCTTCTGCGGATGTTCGTGCAGCAACTCGCCGTCGCCGATCCGCAACAGCGTCCCGTACACGCACCAGGTGACCGCGAGAATCCCTTCGAGGGGCTTCGTGAACGGCGTCGCCTTGGCGTCGACGCGCCGCGGCGGCTTCGGCCAGGTGATGTCCCGGCCGTCGAGCCACTCGAGATATTCCTGCAACGTCATCGACATGAAGATGGGCGGTCGATCGCGGAGATGATGCGCCGGCGGGGCGAGAACCGTCCCGGAAGAAGAACCATCTTACCCCTTTCAGGCCGGGGGGGACAACGGTGGAAGCGCGGAAGGGAAGCCGAATCGCCCGCGACCGCACCCGCGCCATCCACGGCGGCAACATGCTGATCGGCCCGCCGAAATCGCTCGCGATCCTCCATCCTCCATCCTCTACGCACTATCCACTACCCACTATCCCCCCCATCCCCTCGACCGCCCGCCCGTCAGTCACTATCCTTCCTCTGAACGGTTTCCGCGAACCAGGGAGGCCCACGGGCGATGTCGCAGGCGCAGATGGAGCTTCAGCAGAAGCAGATTCGGCAGGCCGAGGAGTTGCTCTTTTCCGGCCCCGAAAAAGCCGGGTTCTGCAAGGATCTGTTCTTCGGGAAGTTTCGATCGTCCTCGATCTTCCCCTACCCGCGGCTTCCCGCGGCGCAGCGGGCGGTCGGCGACGAGTGGGTCGCCAAGGTGCGGAAGTTCGTCGACGAGCACGTCGACGCCGACGCCATCGACCGCAATGCCGACATTCCCACCGAGGTCATCCGCGGGCTCGGCGAGATCGGCGTGCTGGGGGCGACCATCTCCCCCGAGTACGGCGGGGCCGGCATGTCGCAGCAGAATTACTGCCGGGTGATGGAAGTCCTCGGCGGGCACTGCGGCTCGACGACCGTGTTCGTCAACGCCCACCACTCGATCGGGCTGCGGGCGCTGGAACTGTTCGGCACGAAGGAGCAGCAGGATCGCTGGATGCCGCGGCTGATGACCGGCGAGCACATCGCCGCCTTCGCCCTCACCGAGCCGGAAGCCGGCTCCGACGCCAGCATCACCAACGGCGGCATCGCCCAGGTGCTCACCGTGATGGCCCGCACGCCCGATTCGAAGGATCCCGACGGCAAGGTGACGGCGTTCATCGTCACGCCCGACATGCCCGGCTTCGAAGTGGTCGAAGAGCGGATGGAGAAGGTCGGCATCCGCGGCACCGCCACCGGCCGGCTCGCGTTTCACGACATGTTCGTTCCCAGGGAGAACGTGCTGGGCGAACTCGGTCGCGGTCTGCGGATCGCCCTCACCACGCTCGATTTCGGCCGCACCACCTTCGGCGCGAGCTGCACCGGTTCGGCGAAGTTCTGCGTGGCGAAGGCGGTCGAGCACGCCAATCGCCGCAAACAGTTCGGCCGCACGCTGGGTGGGTTCGAACTCGTGAAGGAAAAGATCGCGCTCGCCGCGGCCGACACCTACGCGATGGAGTCGGCCACGTATCACACGGCCGCGCTCATCGACAGCGGGGCCGAAGACTACATGATGGAAACGGCGATGCTCAAGGTGTTCGCCAGCGATCAACTCTGGCGAATCGTCAACGACACCTTGCAGATTTACGGCGGGGCCGGGTTCTTCACCGATCAGCCCTTCGAGCGGATGATGCGCGACGCGCGGCTGAACCTCATCGGCGAAGGGGCCAACGACGTGCTGCGAAGCTTCATCTGCATGGTCGGCGTGCGGCATCTCGGCAAGAGCATGGAAGGCGTCCTCAAGAAGCCGTGGACCGCGTACCAACTCTATCGCGGCAATCCGTCGGTGCCGGTGAAGCACGCGCCATTGCAATCCGCCGCGAGCGTGCTGGGAAAGGACGTCGGCAAGTTCGCCCGCGCGGTGCGAAACACCGTCATCCGTCATCGTGAGGGTCTGCTCGAGAAACAGTTGCTGCAAGGCCGGCTGGGGGATGCCGCGACGGAATTGTTCATGGCGAGCTGCGTCTACTCGCGGCTGACGTCGCTGTTGTCGTCGAACGAAGTCGACGGATCGACCCGCGAGCGCGAGTTGGAAACCGGCTTGTATTACCTGAAGACGGCCCACCGGCGGAACGAGGCGCGACTGCACGCGCTCAATCACAACGACGACGAGGCGCTCAACCGCGTCGCGGAATTGCACCTCGGCGCGAAACCGCAAGCCTGAGGCCCCCTTCTTCCTTCTTCCTTCTTCCTTCTTCGATCTCCCCCATGTCCCGCCGAATCGACGTGCTCACCGACGTGTCCCGCGGCGTGCGGACGGCGGAATACCGTCTCGATGCGACCTCCGGCATCCGACTCGCCGGGTCGGATGCGTGGTCCGTTTCCGCGAACACGCTCCGCGGCGGGCTGTCCGAAGGCGTCGACGTCGTGCGGATCGACAACGGACGGCTCGCCGTCGATGTCCTGCCCACGCGCGGCATGGGGTTGTGGAAAGCCGCGTGCGACGGAATCGATTTGGGTTGGAAGTCGCCCGTCGCGCTTCCGGTGAATCCGGCGTTCGTGAACCTCGGCGACCGCGGCGGCCTCGGCTTCCTTTCGGGGTTCAACGAGTTCCTGTGCCGTTGCGGACTCGACTCGAACGGACCGCCCGGCGTCGACGTCATCACCAACAACCTCGGCCATCGCGTGGAGGCGCCGCTCACGCTGCACGGCAAGATCGCCAACATTCCCGCCCATGCGGTGAGCGTCGAGATCGACCCGGCGGGAGCGGGGACGCTGTCGATCACCGGCGTCGTCGACGAGGCGATGCTGTTCGGCCCCAATCTGCGGCTGCGCTCGACGCTGTCGACCGAAGCCGGCTCGAACCGGCTGGCGATCGTCGATGAGGTCGCGAACCGCGGCGGCAATCCCGCCGAGTTGCAGTTGCTGTACCACTGGAACTTCGGCCCGCCGCTGCTGGGGGAAGGCGCCCGCTTCGTCGCGCCGCTGCGGCGAGTGATCCCGCGCGACCCGCGGGCCGCCGAGGCGGGAGAGCGCTGGAACGAATACACCGCCCCGACCGCGGGGGCGACCGAGCAGGTCTATTTTCTGGAACCGCTCGCCGACGCCGACGGCTGGTCGAGCGCAATGCTCGTCGATCCCGCCGGCACGCGCGGGGCGAGCCTGCGGTTCCGAATCGACGAGCTGCCCCATCTCACGCTGTGGGTGAATGGGCAAGCCGAGGCGGACGGCTACGTGACCGCCATCGAACCGGGAACGAATTATCCGAACTCCAAGGGGTTCGAGCGTGTCCAGGGGCGCGTCGTCGTCCTCGCCCCCGGCGAGGTGCGTCGATTCGAAACGGAATTGACCATCCACGCGACCGATGACGAAGTGCGGACGACGCTCGAAGCGATCGCCACACTCGCCGCGGGCCATCTCCCACCGAAGATTTCGCCGCCGCTCATCGAAGGATAGCGACGCCGCACGGGCGGGCGTCGCGTCGGACACTCCGCACTGCGACCCGTCAGCCAGAGGATTCGCGCAAAGCCGAGTGAGCGCCAACACGCGACATCAGGACACCATTCCGGCACGCCTCGAACCTCTCGGAAAATCCGTAAGGATATATTCCGCAAACACTTACATCTCGAATCGGAAAATTCCCTCTTGAATTCTTCGAATCCGTCTCACTACGCTACTCGAACATTCCCTCGAAGCGACACATCCGAACCGCTTGATCCACGGACGATCGCCCCCCCACTTCCCCGAACGGAGTCTTTCGGCCGATCACTCTCGGCGCATTCCCCTCCGGGCCTTTCTTTCCGGCGACCCGCCGTCGCCGCGCTTCGGGGTGTGCGAGTCGCTCGGCCGTCCCTGTTGCGAGCCGTCCCGCGAAACGATCCGCCGGTCTTGCGACCGCCGGGCCTGAATCTCGAGGTGCCCCCGTGAACCGCAAAAGCAGCCCGCGGCCGATGGAAATCCTGATGGTCGAGGACAGCCTCACCGCCGCCCGCGTCACGATCGGCGCGCTCAAGTGCGGACGGTTCGAGCACCGCCTGACGTGGCTCAAGGACGGCACGACCGCGCTCGACTTCCTGTTCCGCCGCGGCCGCTACCGCCGCGCCCCGCGGCCGGACCTCGTGCTGCTGGATCTCGGCCTGCCGGGCATCGACGGGCTGGAGGTGCTCGCGCACATCCGGTCGGACGCGGAGCTGCGCGCGTTGCCGGTCGTCGTGATGACCGCCTCGACCGCGTCGGAGGACGTGCTGGAATGCGAGCGGCTGGGGGTGGAGTCGTACCTCACGAAGCCGGTCGACCTGGTCAAGTTCCTGGGCCTCGTGCAGGAACTCCGCAGCTACTGGAGCGACGACATGATCGTGCCGGTGGGGGCTTGAGGGGAACGCCGCGCAAACCTCACGTTGCCGTTGATTCCGCCGTTTCGTCGCGTCGACTGAACCGGAGGCTCTGCACATGGTCATCAGACTGACCTCTGAAATCGAGCGCGCCTTGATCGGCGAGGCACGGCAGCGTGGAGTTCCCCCGGAAGAGCTTGCGCTCGAAAGCCTGCGCAATCGGTTCGTGCCGCCTGATGAAGGCGAACTTCCATCGGAAGTGGAAGTGCAGAGTCTGGCGGATTATCTCGGCGGGCACATCGGCGCCGTGCATAGCGGTGAACATGTGCCCGGCGGGGCGGCACTCTCGCAAGATAGCGCCGGAAAGTTCGTCGAGAGCCTTCGATCCCGCCGACCGTCGGAGCGGTCATGACGCTCACGGATGCGGGAGCCTTGGTCGCGCTGCTGGATGCGGACGATGCCGCGCACGAGGACTGCGTGGAAGCTGCCCGGCGCCTCCCTGCCGGTCCGCTGCTCACGACGTGGGTGTGCTTTACGAAAGCAATGTATTTGCTGGGGAGCGTGGGAGGCTTCCGCTATCAAGCCGCCTTGTGGGCGTTCCGTGCCGATTCCCGACTCGTGCTGCACGACCTGACCGCATCCGAAGCCGACCGGATGGCCGCTCTCATGGCACAGTATCAGGATACCCCAATGGACATGGCCGATGCGTCGCTGGTCGTGCTGGCGGAGAGCCGCGGCCTGCGTCGTATCTTCACGACCGATTCGGATTTTTACGTCTACCGGCTGCTCGATGGATCGGCGTTGGAAGTCCTGCCATAGCGCTGCCGAATCGGCTCTGGCATGAAAAAAATCTCCGCCGGCGGGGTCATTGTCGTGGGGTGGGAACCTCGACATGATCGGCCCTCATGCCGCTCGACGCCACGCAGCTCGCGGAACTGATCGATCGCCACGCCGCGGCGCTGCGGTGCTGGGTCCGGTCGCGCGGCAGGGACGAAGAGGACGTCGTGCAGGAAGCCTTCTGCCGGCTCGCCGTCGAGCACCCGCCCCCCGACAAGCCGGCCGCGTGGCTGTACCGCGTGTGCCGCAACCTGGCGGAGAAGCAGCGTCGGTCGGACAGTCGCCGGCGAAAGCGCGAGCAGGTCGCGGCGGCAAGCGAAGCGACGTGCGGCGATCACGAGCGCTCGCTGGAGTACGAAGAGACGATGCAGGCGGTCGAATCGCTCGATCCCGAATTGCGCATGGTGCTGGTCGCGAGAATCTGGGGAGGGCTATCGCTGGAAGAAGTCGGCGAACTGTGCGGCGTCTCAACCGCCACGGCCTTCCGGCGCTATCACGCGGCCCTGGATCAACTCCGGTCCAAACTCATTCCCACATGCGAGAGGCCTCGATGAGCCAGAGTCCTTCGAACGATCCGGTCCTGCGCGAACTGGAAAGTCAATTGACGCAGCTTGCTCCCCGGCTGTCCCGATCCGAGCAGTCGGCGCTGCTCTACCAATGCGCCTTCGCCGCCGGACGCAAGTCGGGCGTGCGGGGTGCGCATCGCTGGCGGTGGACGTCTGCTGCGCTCGGGGTGCTGCTGCTGGGATCTCTCGTTCCGCGGCCGACGGAGCCGACCCAAGAGATCGCGTCTCATCAAGCGCCCGCGCCCGAACAACCATCCGAGGAAACCCAAGCCGCCCGACCGGCTCCGTATCCCGTCGTATCCGATGACGACTTCGTCGCGTTTCCTGCTTCGGACGTCGGCCTCCTGAATCACTGGAAAGCCGACGCAGCCGCAGAGTCGCAAGCAAAAAGCGAGCTCGCGGACGACGATCGAGCTTCGCAGCGGGGCGGGCAGGCCGACGTTCACGCACGGGAAAAGGTCGAACCAATGGAAGAGATCGACCCGCGGATCGAGGAGATCCGTCGCAAATGGGCGGATCGCGCGACGCGTGCTCGATCAGTGAAGATCCAATGGACGGAGCAGGATACCCGACCCAAGGAGCACAGGGTTGCCGTTGGCCCCATGAACCAAATGGTGCCAGTGGGCAGGGAGATTACCCTCGATCACGAGAAATCATTCATCGCTTCCGGCGACAAGTTTCGCTACACCAGCAAAGGCGCCCTCTGGCACGCGGGAGCGAACTCGACCGAGCCTCAGCCGATGGAATGGACTGCGGTCTGGAATCGATACGGTCGAAGTCTGTTCCATTTCACGAACTTCGTCCCGAATGCCACGCTGCATGACCATCCTCCCATGGACGTGACGACGCGGCCCCTGATGTACGCCCTGTGGCCGCTGACTCCGCACTTTGGCCACCTCGACTTGGACGAATATCGAATCAAGGAAGCTCCCGCCGTCATCGCCGGCCGTCAGTGCGTCGTACTCGAACGGAACACGGGCCCCGTCGAGAACGAGCTGTACGTCGACATGCAGCGTGACTGCCTCATCTTGCGTGTCGTGGGGGCATCCACACCCCGTCAGGCGGACATCCAATACGAGAAGGATGCAAGCGGCAATTGGCATCCCAGCGGGTGGCAGTACGTCTCCACGAAGACCGGCGGTTCAGGATTCGACATCTCGATAGTGGCGAAAACTACCGCGGTCGATTTCAGTTACACGGCCCAGCCAGCGGACTTCGAAATCGACTATCCTCCGGGGACGATCCTCAGGGATAATCGGGCCCGCCCGGCCCCTGACGTGGTTCAGCATCCTGCCCAGCTACCCGGACGAGCCGCCGAAGAAGCATTCATAGCGCAGGAACTCGCCCGCCGGGCGAGCGTGCCCGACCACCTCCGATACCGCGTCCGCGAAGCTCCGCACGACCGCGAAGCGGAATTCGCGGAGCATTTGGCCGCGTTCGAGCGACTCGACCCGGCGGCCCGCGCGCTGACGGTCGGCTCGTTGACGCGAAGCCTTCAGGAATCCCTGTGAGCGAAGGACAAACCGATGAAGACGACGACGATCGCGGCGGCCGGTCTGCTCTTGCTCTGCTCGACGGCATGGGCCGATGATCCGCCGGCGGAGGAGAAACCGAAGCCGGTGGAGTTGCTGATCAGCCCGAAGGCGATCGAAACGCCGCTCTTCAAATACCGGTTGCTGCCGACCGAACCGGAACTGAAACCGGGCAACGCCGTGCCGATCATCCTGCGGTTGCCTTGGGAGAACTGGGATTTCTTTGGGAAGGAGAATCTCGAAGTTCGCGAGCAGTTGAGTCGAAACAAATGGGAAGATATGCCGCTCGATTCTCCCGAATGGAATGACTTCCCCAAGAACCGGATTCTGCCCGATTACTTCTTTTTCGAGCTGAAACGTGCCGCCTTTCGCCGTGACGCGGACTGGGAATATCCCCTCCAGGAGGTCCCCGCGTACCACATTAGGCTACCTGATCTTCAGGGCGCCAGAGAGCTGTTTCGGGGACTTTCGGCGAGAAGCAGACACCACTTGTCGCAGGGCGAACTCGATCATGCGCACGAGTGCATCGTAGTGGGGCTGGCAGTCGCACGACACCAGGCCCGTTCGCCGTTCTATATCATTCAGCTCGTCTCAGCCGCCGAACTCAGTTTCATGCTGAATCGGGTTGCCGAAGTGATCGCCCAACCGGACTCACCCAACCTGTACTGGGCGTTGACCGTTCTTCCCGCCCCCTTTCTCAACGTGCGCGGCGCCGCGGAATTCGAATCAAGAGCCTTCGCGTTGACGTTCCCCGCCGCGAACGATCTTGATCGTGAGCGGACTGAGCAAGAATGGAAGGAGCTTCACGAACAGTTGATGCTGTTCCTCCGGCTGACCGAAAAGGAGCCGGAAGATGAGACGATGGATAGGATCACCAAGCTGGGAAAGGAGGCGCTTCGGGGAATAGACCGTCATGTGACGGACGAAGAGGCTCGCGTCCGCTGGATTGGAGCGGCCTGGATGAGGATCAGCGAACGGCAGTGGGCAATCATGTGTCTGCCACCGCGTGAGGCCTGGCCCCTGCTCGAGAAATTCCAGCTTGAAATGGAGCGATTGGAGAGTGAAACAGCAGGTTTGGCTTGGGGCGGCTTCAGAGAGCCGTACAACCTCTACTTGGCGCTGTATGGTCCAGACCGCAGAATCCAGGCGTTGCGGGTCATCGAAGCAGTGCGGCATCATCTCGCCACGCATGACGGCAAACTGCCGGCACGGCTCGAGGACATCACTGACATTCCGGTCCCGCTCGATCCGTGGACCGGGACCCCCTTTGAGTGGCACGTCGAAGGAAATACGGCCACGCTGAAAGCGCCCCCCTTGCCGGTCGGCATCGCGCCTCGCTCCGGCAACCAATTCCGCCCGGAAATGATCGACTTCCGTCTCACCGTGCGGACCGATCTCCACCGCCTGCAAGGCGCGTGGAAGCTCCAATCGTCGAGACGCCGCGGCGAGGCCGAGGCGGCGGAGCCTTCCGTTCCCACGCACCGCTTCACCTTCAGTGACAACAAGGTCGAGTACGAGACCGACAGCACGCTCCGCGATGGAACCCTCAAGCTCGATCAGTCGGCGAGTCCGCGGGCGATCGACCTGCGATTCGACTCGCACACGCTTCACGCGATCTATCGCTTCGACGGAGACAAGCTGCGCATCGCGCACGGACCGGGGCAGCGGCCGAAATCCTTCGCGGTCGATGAGCGGGAACCGCACAAGGTCGTCTGGACGTTCGAGCGGCCGCGCGGGGAAAAGCTCCCCGCCACGCGCAGCGACATCGAATGGGCCGAAATGCATCAGGCGCGGCTCCGTGCCGGCGCGAACATGGAGCGGCTGGTGATGGCCCTCCACCAGTATCATGCGGACCACGGCCACTTCCCCCTCCCCGCGACGCGCGACGCGCAGGGGAAGTCGCTCTTGAGTTGGAGGGTGGCCGTGCTGCCGTATCTCGGCGAGAACGAGAAGAAGCTGTTCGACGAATTCCGTCAGAGCGAGCCGTGGGATAGCGAGCACAATCGCAAGCTGCTGCCCAGCATGCCGAAGGTTTTCGCGAGCGTGCGCGAGCCGTCGAAAGTGCCGCACGGCACGTTCTATCAGGCGTTCGTCGGCCCCGGCGCGATCTTCGAAGAGGGCGAGGAAATCGCGATCTCGAAAATCACCGACGGCACGACGAACACGATCGCGCTGGTCGCCGCGGCCGAGGCGGTGCCGTGGACCAAGCCGGCCGACGTCGAGGTCGCTCCCGACAAGCCGCTGCCGAAGTTCGCGGGCGGCATGATCGACGACGGGCTGGTCACGTTCGCCTTCGCGAACGGATCGGTCAAGACCGTGAGCCGCTGGCTCGATGAGGATTCGCTGCGGGCATGCATCCTCCGCGATGACGGCGGCGGATCCTGCGAATTATCGACCGTCGACCGCTGAGCCGGTCCGCGTCGCGCGGTCTCACGAGATCATCGGACGCGGGATGCCGTTCGGGTGGCGTTTGCGTCGCGGCGGGCGGTCCCGCGGGGAAGGGTCGTCGGCGGAAGGATCTTCGGCGGGAGGATCTTCGGGCGTGTCGCTGGCTGACGGGGCGGCGGCGTGGGTCGGATCGGCGATTCGTTTCGCGTCCTCGGCAGGCGGTTCGGCGACGATCGTGGCGGACGGATTACAAAAACGTACAACGGCGTAGTCGGCAGCATGGCCGAACCGCGGGCCGATTTCGCGACGGGTGGCGT
>JBBDNT010000286.1:0-4005 GCA_040877445.1 Planctomycetaceae bacterium
TCGACAACCGCTTCCGCGAGGGAACGCTGGCCCGGCTGAAGAAGGAGCGCGTCGCGTGGCTGGCCGAGTGACGGCGACCGCCGCCCACTCGCAGGCCCGTCGAGCATGGTATCGACTCCCGATCTCTTCGCTTTGCGCGGTGGTATCGACTTCGGGATTCTTCGCTTTGCGCGGTGCGAGTGGTATCGACTTCACGATTCTTCGCTTGGCGCGACGAGGTGGTATCGACTTCAAGTTTCTTCGCTTGGCGCGGTGGCGCGGGTGGTATCGACTTCGGAATTCTTCGCTTGGCGCTGCGGCGCGACTTCGCGGACGGATCGCCGATCCGTCCGCGAGGGGGGCGACGGCCTCGATTGGGCCGAGCTGGTATCCGGATTCCACCGATGGGCACTGATGAGAAAGGAATCTCCGGACTGCGAACGTTCGACTCCCATTCTTTTCGCGCGGATTGTCAGGCGGCGAATCCGGAGGGAGCGTCCCTTGCTGATCGCTGACAGCTGACAGCTGATCGCTGATCGCTTGCCCCGCCGCTTCCCCGCGCTGGACTTCTCGTGATCGAACGATCCGGGCCGGTGCGGGAATTCGCTTCGCCGGTCGGGCCGACTGGCCGCATCCGCCCGGCCGAACTCGCCATCGCCTCGAAAAGCGTCGTCATCATCGGTTCCCCTTCCGATCCGGACCGACCGCCTCGCACACTGAACATGTACTGAAGCAAATTATGTACTAATAATCACAACCACTGCAAGAGCAATTTCCAAAAAAAGTCGTCACACCTTGCCGGACTGGTGGGACGGCTCTCTTCGTAGCCGGAATTCGCAAGAATTCCGAGATCCACCGTCGGGTGTCGATTCGTCGGAATTCTTGCGAATTCCGCTACGCCCGGCGAGCCGCTTCATTCCAGTGAAGTCCGCGTCACCATCCCGCGGGAGGCGCGATCGCGGGGGGCTCGGTGTGGCCGGCGGCGGCGATCGTGCCGGGGCGCCCCGCTCCGGGGTTTCCCGATTCGAGGGCCGCGTGCAGGGCGCGGGCGTCGCGATGCACCGGATCGCGGCGGATCGCCTCGTCGAGCGAGGCCGCCGCCGCCGCCGCCCGCCCCGCCTGAAGTTGGGCATAAGCGAGCTGATACCACTGGTCGGCCGTCGTCCGCGAGCGGCCGTCGAGCGCTTGCTCGAGCGCGAGGGCCGAATCGCGCCAGCGATGCTGCCGACCGTAGGCGATTCCCAATCCCCAGGCGGCGCGGCCGCGGGACTCGGGATCGACGTCCGGGTCGTCGCAGATCGCCCGCAACAGCGGGGCGGCCCGGTCGGAACGCGACTCGCGGAGGTGAATCTCCGCCAGCCGCAGCCGCGCCTCGACGTTCTCCGGATCGCCGCGGAGCGCGCGGTGGCAGGCCTCGAGGGCGTCCGCGTCGTCGCCGCGCTGATCGGCCAGCCGCGATTGCAGCAGGATCGCCCGGAAGTCCCGCGGATCGCAATTCAAGGCCTGCCGGGCGGCTTCGCGAGCCCCGTCGTCATCGCCCAAGCCGGCCCGCGCCTCGCCGAGTCGCCGCCATGCCTCGACGTCGTCGGAGGCCAATTCGACGACGCGGCGATAATGCTCGGCGGCGGCGGTGAAGTCTTCCCGTTCCCAGGCGAGCCGGGCGAGATGCCGGTGCAGTTCGGCGTCGTTCGGACGGATTTCGGCGGCCTGGGCGAGCAGCGACTCGGCCCGGCGGCTGTTCCCCTCCATCTCGGCCAGGCGGGCGGAGTCGGCCAGACGCTGCGCTTCGCCGCGGCGGTCGGCGGTCAGGGCGTCGAACCAGGCGCAGCCGGTCAGTCCGCCGCAGAGCAGCGCGACAATCAGGATCGGCGCGTGCGAAGAGTGCGTCGTCATGCCCGCGATCAGCTCCTGGCTCGTCGCGGCGGAACGCGGCCGAGGCGCGCAGGCCCACCGCGCGCGACCGTTCCGTCCACGAGAGTGGGCGGAATCTAACACACGAACGTCAACCGATGGAAGACGACTCCGAGTCCGATCATCTGCCGGGGCGTGCGACGCGGTTCGCCGACGGGCCACCCGCACGTCGCGGCGATCGCTCTGGAACGAAATCGCAAACCGCGCCGCGCGTGTCCGATTCGAAACCGGCCGCCGTCACGGCGGATTGAAGCCGGCCCGCCCCTCCGGCCGATGAGAAGAGACGGGGACGCCGGACGGAGCCGGCGCCGTTCGATTGCGCGCGAAGCACGTCGCCACGCGCGGCTCATCGCGCATGCGCCGGAGATTCACGGATGAAGTTCTGGCTGATCGCCTCGCTGTGCCTGTCGGCGGGATCGTCCGCGGGCTGCCAATGCCATCCCTGCGCCCGGGATTGCTACAGCGGCGTCATCGACTGCGCGAACGATCACGCGCCGGTGTTCGATCGCCTGTATCATCCGGCGTTCGACCTGACGCGGATCGGCCAGCCGGACTGGTGCGCTTGCCCGCTCAACCGGGCGATCTGCGGCCCAGGCTGCGGCTGCAAAGAATGTTGCCGATAGATCGCGGGTCGTCCCGTCCAACTTCGGGGTTAGCGCCGTAATAGGACGGATCGGCAATCCTTCCAACGGCAATCGAGTTGGTAGATCGATCGACTTTCGACGCCATTGGGGCATCATCGTCGGATTGCCGATCCATCCTACTACCGCTTCAGGATTGAACTTGGCGGTTGAAGCCGTGGTAAGACGGATTGGCGGCACCCATGCGATCAAGCCTCACTGGCGTGTCGGCCTCCGCGCACCTGGCGACCTCACCATGTCATGGCCAATCCATCCTACGGTCGACTCACAAGATCAAGGTTGAAGGCGTACTACGGGGACTCCCCTACTCGAAATGGTCATGGCGGGCGGCCGGTCGTGCCGATCTTTCCGATAACGCGATGCTTGCGGGCCGACGCGCCCTCCTTCACTCGAAATCGACACGGGAGCAGCGGATGCGCTTTCCGACCGTGGGGCACGGATTGGTGTTCGGCTTGGCGGCGTGGCTCGCGGCGCCCGGCTCACCGGCGACATTTGCCGATGGACCCGGGTACTCGGGCCACACGATGAGCGGCGGCGCGCGAATCGCCGCCGATCCGCAATCGGCGGCGCTGCTGCGTCCGTTTCAGCGGGAAGCGACGCAAGCCCGCCCGTCTCCCGACGACATGGCGAAAACGCTGGAGAAGGGTTCCTCCTCCAGCGAAGTCCGCGCCGACGCGCTCGCCGGATTGCCGCTCGACAAACTCGCGCCCCAGGATCGCCGGGCCGCGATGCAGATCGTCGATTCGCTGGGATTGTTCCGCCGATTGCCGACGATCTCGGTCGAATGCGACCCGGCGGCGTACGATTACTTCGTGCGGCAGCCGGACGCGGCCGTCAACATCTGGCGAGTGCTCGAGATTTCGGACTTCCGCATGGCGCAGGTCGGCCCGGGACATTACAAGGCGGACGCGGGAGACGGAACGGTCGGGACGGTGCGGATGCTGCACAGCGGCCCGAACGAGCATCTCGTGCTGTGCATCGGCGAATACAAGAGCCCGCTGTTGCCCAAGCCGATCGAAGCCCGGGCGCTGTTGCATCTCGAAACCAAGTTCGTTCAGGAACGGGACGGCACGAAGCGGGCCGTACACCGGCTGAACATGTTCGTGTCGTTCCCGTCGCAGACGGTGGAGACGGCGGCGCGGCTCATCTCCCCGGTGAGCAACATGGTGCTCGACCGGAACTTCAAGGAAGTCAGCCTGTTCATGCACATGATGACGCTGGCGATGACCCGTCAGCCGAGTTGGGTCGAGCAATTGGCCAATCGGCTCGAAGACATTCCCGAGGAGGCACGCAAGGAACTGGTCGACATCACGGCCCGGGCCTACGTGGCGGAGGTTCGCCGGGTCGAAGCGCTGCGGCGACGCGAACTCGAAGCGGCCCGCCCCGGGATGATCCACCCCGCCGGGGCGGAGCGGCGTTGAGCGCCGATGTCGAAAAAGCGCTCCGCTGCGCAAAGCCTTCGCGTCGCGGCTAA
>JBBDNT010000286.1:4015-4739 GCA_040877445.1 Planctomycetaceae bacterium
TAACCGGTTAGCCGCGACGCGGAGGCTCTGCGCAGCGGAGCGCTTTTTCGGCCGCGCGCGCTATCCCGGATATGCCGTCACGAACCCCCACCTCTGCGGCGGCAGACCCTCTTTCTCCGGGTTCCCTTCCGCATACCGTATCGCGCGCGGCACGTCGTCCGGATCGAGAAAGACTTTCCACTCGCCCCGGGCGAAGCATTTCGGGGTCTTCCCCTTTTCATCGATCCACTCACTGAGTGGGTGGATTCCCTGCTCCTTGAGCGCTTGCGTCGCCTCCCCCTTGAGTTGGATCACCATCTTCTCGACGGAATACTTCGGCCGAGCGACCACCAGGTGCACGTGGTCCGGCAGGATTGCGCAGGTCCAAACCGCAATCCGCGAGCGTTCGAAGTATGTCGCGAAGCCCTTCCCCACCGCCTCCCGCTGCGCCTCGGATAGTTCGACCGCCGGATACTTCAGCGACTGCTTTGCGGCGACGCGTGCGGCGCGGTCGTGCGGACGGGACGCCAGCGAACGCCGCTCGGTCACTTTCGTGGCGGGACCGTGACGGAACAACTCCCAGGCGCCGACGAAATCGGACCACGAGCCGCGGGGATCGTTGGGCAGCCAAAAGCCGTAGCACCCGAAGATCACGTGATGGCCGACGATCATCTTCCTTGCCTTCGTGACTGAGACGACGTTCGAACGCGCTCCGCTGCGCAAAGCCTTCGCGTCGCGGCTAACC
>JBBDNT010000286.1:4749-12132 GCA_040877445.1 Planctomycetaceae bacterium
CGCGACGCGGAGTCTTCGGAGCGGAGCGCTTTTTTCGCGCAATTCGCCGTCACTTCGGCGCGAGCCGCACCGTCGTGCCGTCGAGCGTGAACCGCACTCCCAGCGGGTCGAACATCGCGCGGAAGAACTCTTCCGCGGGGGCTTTTTCGACGTCCATGCGGATCGGCGTGTCGAGATCGATGCCCGCGGCGGCGAGGGCCGCCGCGTCGTATTCGAAAGTGGTCCCCGACTCCGCCAGTTGCCGCATCACGGCGCTTGCCCGCACATTGTCGAGGCGCAGCGTGTACTCCCGCCGCGAGAGGGGGGCCGCATTGGAAGCCGCGGCCGCGCGGGTCTCCTCCGCGACGCGGACTCGGGTGATCGCGGGCATCGCAGCCGACAAATCCGCGAACGTTCCCTTGATCGAAATCCGGTCGCCGCGCGGCGTCGCGAGGATGTTCGGATTCCCGCGTCGCAATTCGGTCGCGAGGGCGGCGGCGTCGGCGACGGCATACTCCGCTTCGACGGGCGTGTCGCTCGCGACCGGAACGATGCGAATCCCGCGAGCCTCCTCGATCCAGTCGAAGGTGAGATCGAACTGAATCAGCGCCAACGACAGCGCTTCGGAGGCGCTCGCCTCGGGGAGCGTCCAACTCGCCCACAAATCGTGCGGCACGAGGTCCATTCCCTCGATTTCAAGGCCGAACTCATTCGCGATTTCCGCCACGATCTCCGTCGAGGAGTCGAGATCGTTCCAATGGATCGTGCGGCGCGCGAGTTCCCGTTGTCGTTCGAAAGGAAGCCTCGGCGCGATCCACGAGAATTCCGCCGCGCGCTTCTTGACGAGCGCCTCCAGCAGCGCGGCGCGCTCCGGCGGCCCGACGTACACCGTGTTCCCGATCGTCGCGCACGAGGCGGCCGCCTCACGGGACAGGCGGTCGAGAACCCCCCTGCCTGTCAGTTGGGCCGCATCGAGGTCGACGGTGGCGGTGGGGTCGATCCGGCGATCGAGCAGCAGAGCGACGCGGAGATTGTCGGCGACGCGCCGAAACACGTCCCGCCGGGGCACGTTCTTCCACGAAACCGACATCCCCCGATCGAGCGATTCGCGAAACGCGAGGCCGGTACGATAGAGGGGCGCCCGCCGATCGAGGATCGGCTCCGCGTCGGCCAGCGACAGCCACGTGACGATCAGGAGGGCGCCGGTCATCGTTCGCGCCATTTCGTGTGTCGTTCGAACAAAGCCGACGGGCGGCGGCCCGTGGATATCCGTGCGAGGCGCCGCCCGCGGGCTTTTGCGCCGCTTGCGGGTGATGCTAACATGGATTTCGCGGCTCGTCACGTCGAATGCACGTCGAAATCCCGTCGATCGATTCATCATGCTCACCACGCACGCCGTCGGCATCGACCTCGGGACGACGTATTCCTGCATCGCGTATCTCAACGAGCACGGCGAGCCGGTCACGCTGCCCAACCAGGAAGGGGAATTCGCGACTCCCTCCGTCGTGCTGTTCGATGGCGGGGAGGCGATCGTCGGCACCGAAGCCTTGCGGAACTCGGTGCTGCGGCCCGGAAACGTCGTGCAGAACTCCAAGCGGTTCATGGGCGATCCGCGGCATCACTGGACGATCGACGGCAAGAAGTACACCCCGGTCCACATCGCCGCGTTCGTCCTCAAGAAGATGCTCGCCTCGGCTCAAGAGCAGATCGGCTCCATCGAGCAGGCGGTGATCACCGTCCCCGCGCAGTTCAGCGACGCGCAGCGGCAGGCGACGGTCGAGGCGGGACTGGCCGCCGGGTTGCAGCGGGTGGACATCATCAACGAGCCGGTCGCCGCCGCCTTGTGCCACGTGCTGGGGACCGAGGGCTTGTGGTTCACCGAGCTGGCCCACGAGCAGCGGATCATGGTCTACGACCTGGGGGGCGGCACGTTCGACCTGTCGCTTGTGCGGTATCGCAAGAACGAGGTCAGCGTGATCGCCTCGGCGGGCGACTTGAACCTCGGCGGCATCGACTGGAGCAACGCGATCCTCCGGCTGGTGTGCGATCAGTTCGCGAAGGAAACGGGCGAAGACCCGCGCACCGATCCCGAAAGCCTGCAATACATCACGCTGGAGGCCGAGCAGACGAAGCGGAGCCTCACCGTGCGTCCGCGGGCCGCCGTCACGTGCCAACACGCGGGAAAACGCCGCACGTATCAGATCAGCGTCGAGCAGTTCGAGAAGCTCACGAAGCCGCTCGTCGATCGCACCGCGGAAATCACCACGCGGATGCTCAAAGACAAGCAGATGGGTTGGGCGCACGTGGACGTCGTGCTGACCACCGGCGGCGCGTCGCGAATGCCGATGGTCCGCAATCGTTTGAAGGCCCTCAGCGGGACGACGCTCAACACGTCGCTGTCGCCGGACCAGTCGATCGCCCACGGCGCGACGTACTACGCCGGCATGTTGCTCTCGAACAACAAGTTCGCCCGCTCGATCTTGAATGCCGAGGCGGCGGAGCGCCTGTCCCGGGTGAAGCAGCAAAGCGTCAACGCGCGGGGATTGGGCATCCTCGTTCGCGATCCGCGAACCGACACCCGCGTGCCGCACTATCTCGTCCCGGCGAACACCCCGTTGCCGGCCGAGGCGAAGCAGACGTTCGGCACGGTGATCCCGAACCAGCAGCGGGTGCACCTGGTGATCGTCGAGAGCGGGACGTCGCCGGAACAGCCGGCGGTGCGTCTCGGTTCGTGCGTGATCGATTCGCTTCCGCCGAACCTGCCGGAAGGCTCGAAGGTGGAAGTCTCGATCCGCTACGACGCTCAGGCGCGGGTTCACGTTTCGGCCCGCGAGACGGCGAGCGGAAAAGTGGCTTCGACCGAGATCATCCGCCAGGAGAACCTCGTCCCGCAGTTGGAAACGCCGCGGGGCGAAGACGTCGCCGTGGTCGAGGAATCGAAGCCGGGGGGGCGCATCGCCGCTCCGCTCCCGCCGCCGCGCCGCCCTGCCCCCGCGCCAACCAAACCGAGCGGCGGCGGCCGTACGGTTCGCCCCGTCCCGTTGGCCGCCAACCTGGAGATCTCGAATCAGCCGGTTCCGTTGTGCAACGCCTGCGGCGAGCCGCTCGACGCGCGCGGCCGCTGCGGATCGTGCGGTGCGAAGAAGCCTCTCGGTCGCGGCGGGTTGGAGATCGACGACGCGGAGATCCTCGATCTCGACGACAGCGCCATCGTCAAGACGCCCCGCCGCGTGCCCCCGGGAGGCAAGCCGCCCGCGCCTCGCGCGCGCCGCCCCGAAGAGGGCGGACGCACGCCGGCCTCGCGGGAAAAGAAGCCCGGCCCGCGGCGCGACCCCGGCGAAGAGGACTTCTGGAGCATCACGGGCCGCGGGGAGTAGCGGCGGCTTCCCAAGCCAGCGGGGCGGGTAGGACGGAATTGTATTCCGTCGTACCCGCCCGCCGGCACTCGACGGAATCCTCTGGCGAGACTCCAGTGACATCGTCGATCGAAGCGTGGACCGGAACGGCGCTCTGGCGGACGGAATTCAATTCCGTCCTACGACGTGGATGACCGCCGCGCGACGGATCGCCGAGCTAACGCGCCACCGGTTCGCCGACCGGTTCGGGGTGTTCCGCCGCGGCGCGGAACTCCTGCGATTCGTGCCGGGTGAACAGCCTCACGATCCAGCCCTTGATGTCCATCGTCACGCTGAACAGGGCGGGGACGAGGAACAGCGTGAAGATGGTCGAGACGAGCAACCCGCCGAGGACCACGCTGCCCAGTCCGCGGTACAGTTCCTGCCCGGCCCCGGGAAAGGCGACCAGCGGGAACAAGCCGAGAACGGTGGTCGTGGTGGTCATGAAGATGGGGCGAATGCGGGTCCGCACGCTTTCGATGATCGCGTCGCTCGGCAGCATGCCGTCTTCGCGAATGTGGTTCAGCGACTGGTGCACGATCAGAATCGCGTTGTTGACCACGGTTCCGATCAAGATCACGAAGCCGAGCATCGTCAGCACGTCGAGCGGCTGCAAGTACCAGAAGTTGAGCACCCGCAGGCCGAGAATCCCCCCCACCGCACCCAAAGGAACGCTGAGGATGATCACCAGCGGATACAGCCACGATTCGAACAGCGCGGCCATCAGCAGGTAGGTGATGAGCAACGCCAGGATCACGTTGAATTGCAGCGCGCCCCACGTCTGGCGGAGCTTGTCCGCCGTCCCCGCGAGGTTGATGCGGTAGCCCCCGTCGAGATCGTTCCCCTGGTACATCGGCTCGACGATTTGCGTGCGAATCCGCTCCATCGCGTCTTCGAGCGCCATCGCCGGGGGCGGCGTGACCGAGATCGTGATCGCCCGCTGTCGCTCGCGGTGGTTGATCTGTTCCGGACCGCTCGACAGGCTGACGTCGGCGAGCATTCCCAGGTTGACGAGATGCCCGCTCGGCGTGGCGACCGGCAGGCTTTCGATGTCCTGGGTCCGGACGGCGATCCCCTCCTTGCCGATGATCGTCAGGTCGATCTTCTCGCCGCCGAGGAAGTAATCGCCCGCGTAGGCGCCGTCCACGAGGGCGTTGACGGTGTACCCCACGTCCTCGGCCGACATGCCGAGGTCTTTCGCCTGCGTGAGCTTGGGAACCACGTGCAGTTCGGGGGTCGAGAGGTCGAGGCTCGGCTTCGGCTGCACCTGCGCCTCGGAAATCACGCCGCCTTTCACCTGCCCCATGACGCGGCCGCCAAGCGCGACGAGGTGCTCCAGTTCCGGCCCCGTGATCTCGACGTCGATCGTCCGTCCCGCGGAAAGCCCCCGCTCGAAAAGGCTGGTCTGGAACGCGACCGCGAACGTGCCGGGAAGCTGGCCGCCGACTTCCCGCACCAGCTCGACCAGTTCCGCCGAGCGCAACGGGTCGAGAGCCCGCAAGCCGAGAAACACGCTGCGCCCGCGGACGACGAAGAAGAAGTCCGCGATGGGCGGGTAATCCAACTCGTCGAGCCGGGGATCGTTCGCGTCGATGTCCCAGTAGGGTTGCAGCCCCTTTTCGACCGTCTCGCCCAGTTCCATGAGCTGGTTCATGTTGTAGCCGGGCGGCGGAATCAGCAGGCCGATCACCAGGTTGCGGTTCCCGTTGGGGAGGTATTCCACCTTCGGCCAGAACAGCCAGCTCAGCCCGGCGGAAATGCCCACCAGCAACGCGATCACCGAGATCCGCCGCATCGTGCCGCGCTGAACCCAGCGATTGATCGCCACGATCGTGCCGACGAATCCGCCGGCGAACGCGTCGATCGGGCGGAGGACCGATTGCGACGCCCGCGTGAGCGAGCGCAGTCGCCGCGGGAGATAGCGGCTATTTCCGGGCGGCCGGCCATTGCCGGCGCGCTCGTCGGCGGACGTCGCCGGGCGAGGCGGGTGGGCCGGCGCGGCGCCGGGTTCGTGATCTTCGGCGCGGCGGCGCAACAGCCGGGCCGAGGCCATCGGAATCAGCGTCACCGAGACCACCAGCGAGAGCGCGACGGCCGAGCTGATCGCCAGCGCGATGTCGCGGAACAACTGCCCCGCCTCTTCCTGCACGAACACCACGGGCAGAAACACGGCGATGGTGGTGAGAGTCGAGGCCACGACCGCGCCCCACACCTCTTGCGTGCCCCGCACCGCGGCGGTGAAAGGGGGCTCTCCCATGTCGTAGCGGCGATAGATGTTCTCGAGCACGACGACCGCGTTGTCGACCAGCATGCCGACGGCGAACGCCAGCCCCGCGAGGCTGATCACGTTCAGCGAACGATCCATGATCGACAGCATCAGGAACGTGCCCACGATGCTGGTGGGAATCGCCAGCCCCACCACCAAGGCCCCGCGGGCGAACGTCGCGCCGGCGATCAGCACCAGCAGCACCGTGATCGCGAAGAACCACGGCGAGACGAGCACCGCCAGCACCGCCGTCACCGCGATGAACGGAATCACGAGCAGCGTGCGGACCCCCTTGTGCAGAAACAGCATCAACACGATCATCGTCAGCGCGCCGCCGACGAAGATGTTGCTTTGCACCAGCCCGATCGACGAGTGGATGTACTCCGTCTCGTCGTACACCTGCGTGAGCTGCAGGCCCCGCGGATTGAGGACGTTCTTGTTGAGATCGGCCAGCGTCTCCTTCAGCCCGTCCATCACCTCGAGCACGTTGGCGCCGGTCTCGCGCTCGGTGTTGACGGCGATGCTCGACGTGCCGAATCGGCGGACGATGCCGTCCGGTTTCTTGAACCCCGTGCGGACCTCGGCCACGTCGCGGATGTAGACGGGGGCCCCCTCGTGCAGCGCGAGAAGCTGCTGCTTCACGTCTTCGGGACTGCGGAACTGTCCCAGCGTCCGCACGACCCACCGCCGCTTCCCTTCCCAGAAGTCGCCCGCGGAGGTGTCCTGGTTCTGCACCTGGAGAACGCGGCGGACGTCGGCGATGGTGAGGTTGCGGGCCGCGAGTTCCTCCGCGTCGACGATCACCTGCAGCTCGTCCTCGAGGCCGCCGATGACGTTCGAGTTCGCCACCCCGGGCACCCGTTCGAACTGGGCTTCGATCACGTCTTCGGCGAAACGGCGCAGCGTGAGCACGTCGGGACCGTCCGGCATCAGCGTCGCCAGCTCCGGAAACTGGTCGCCCACTTCGGCGTGCAGCCGCCGCAGCCGCAACAACGCCAGTCCCGGGTTGTCGGTCCGGCGGACCGGTTCAAGCCGCTCGCGCAGCTCGGGCTGTTGTTCCTGCAGAGCGGCGATGGCGTCTTTCGAAGGCGGAATCCTGCTGAGGATGAACCAGGCGATCGGCTGCGAGGACGAGTTCGAAGTCTGAATGACCGGCTCGTCGGCGTCCTCGGGATACTCGCGCACCTGCTGGAGCCGGCTGTTGACCTTGAGCAGCGCCTCGTCCATGTTCATCCCGACGACGAACTCGAGGATCACGCGGCCCGTCGAGTCGAGGCTCTCGGAGGTCATCTTGGTGATGCCCTCGACGCTCTTGAGCTGCTCCTCCTGCTCGTGGACGATCTCCCGCTCGACTTCCTGCGGACTCGCGCCGGGCCAGCGGGTCTCGATGGTGAGCGTCGGCGTCTCGACCTCGGGAGTGAGCTGCTTGGGCATGTCGAGCAGCGCGATGATCCCGAACAGGGCGACCAGCAGGACCCCCACCGTCACCTTCACTGGATTGCGGACGATCGCTTCGATCAAGTGCATGTCGTTGCTCTGACTTCGACTGGTTTCGCGCTCGTTCGAGATCGCGATTCATGTCGCTCTGACGCGCTGTCTCATTTCCTGCCCCGCGCCCTCGTTTCTCATGATGAGGGAAGGTGTGGAAGCATGCCACGACTGCCGAGGGGGGAGGGTTCGCGTGAACCTCTTGATTGCGTCTTCGCGGCCTTCGCGTGCTTCTGTTCGGGCATGAATCGAACA
>JBBDNT010000287.1:0-12132 GCA_040877445.1 Planctomycetaceae bacterium
TGCGGCGGATCGACCCCAGCCACCCCCGGGACGAAGCCTGCGACGGAAGATCGCCGTCCAACCCGCGTTCACACAATCACTTAAAGCCGGACGATCTCTGACGCGGGAGGCTCGCGGCGGCCGCCGACCGATGTCTTTTTTCGCGAGAACCCCCCGATCGTGTCGATATCTCGATATGCGGGGCGACGGCGCGCGCCGATCGGCCCTGCAGAACATGCCGACCGGAAGACCGCGTCGCTTGTCGCAACCTGTGTTCTGGAAGAGAGTTACGAGGTCGTATGCCTCGCGGATCCGGATTGACCGGATTTCGCGATAGAGCTATACTTCCGCCCCTTTCGGCCGCCGCGAGCCGGGTCGACGCGCTGCTCGATTTCGCGAAGCCGTCCAGCGTTTTTCCTCCGGTCGTGCGTCAGGGATGACCCGCCGATGAGTTTGCCCGCCGAGCGCCGTCTCGTTCCCTTCTCGCAGTTCGAGCAATTGCGCGAGGCCCGGGCCATCATTCGCCACGAGGGGGACGCGCTGCTGAGCGTCGCCGATCGACTCGACGCGTCCTTCTGCGCGGCGATCGAGCTGATCCGCGGCGCGACCGGTTCGACCATCGTCTGCGGGATGGGCAAGGCGGGATTGATCGGCCGCAAGATCGCCGCCACGCTCGCCTCGACCGGCACGCCGGCGCACTTCCTGCACCCGGCCGAGGCGGTGCACGGCGATCTCGGCTGCGTCCATCGCGAAGACGTGTTGCTCGCCTTGTCGAACAGCGGCGAAACGGAAGAGGTCTGCCGGTTGCTGCCGATCGTCCGCCGGTTCGAGACGCCGGTCGTGGCGATCACCGCGAGCGAACGGAGCACGCTCGGCCGGGAAGCGGACGCGGTGATCGCGCTTGGCCGTCTTCAGGAAGCCGGCCCCTACGGCCTCGCGCCGTCGACCAGCACCACCGCGATGCTCGCCGTCGGCGATGCATTGGCCCTCGTGTTGGCGAAACTCAAGGGGTTCACGCCGCAGCAGTTCGCGGTGTTTCATCCGGGGGGCAGTCTCGGCCGACGATTGTCGCACGTCCGCGAGGTGATGCGGGCGGGAGAGGAGTTGCGGATCGCCCGCGACGAAACGCCGATCCGCGAGGTGTTCGTCACGCTGAGCAAACCGGGCCGCCGCACCGGGGCGGTGATGCTCACCGACGGCGACGGGCGGCTCACCGGCTTGTTCACCGACAGCGATCTCGCCCGGCTGTTCGAGCGGCGGGAAGAGACTCGGCTGGACGGGCCGATTTCCGCGGTGATGACCGCCGGCCCGCTGACGATCTCGCCCGACGCGCCGCTGCTCGAAGCGGTCGAACTGCTCTCGGCGCGAAAGGTCAGCGAGTTGCCGGTGGTCGATGACGCCGGGCGGCCGGTCGGGCTGATCGACATCACCGACGTGATCGGCCTGATGCCTCGCGACGAACGGATGGCGGATCGCGGATGACGCGCACTGTGTGGAGCACCAGATGAGGTCGGATCGACAGTTCCGGAACGCTTGCGGTTTCGCGCCCCCCGGAACCCGCCGCCCATAACTCGCCACCCGTAACTCGTAACTCGTCACTCGTAACTCGTAACTCGTAACTCCCCGTGAATTCCCGCACCCGATTCGTCGTGACGCTCGCGACCGCGGTCCTGTTGACCTCGGCGTACTGGCTGTACACGGTGACGGTGTGCCCGTGGGTCGCGCCCCCCAGCCTGGCGAGCGAGGGGCCGACGATCTGCGATCGAGTGGTGCTCGTCCCGCCGATCGAATCGCGGCGGATGGCGGAGCGGCATCTCGCCGCCCAGCCGTGGACGGCGAACGCGCGGTACCAGTTGCGGACGAAAGAGGCGTTCGTCTACTTCCAGGAATGGGACCGGGAAGACGACGGGCAGGCGGTGCGGTTCAGTCCGTTCGCCATCATCTGGCTGCAGGAAGGGAAGGCGGACGACGAGCCTCCGATCACCGTCGTCTGCGACTCGGCTTACATCCGGTTCCATTCCAAGTTCGAGATCACGAACAATCCCGGGCGGGTGATCGCGGGCGCGTTCGAGAAGGACGTCACCATCACCGGTCCCGACGGACTGTGGATCGAGGCGCCCAACTTCTGGTACAACGAATCGGCGATGCGAATCTGGAGCGACAATCGTCTCCGCTTCGCGTACGGCCCGCACACCGGCGACGGTGACGGGATGCAGATCGAACTCGTCCCCGCGGGGAAGGTCGATCCCCACGACAGCCTCGCCGTCTCGGGCGTGCGCAGCGTGCGCCTTCGCCGCGACGTGACGATGAACCTCGTGGGCGAGCGGGACGAGGACGATCAGGACTCCGAGGAGGTCGCGCGCGCCGTTCCATTGGGAGAGGACCGGAACGAAACCGCAAGCGGCGCGAAGAAGGAGCCGGAGCGGGTGTACGTCACGAGCGCCGGCCCGTTCGAGTATTTCGTCGAACAGCACAAGGCGATCTTCGAGAAGAACGTACACGTCCGCCGTCCCACGACGCCGGTTCCCGACATCGACGTCCCCGACGATCCCCTCGCCCATATCCCCCTCGCGGAACTCCCCGAGCAGAACGACTCGCTCGCCTGCGATCGGCTCACGCTGCTGTTCAAGCCGCAGGAAGCGGATGATTCGCCGACCGGCGCGGACGACGAGCCGCGCGTCCCGACGATCGCGAACGGGGCTGCCGACGAGCGCCCCGTGGCGAAGCGCCCGGGACGTTTCTCGAACGTCGAAAGCCGTCTCGCCTTCCAACAACTGACGGCGGAAGGGAAGCTCGTGCACCTCGTCTCCGAGGCCAACGACCTCGACGCCACGATGAGCTTCCTCGACTACGACGCCGACCGCCGCGTCGTGGTCCTCAAGGACGAGCGCACGGTGCGGGTGCTGCGCGCGGGCAGCGTGATCCGCTCGCCCGAAATCACGCTCGTCCACGACGAGGAAGGCGAGGTCGAGGCGACGGTCTGCCGCGGCGCGGGTTGGCTGCGATATCACGACGTCGAGACGGGGGAAGTCGAACTGGCGGCCCAGTGGCACAAGCAGGCCCGCGTGTTCCCCGAGGCCGAGACCGGGCTGACGATCATCGAACTCCAGGAGCGGGCGATCCTCAAGCAGCCCCGCGAACTCGTCGGGATGGCGGCCGAGTTCATCCGCCTGTGGCTGCGGAAAGTCGAGCCGGTCGAATCGGCCGGGCCGCCGGAACTCGCGGACTCTCCGCCGGCCGATCCGTTCGACGCGAACGGCGCGGCGCCGGACGAGGCGCCGGAGTCGCGGCGTTCGCGTCGGCCTCCCGGCGCCGAAGATTTCAAGCCGGTGAGGGCGCTCGCCATCGAACAGGTGGCGATCGCCAGCCCGCAACTCGTTGCCCAGACGCCGCGGCTCGAAGTCTGGTTCGAGGAGGCGGCGTCGCCGATCATGCCGCGCGCGCTCCCCGCCGTCGACCGCGAACCGCGCGACCGACTGGTCCCGGCGGTGGGACGGTTTCCGGGGGATGCGGACGCGAGTACGACGCGAAGGGGAGGGAGTACTCAGTACTCGGTACTCGGTACTCGATCCTCCCCGCCTCAGGCCATGGCGGCCGTGAACGATCCGCTGCCGGGGACCGCTTCGGTCCCCGCGACCGGTTCCGCCGAAACGACCGAGAGCGCGCCGCGTCGCCGGCGCTCGTTCGGTTCCAACGACGACGAGGGACCGCAGGAGCCGGTCGAGGTCATCGCCGACCTGATTCGCGTGCGCGTCGTCGAGAACCCCGAGACCGGCGAGTCGCAGGTCGCCGAACTGTGGACCGAGGGGAACGTCAACGTCCGGCAGAAGCTCGGCCCGAACCAGGAGCCGCGCCGCCTCACCGGCGATCGCGTGCACTTCGTGAACAAGGCCGAGAACCAGGAGCTGGTCCACGTCTACGGCAAGCCGGCGCACGTTCGCGACCCGCGGATGCACATCGAGGGGCCGGAGATCCACCTCGACCGCGGCGCGAACCGGATGTGGGTCGACGGGGCGGGACTGCTGCAGATGCCCGTCGAGCGCACGCTCGAAGGGCGTGAACTCGCCCAGCCGGAAATCCTCGACATCTGGTGGAAGGAGACGATGACCTTCGACGGCAAGCTGGCCCTGTTCCGCGGGCAGGTCCGCACCGTCAACAAGGACAACCGCATGCGGTGCGAGGAGATGGAGGTCTATTTCGACCGCCGCGTCGATTTCAGCGGCGAAGAAGAACGGCAGCACGATGAAGACCCGCAGATCGAGCGGGTCATCTGCCGCGACGGCGTGGTGTTCGACAGCCTCGCCTACGAGGAAAGCCGGCTCGTCGGCATTCGCCGCGGGCGGTTCTGGGAACTGACGATCCACCAGCAGTCCGGCGACACCGACGCCCGCGGACCGGGGGAGATCGTCGCCTGGTCGCGGGGAGGCGGCCGCCGCGCCGCGCTCGGCCCCGGTTCGACCGCGCAGGCGAACCGGCCGCGGGACGCCGAATCCTCCGAGTGGGAATACATGCGGATCGACTTCGCCGGCCGCACCACGGGCAACTTGCACGACAAGCACACCACCTTCCACGACCGCGTCGAAGTCGTTTACGGACCGGTCGATCGGCCGGACTCGACGATCGACGTCGATCACCTTCCCCGCGACGGCGGTTGGCTCCGTTGCGACAGCCTCCGCTTCACCCAGCGCGAAGAGACGCCCGAGCAACCCGCCTACCTCGAGCTGTTCGCCAGCGGCAACGCGCAGCTCGAAGGCCGCGAGTTCCACGCCCGCGCCGACCAGATCACCTACGATGAATCCAAGGGGATGTATCTGCTCCGCGGACTGGGGAACCGGAAGGCGGAAATCTGGCGGCAGACGACGCCCGGCACCGAGCCGCTTCATACTCCGGCCCAACGAATGACGTTCATCCCGTCGAAGAACCATCTCTGGTGGGAAGGCGCGACGGGTTTGAACGTGGTGCCGTGACGACGCATTCCCGCGCAGGCGCTTTCCGTCACTCCTGCACAGTGCCTGCCCTCGCGCCGGCGGGGCGAGAATCCAGAATGGGCCGGGTTCGACGCGGCGGCCTTCGTAGGGCGAACTTCAGTTCGCCGTGCGAAGCCCGCGCCCCCGGCACTCGGAAAAGCTCCGCGGATTCTCGCCGATGTCGATCGATGGTGTTTTCGCGTCGGGAGTTCGGTGTGCGATGGCGGGCGCGACGAACTGAAGTTCGTCCTACCCGCCACGCCACTCCGGTGAAGTGTTGCCGAAATTCCATCCGGACGATGTGCTACATCAACTCGCGGATCGGTTCGCCGTCGGGGAGGATGGGGGTCGGGCGGCCGAAGTGGTCGAGGAGGTGCGTGTCCAGCGGGACGCCCAGGTGCCGGTACCAGGTGGCCTTCACTTCGTTGGGGGTGACCGGGCGTTCGATCGGCTCTTCCCCCTTGGAGTCGGTGGCGCCCACGACCTGGCCGGTGCGCAGGCCGCCGCCGGACATCAACAGCGACATCGACCGCGCCCAGTGCTCGCGTCCCGGTTGCCCGTTGTTGTCGCTGAGTCGCGGTGTGTGCGACATCTCGCCCATCACCACCAGCATCACGTCGCGATCGAGGCCGCGCTCGTAAAGGTCTTCGATGAGCGCCGAGACGACCTGGTCCAACACCGGCAGGCGGATCTTCATCTGCTCGAAGATGTTCCACACGGCGGCGTGGTCGTCCCAACTGAACGCCTTCTGGCCGGGGACGCAGGGGAAATCGACCGTCACCAGCCGCACGCCCGCTTCGACCAGCCGCCGCGCCAGCAGGCACCGCTGGCCGACTTCGTGCCGGCCGTAACGCTCGCGGATGCGAGGGTCTTCGCGATCGAGGTCGAACGCCCGGCGGGCGGCGTCGCCGGTCAGCAGCGAAACCGCCTTGTGGTTGTACTCGTCGATCGTGGCCATCGTTCGCGCGGTGTCGGTTTCGCGCCGCAACGTGTCGAACTGCGCGAGCAAGTCGAGCCGTTCGTCGAACCGCGGCCGCGTGACGCCGTTGAGCGCGAGGTTGGGCACCTGGAACTCGTTCGCGTTGGGGTCGCCGGTGACGACGAACGGCTCGAACCCGCTTCCCAGATAGGCCGAGCCGATATGCCTCAGCTTGCGGGGGAGGGCCGCGTAGGTCGGCACGCCGGCCCCGCGCGCGGCGAGCATCTTCGCCAGAACGGCCCAGCAATCGGGATGCTTCGGAAGGTTCGGAGGGACTTCCACCGGCTGGCCCGGGTAGGCGGTCAGCACGGTGTGCGTGCTGTTCATGTGGCCGGGACTGTCGTGATGGCAGGAGCGGATCAGCGCGAACTTGTCTCCCAGGCGGGCCAGGCGGGGAAGGTGCTCGCCGATTTCCATTCCCGGCACGTTCGTCGGGATGGGGTGGAACTCGCCGCGATACTCGGCGGGGGCCTCGGGCTTGAGGTCGAACGTCTCCATGTGGCTGGGACCGCCCCACAGCCAGACGACGATCATCGACTTTTCGCGCGAGACCGGCCCGCCCGCCGCGGCCGCGCGGGCCTGGCCGCGAAGCAGATCCGGCAGCGATAACGCGCTCCAGCCGGCCAGCCCGAACTGAAGGAAGGCCCGCCGGGCGAGCGTGCCCGGGCAGCGCTTGGTCATGTCGCGCCGCGGCATCATGATCGCGCCTTTCGAATGTGATGTCGTGCGGGACGCGCCCGCCATCGCGTTCGTTCGTCGTTCTCGTGTCGATGAGCCTTGAGCCGCCCCGACGATTTCGCCGCCTCGTCACATGCGGATCGCGTCGATCGAGCGGCCGGCACGGTTCGCCGGTCCCAGCCGATCGGTCGCGCCCATCGCGGCGAGCATCGTGTTGTAAAGGTCGATCCCCTCGGCCTTCACGTCGAGCGTTTCGCCGGTCTTGAAGCGGCCGTTCGCCCCGCTGATCGCGTGGAACACGCCGGAAAGCTCGCGCTTCACGTCGTTGTGGCGGCCGTCTCCCGATTCGGTGGAGATGGTGATCATCGAGTTCTCGAGGATCGTCCGGCCGTTGGCCTCGCGGGAGTTCGCGTCGTCCAGCCGGCTTAAGAAGTACGCGATTTCCCGCATTTTCAGATGGGCGTGGGCTCGGAGTTGCTCGTTCGTCTTCTTTTCGTTGAAGGCGTGCCACCACTCGTGGCTGCACCCGTTCGACCCGCCGGACTTCCGCTGGGCGGCGTCGTCGAACTCGAACACCGTGCGGCCGGCGTACTCGTATTTTCCCTTGAGTCGAATCCGCTCGCCCGCCGCGAGAAACGTCAGTGAACCGAACCGCACGCGGTCCATCTGAATGGCGAGCGCGTACAAGTCCGCCAACAACCGCCACTCGCCCACCAGGTCTTCGAGCGTGATGTCGATTCCTTCGCCGCCGGGATCGGCGACGCCGCCGTGGGGGATCGTCGATTCCGGCGGAGGACTGGGGGCGCTTCGCCGACGGGGCGATTTCTCGTCCATCTGGAATGCCCGCTGTTCGTACTCGCGGATGCGCTCGAGATGATCGGCCAGGCGAACTTTCGATTCCGCCCCCAGCGGCGACCCGTCGCCGGTATAGAACCGCGCCTGCTCGACGACGGAATCGAGCACGCTCCGCCGCAAACGCTGCCGCCGCGGATCATCGTCGGAATCGATCTCGCCGAAGAGGCGGCCGAACAACTCGCGGGGCGTTTCCTGCATCGGCGCGGCGACGGTGCCGTCCTTGTTGAAGCACTTCGAATGGCGGCTGACCCGGTCGCGGCGGAAAAAGGTGCCGGCGACGATCGTCGGGACCATGCCGGGGGGCAACCCCCGCGGATAGTGCGCCAGGCGGACCACCTGATCGATCGACGGACCTCCGGCGCGGGCGGTTCCCTGCGGCGGCTCGGCGGTGAAGGCCGCGGTCGAGCCGTCGTAGTGCGCGTTGATCCCCGGCAGGTCGCCGCGCACCTGGTCGACGTTCCGCAGGATGAGCAGCTTGTCGGCGAGGGGCTTCAGCGGTTCGAGCACGCCCGCGAACCCTTCCGTCTGCAGCGGAGCGGGAATGCCCAGCCCGAAGAAGACGTTGAAGGCCCGCACCGGCACGTCGGAATTCGCCGCGTCGCTCCCCGTCGCCGCATGGGCGGTCGCGGAATCGGCGGTCGAGAAGAGCATCTCCTCCAACAGCGGCAGCCCGATGGTCACGCCCCCGATTCCCTTGAGGACCGTGCGGCGGGTGATGGGTCGGTTCGGCATCTTCGTTTCCGTCAGTTCGAGGTTCGATCGTTGGCGGTCGCTTCGTCGGCGGCTGTGGTGCGCACGAGATCGCTCATCACGATCGCCGTCATCAGGCCGCGATAGGTTCCGCCCTGCTCGCGGGCGGCGGCGTGGATCGCCCGCAAGGCCGGCTCGTCGGCGTCGGTCAGCGGTCGGCCGAGCGCGAACTGCGTCGCCTTCCGCGTGATGCCCATCCCGACCCGTTCGCTGTTCGACAACAGATCCATCAACTCCGCCGATGACTGAAACGGCGTCGCCCGATCCGCGCCCGGGAAGAGTATCTCGCCGTCGTCGCGGAGGGTGTTGCCGTGCTCGTCCCGCTCGTGATGGCCGCCGACGCCGTCGAACTTCATGAGGCCGAGCGCGATCGTCTCGAATCGCGTGTGGCACGCGGCGCAGGCCTGGTTGGTGATCCGCTGCATGGCGATCTCCCGTTGCGACAAACCCGGCTTGGCGGGAATGGGAGTCGTGTCGACGCAGGGGGGCGGGTCGTCGACGCCACTGTACAGCAACTCGTGCAGCACGAACAGCCCCCGCGCGACCGTGGACGCGTCGTCCCCGCCGATCGTCAGCGTGCTTCCCTGCGTGAGCAATCCGCCCCGCGCGGGAACGGCCGAGAGATCGTAACGCGCCGGGCCGCGGGCGTTGCCGCGCACTTCGTCCGGCGTGAGCGCCCGGCTGTAGAGGGCGACGAGATGATAAGTTCCCTTCCAGGAACGGTCGCCCGAAGTCTCGTTCGCCAGCGCCAAGCGAAAGTCGCCACCCCAGTTCGACAACTCGCCGCGCGATTCGCCCGCCGCCTGCTCCGTCCCGTCGATATACAACAGGGCCTTGCCCGCCGCGTCGCGCGTGTACGCGATGTGTGTGGGACGCGTGTAGAGGATGTTGGTCGGCCCGTCGAGCGACGGCTGGCCGTTGGGATTGGATCGCCGCGTGCGGAAGCGGACCTCGTACTTGTTCGCCTCTTGCCCCAGCGTGAAGTTCCGCTGGCTGATTCCCGACGACAGCGTGAGGATGCGGGCCGGGCCGTTCTGCCCGCGATTCGCCGGCGTGACCCACGCTTCGAGCGTGATCTCCTGCGACTGCGTGACGGCGTCGATCAACCGCGTCGGCGGGCCGGCCGTGGCGATCAGCGCCGAGCCGGTCACCTTCAGTCGTCCGCCTTGCCACTCGACGGCGGACGGCGTTTCGATGGTGAGATCCAACGGCTCTCCCGCTCCGGAGACGTCGCGGACCGTCGTCCCGCTCCCTTCATCGAACGTATAGAACGCTTGCAGATCGCGCGTCGCACGCCCCACGAGTCGCGGCGCCGGCGCGTCGGCCGCGCCGCCTCGATTCGCCTGTTCGGAAGCCGCGCGTTGCAGGCCGTAATGCTCCGCCAGTCGCGGCGTCAGGAACGTGACCTGCGCGTTCATCAGTTCCGAAAGCGGGCGATCCCGGTTCCAGGCGACTTCCTCGAAGTACGCGAGCGTCTCTTCCCGCATGTCGCCGGCGAGCTGCGGATCCCACTTCGGGAACCGCTTGGGGTCCGGCCGCAACGAGTCGAGACGGTCGAGGTGCAGCCATTCCGACACGAACCGTCGCGACTGCGCGACCGCCCGCGGATCGTCGAGCATCCGCCGCACATGCGCCGCGACGTTGTCCCGCTCGGACAATTCGCCCGCGTCGGCGGCCCGCGACAGTTCTTCATCCGGAGGCGCGCCCCACAAGATGTAACTCAGCCGCGACGACAGCGCGTGGTCCCCCGGACGATCTTCGATCCGATACAGAAACCGCGGCGATTGCAGCATCGCCTCGATGACGTACCGCTGCGCTTCGGCCCCGTCGCCGCCTTCCTTGCCGACCGCTTCGGCCAACCGCAGATACGCCGCGATCTCGTGCTCTTCCAGCGGACCGCGGAGCACTCGTCGCCCCATGCCGGCGATGATTACGCGGAGCGCGTCGTCGTTCGCGTCGCTCGACGAACCCCTCGGGGCGAATCGCGCCGCGAACGCCGCCGTGTCCATCCGCCGCACGACGATCGCGGCGAGCTTCGCATGCGCCTCGACGTGCCGCAGATCGACCGTGAGATTGTAGGCGGTGTTACCGAAGCCGTCGGCCCGCACCTCGCGGGGCAGGAGTTCGCGGGCCTCGCGAGCGACATCGACTCCCACGGCCGCGCGCACGGTTTCGATGTACTCCGGCACGGTCAGCCGCCGCACCCAGTTCGATCCGCCGCGGCGGGGGACGAACCTCGAAATGTCGGCATGCTCCTCGGGCCATTCCGCGCCGCCGGCGATCCAGTCGCGCAGAATCCGCTTGTCGTCGTCCGACATCGCGGGGCGGCTTCGCGGCGGCATCCGGCCGGCGTCGACGTGCTCCCACAACAGGCTTTCGTCCGGCTCCCCCGGGGCGATGACTTCGCCGTTCTTTCCACCAGCGAGCGCCGACCGTTTCCGCGAAAGATCGAGTTCCGCCTTGGGCGCGGTCGTCCCATGACATTCAAGGCAGTGCGTCGCCAGCACGGGGGCGACCCGCTCTTCGAAATCGCGCTGGGCCGCCGGCTCGGCGGCGGTGTCCGCCGCGGTCCCCTTCGCCGCCGTCTCGTTCGGCCGTTGTCCGAACGCGGCGCTCCACACCAGCGCGATCGCCACCAGCAGAAGCAGAGCGGACGCGACGCGCATCACCCTTCACCCCCCGAGTTGACGAACCGACTTTCACCCGCACGCACGAATCAACGGATGCCGGTGCGTTGATCGTACTGGAACCGCATCGATGAATCAATTTCGGCTATTCCGGCTTGCGTGTGGAACCCCGTGAAACTCGGAGTGCGTCTTCGCGGCCTTCTTCGGAAGATCCCGCGCAGCGCGGCCGAGGCCGCAACCAGGACGGGATTTTCACCACGGATGGGCACGGATCAGCACGGATCGTCATCGCATCCGTGCCCATCGGTGTCATCCGTGGTCGCGAATCCGCGCAGAAAGTGCGGAAGGGAAACGATGGCGCCGCGAAGAGAAATGCCTTCGAGGACTCGTTCTTCGTTTCTTCGTGACTTGGCGGTTCGATTGCCTCCCCCCGCTGACGCGGGAGGCTCGCCATGCTTGTTCTCTTTGCGCACCTTTGCGGCCCTTGGCGTCTTTGCGTCGAAACTCGCACTTGGTTGCGGCTTCGCCGAGCTGGGATCCTCTCGTACCTTCGCTACATCCTCTGGAAGCGCCGACGCACTGCCGGCTGGAACGCGCATCGGCCTTCCCGGTGAGGCGTTTCGCGATACAATGCGCTCTCGGTGACGAAGATCTTGCTCGATCTTCGCGACGCGATCGCCGGTTTTCGAATCATGTCCGACCTCACCCACTTCGACGAATCCGGCGCTCCCCGCATGGTGGACGTGGGGGGGAAGACGGCCAGCGATCGTGCCGCGCGGGCCGTCGGTTACGTGAACGCCGCCCCCGAGACGATCGCCGTCATCCGCGACCGCGCGCTCGCCAAGGGAGACGTGTTGCAAGTCGCGCGGCTCGCCGGGATCATGGCGGCGAAACGCACCGCCGATTTGATTCCGCTCTGTCATCCGCTCGGTCTCGATCGCGTCGAAGTCGCCTTGGAGATCGCCGACGAGCGAACGATCCGGATCGAAGCGACGGTCGCGGTCCATGCCCGCACCGGGGTCGAGATGGAGGCCCTGACCGCCGTCAGCGTCGCCGCCCTCACCGTCTACGACATGTGCAAGTCGATCGACCGCGGCCTGACGATCGGCCCGATCGGCCTGGCGGAGAAGTCGGGCGGCCGGAGCGGGCATTTCGTCCGCGAGATGTGACGGCCGCGCGACGATCGCCCTCCGTCAATGGATGCAGAACGCCGCTCCGGCTCATCTTTCTGGACGCACACTCAGTTCGACTTTTGCCACCGATGATGGTTCGTTTCAAGCAAACTGGTGAAGCGGAA
>JBBDNT010000288.1:0-11246 GCA_040877445.1 Planctomycetaceae bacterium
AACGGCAAGCGAGCCGGTAGAGCGATCGACTTCCGGCGACGTTCGAGGCCTCACCCCCGGATTGCCAATCCATCCTACGGACGATGGGATAGCACGTGGCCCCTCGGCTGCATTGGGTGAACAGAAAAAGGCAGGAAAGAAAAACGAAACGGTCGGCGATGACGGATTCCGGACCGCTCGCGCGCCTATCGCGTGCCGATCGGCTGCAGCGGGGATTTCGCGGCGACGAAGGTCTGTCGGCGGGCGTCGGTCTCGAATTCGACGGTGACCGTGCGGCGGGCCGTCACGCCGGAGGCCGCGACGACTTTTCCCAATCCGTATCGCGGATGGCGGACCAGCGTGCCGACGTGGAACGCCGCGGGGATCTCGACCGCGGTCCGCGTGCCGTTGAGCAGATCGGCCCCGGTCATCAGCCGAGGTTTCGGACTCGCGGCCTCGCGCGACGCGTGGGGAGACGCGCCGGCGTCGTAGCGCGGAGTCGCATCCGCATTGCCGAATTCGGCGGCCGAGGCGTCGGTTTCGGGAAACTCCTCCGGCGACGGATCGTGCGCGTCGTCGGGCCAGTCGTGCGCGCGCGCCGACGAGCCGGCGGGGAGCACTCCCGCCTGATCGACGAACCGCAACTCCATCTCGCTGACGAAGTCGCTGGGAATGGTCCGCATCGGGCGGCCGCGGACGTCGCGCGAGACGGCCATCGTCAGCGCGAGCCGTTGCTCGGCCCGCGTCATGCCGACGAACAGCAGCCGCCGCTCTTCTTCGAGTTCGCGCGCGTCGCCGTGCTGGATCGAGCGTTCGTGCGGAATCAATCCCTGCTCGACGCCGACGATGAACACGACGGGGAATTCGAGCCCCTTGGCGGAGTGCAGCGTGAGGAGCGTGACCTTGCCGGCGGAGTCGTCGAGATTGTCCTGATCGTTGACGAGGGCGGTCGTTTCGAGGAACCCGCCGAGGGTGGCGTCTTCTCCGGCGGTTTCGTCGTACTGGCGGGCGGCGGAGACCAGTTCCTGCACGTTGGCGAGCCGCTGCCGATCGACCTCCGATGCGTCGTCGTCCCAGCCGCGGGTGTACTCGCTGAGTTCGATCGCGTCGCGGACGAGTTGCTCGATGGAGTCGGGCCGGCGCCGCGACAGTTCCTCGATGATCGCGGAGAACTTGTGCAGCGCGGCGACGGGGCGGCGTTTCAACTCGGGGTGTTCGTCGGCGCGGGCGGCGGCTTCCAGCAGGCCGATCCGCCGCGCGCGGGCCCATTGCACGAGCCGGTCCTGCGTGGTCTTGCCGATGCCGCGAATCGGCGTGTTGACGATCCGCAGAAAAGCGGCGGCGTCGGCGGGGTTCTCGATCAGCCGCAGATAGGCGAGCACGTCCTTGACTTCGGCGCGGTCGTAGAAGGCGAAGCCGGAGGCGACCTGGAAGGGAATTCGCCGCCGGGCGAGCGCCTGCTCGGTCTCGCGCGACAGGGCGTTCACGCGGTACACGACGGCGAAGTCGGACCAGTTCCGTTCCCCCGCTTCGTGCCGGCGGAAGATTTCCTCGGCGATCGATTCCGATTCGTGCCGGGCGTTCTGGAAGCACAGCAATTCGACCGGCTCGCCTTCGTCGTTGTCGGTGACGAGCGACTTGTGCTTGCGGAGGCGGTTGTGCGAAATCAGGCTGTCCGCCGCGCGGAGAATGCACTTCGTGCTGCGAAAGTTCTCTTCGAGGCGGACGACGGCGGCGGCGGGGAAGTCCTGCTCGAAGCGGAGAATGTTGTCGATCCGCGCGCCGCGCCACCCGTAGATCGACTGGTCGGGATCGCCCGTCGCGCACAAATTGGGATGATCGACCGACAGCGCCTGGACGATGCGGTACTGCGCGGCGTTCGTGTCCTGGTACTCGTCGACGAGGATGTAGCGGTAACGCTCGTCGAGACCGGCGCGGAGTTCCGGGTTTTCCGACAGCAGCACCGCGACGTGCAGCAGCAGGTCGTCGAAATCGACCGCGTTCGCTTCGAGCAACCGCCGCTGGTATTCGGGAAAGACCTTCGCGACGACCGCCTCGCGGTGATCGCCGACCCGCGACTGGAACTGCCGGGCAAAGTCCTCCGCGGTGACCAGATCGTTCTTCGCCCGGCCGATACGGTGCAGGACCGTCGCGGGAGAGTAGGTGACGGGATCGATCTTGAGGTCGTTCAACACCTGGCGGACCAGCCGCTGCTGATCGGCGGTGTCGTAGATGGTGAAGTTCGAGCGCAGCCCCACCGCCTCGCCGTGCATGCGAAGCAGCTTGGCGCAGAAGCGATGGAACGTGCCGACGTTCACCCGGCAGCCGGGGACGAGGGTGGCGACGCGTTCGGCCATTTCCCCCGCCGCCTTGTTGGTGAAGGTGATGGCGAGGATGGCGCGGGGATCGACGCCGCGCTCGATCAGCCGGGCGACGCGGCGGGTGATGACGCGGGTCTTTCCGGAGCCGGGTCCGGCGAGGACGAGCAACGGCCCCTGGAAATGCTCGACCGCGGCCCGTTGGCAGGGGGTGAGGTCATCCATGATACGGGAATCATAGGAGAATCGCGGACGAACTCCCAGCGAACGCGGCGAGTCGCGTCCTCGTCGAGACGAACAAGACGGCGAGACGGAAGTTGACTCCCGTGCGCGGGCGGCTTACGATGGCCGGTGCGGGCCGGCGGGCGCGGTGCGTCCGCTCGATCGTTTCTCGCCCCTCCGACGATGGCGGCTCTCATGGCACCGACGCGCTCCCGGCTTTGGTCGCAATGCTTCGGCGGAACGCTGTTTCGGATCGCGGTCGTCGCCGGATTCGCTTGCCTGCCCGCCGGCGGCCCGGCATTCGCCGCCGCGCCGGATTCTCCGGAAGTGAAGCAAGCGATCGACAAGGCGGTGGCCCTGTTGAAGACGCGGGGGCCCGGCGAGCCGGACACCAGCGGCGATGGATTGGTCGCCTACGCGATCCTGAAGGGGGGCGTTCCCGCGACCGATCCGGTGGTCCAGACGCTGCTGGTGCGGATCGAGGCCAAGTTCAGCGGCGGATCGTACACCGCCGTCCGGCACGGATGGTACGAAGCCGCGTGCGACATCATGGCGTTCGAAGCGGCGGACCCGGTGAAGTATCGCCAGGCGATCGGCGCGATCGCCGCGCAAATCGCCGCCGCCCAGAACGACGCCGGCGGGTGGAACTATCCGCACGAGCGGAACAGCGCGCGGGGGGGCGACCTCAGCGTCACGCAGTACGCGCTGCTGGGGTTGTGGGCCGCGCAGCGGGCCGGAGTGGATGTTCGCGCCGACGTCTGGGATCGGGCCGCCAACTGGCTGAGCACGTCTTCCATCGCCGGAAACGGCCCGCAGAACCCGAACGGCGGGTTCCAGTACCGTCCCGGCGAGAGCTACCCGACGACGCACAGCATGACCGTGGCGGGAGTCGGCTGCTTGTACATCTGCCGCCAGTTCCTGTACCCCGCCGCGCCGGGTGGGCTCGTTCGCGCCGAGCCGCCCAAACCCGAACCTCCGCCGCAGGAAACCCCGGTGCAAAAGCAGAAGCGGCTGGGGATCCGCTGGGGCGTGCTCGAACCGCTGCCGGTCGAAACCGAAGAGAAGCCGGACGAGCCGGCGCCTGCCGCGCAACCCGCCCCGCGCGTCCGCACGCCGCTCGTGCGGATCGATCAGTCGATCCGCGCCGGCCTGAACTGGCTGGATCGGGATTTCGTCGTGGGCAACGCGCCCGGCTGGCCCAACTATTATCTGTACGGTCTCGAGCGGATGGCCGCCCTGGCCAATCTCCAGCAGATCGCCAATCGCGACTGGTACGACGAAGGCTCCAACCATCTCCTCCGAAATCAACGCCGCGACGGCGGGTGGGACACGACGCAGGGACTCGAATCCGGCATCATCAGCGCCTCGTTCGGCGTGCTGTTTCTGTCGCAGTCCACGCGGAAACTGCTCGGCCCGCGAGCGGTGCTCGATCCGGTCGCCGGCGGGGTGCTGAAGGGCGACCGGTTGCCCGAGGATCTCAGCATGGCCGAGGTCGACGAGGACGGGAAGATCAAGCAGGTGAAGCTCTCAGGTCCGTTCGAGGTGCTGCTGGCCGAACTTGCCAAAGGGGATGCCGGGATCGCTCCCGCGCAGGCGGCGATCGTCGACACGGTTCGCGATATGGACCGGGAGGAACTGGTCGGACGGAAGGACAAGCTCGTCGAACTGGCCGGCCACTCCGATCCCGGCGTGCGGCTCACCGCGATCTGGGCGCTGGGCCGCACCGACGATCTCGAACTCGCTCCCTTGTTGCTGAAGGGATTGCGGGACCAGAACGTCGACGTCAACGTCGAAGCGTACAACGCGCTCTGCTTTCTCAGCCGCAAACCGCAAGGCGTGGGCCTACCCGCCAGCCCGTACGACGGCCTCGCGGCGGACGCGAACGACGTCGAGCGGCGACAGGCCCTCGAGCGCTGGCGGGAGATCGCGCTCGATCGCTGGACCCGCTGGCACTACTCCGTCCGCCCGTATGCCGAACGGGACGACCTGCCGGAAAAGGTCGGCTCTCCCTGACGCTTCCCCGCACGCTTGCGGTTTCGCGGCGCGTGAAAGGCGTTCGCGCCTCGACCGGCGCGTCGGCGGACGCTTGATTTTCACCGCCCCTTCCCGCTACCGTTCCATTCTTCGAGCCGGAAACGAACTACTCGGCAACGCGCGGCGGCGGAATCACAGGATCTCCTTCGATGGCGAATCTCGACAAATACGATCCGCGGGTGGACGCCCTGGTGATGGAGGCCCGCACCTTCTGGGATCCCGCCGTCGGCGAATTGAGCGACGAAGATCGCCGCTGGCTCGCGCACGCCCTGCACGCCGAGCCGGAAAAGGCCGCCCGGCTCCACTACGAGCGGTCGCACACCGGCTTCACGCGGGAGATCACCGTCACGGTGGACGACATCGAGCGGCTGTACCAGGAACGCGTCGGCGCGTGAGCATCGCGCGCGATCGCGAGCCTTCGCGCGCTGACCGCGAGCCTCCCGCGCTGACCGCGAGCCTCCCGCGTCAGCGGGGGGAGGAACACGTCCCAGGATCGATCCGGAAACGGCCCCCCTCAGGCCGGTTGCCGCGCGTGGATCGTCGCCAGCGAGGCTTCCGTCTGCACGCGGGCGTCGCGGGCCTCGATGATGTTGCGGCGGAAGACGTCGGGCCGAGGCACGCCGGACAGCCGGGCGAGTTCGCTTCCGTCCGCCCCCCGCAGAACCAGATCTCCCGCGTGGAAGAACGCCTGCCCGGGCAATCGCTCGATGTCGATCCGGGCGATCGAAGCCAGTGGAACGTCGGCCCGCAGCATCCGCAGGGCGGCCAGTTGCATCCCCCACACGCGGACCGCGCGAGTCGTCACGTGATACGTTTCCCCCGCGATCTTCTGCAGCGCGTAGATTCCCAACGCCAGCGGCGCCAGAGGCAGCCCGAACAGCAGGTTCGACAACCTCACGCCGTTGATTCGCAGCGGGATCGAATCGAGCACCCGTCCCAGCAAGCGCCCCAACCCGGTCGCGGCGATCGAGGGATAAATGCGCATCACGAGGTTGTCTTCGAGGGCGCTCACCCCCGAAATGGCCTGCGGCTTCGCGGTGATCACGGCGGCTGAATCCGACGAGCGGAACGAACGATGCGAACGGCCCCGTCACGGGGCTTCCGGAGCGCCGTAACGTAGCAGACCGCCCCGCCGGACGCCAGCGTGCGCGCTTTCGCCGGCCGCTCGCGGTTTCGCGACCGCGTGCCCAGTAGGACGGATTGCCGATCCGTCCACCGACCGCTGCGGCTGATCGAAGAACCGAGCGATGCGACCGTCGGGTCCGAGCAAACCGCCCGCTGCCGGAAGCGCTTCCCCGCGCTCCACGTCCGGCCCGGCATGCGGGACGTGTTTGGGGCGGATCGCCCTTCCCGTGCGTGGGGATCTCGCTAGAATCCGCCTTCCGCGCGCGGGGGCCGCTTCGCGCCTGGACCAGTCCGCGCGATCGCGCCGCGGTCGCGGCTTCCGCACGCAGCGGTTCGCGTTCCCGCTGGCGCGGTCCATCGCCCGTCTCCGGATTCCGGGAGCCGCCGACATGACTTTCATTCGCAGCACCTGGCGAACCAGCGTGGCGAAATGGCCGCTGCTCGTCGCGATCGCCGTCGCCGTTCAAGTCGAGTTCGCCGCGCCCGCGGTCGCGAAGGGCCAGCCGCTGGATGAGCCGGCCCTTGGCGATTCCGCTCCGCTCGCCGACGACGCGAACCTGCACGACGTGCAACTCATCGGGTCGCGGACCGCGTGGGCGGTGGGCGATCGCGGCGTCGCGTGGAACAGCGTCGACGGCGGCCGCACGTGGACCCGCGTGCCGCTGCCGGTCGATGCGCCGCTGCGAAGCGTCTGCTTCCTGACCGATCAGGTCGGTTGGATCGCGGGGGGCGGGGCAACGTCGTTCTCGCGGGTCGATTCCGCCGTGCTGCTGTTCACGAAGGACGGCGGACGGAACTGGGAACAGCTTCCCGTCGAGCGGTTCCCCACGTTCGTGTCGGTCCGGTTCTTCGATCTCGAGCAGGGCGTCGCCGTCGGGTCGGCGAGTGCCGAGCGACCGTCCGGCGCGTTCGTCACGAAGGACGGGGGCCGCACGTGGGAGGAAGTCGCCGGCCAGCGGATCGTGCCGTGGCGCGGGGCGGCGTTCACCAGTCCCGAAGTCGGCGTGATGGTGGGGCTGGGGGGTGAAGTCTCGCTGTATTCGCGGGGCAGGCTGCTGCGGCCCCGCGTCGCGAACCTCGGCCTTCGGGGCCTGCGCGGCGTGAGCCTGAATCGCGACGACAGCGGCTGGCTGGTCGGCGACGGCTCGCTCGTTCTGCGGACGTCGAACGGAGGCGTGTCGTGGGAGCCGCCGCCGCGCGAACTGCCGGAGCCGCTGCGCGATCTGGCCGACTTTCGAACCGTCGCCTCGCGGGGCGACCTGGTGTGGATCGGCGGATCGCCGGGGAGCGTGATCTGGCACTCACGCGATCGCGGCGAATCGTGGGTGTCGCAACACACCGGGCAGCCGCAGCCGATTCACGCGATCGCCTTCGGTTCCGACACCGCCGGTCTCGCGGTCGGCGCGTTCGGGACGATCCTGCACACCGAAGACGGCGGACGCACGTGGGAGGCGGTCCGCGGCCGGGGGCGGCGGGCGGCGATGCTCGCGATTCACACCCGGCCGGAACGCGTGTCGTTCCAACTGCTGGCGCGCGAATCGGCCGAGCAGGGTTACCGCGGCGTCGTCATGCTGCCGGTCCGCCGCGACGTCGGCCACGGCGAAGGCGACTCGAACCTCGACTTGCATCTCGAAGAGGCGGTCGTCGCCGCGGGAGGCTCGGCCGGCGAGATCGGTTGGCGGTTTCCGGTCGATCGGCCGGGACTCGATCGGCATCGCGAGAAGCTCCTCGACGACTGGGACCGCCGTGCGGAAGGGCGGCTGAATGAAATCTTTCCCGGCCAACTGGTCGCCGCGCTCCGCACGTGGCGGCCGGAGATCGTGATTCTCGACCAGCCTCCCGCGGACGACGCGACGACGCGGCTCGTCAATCAGGCGGTGCTGCAAGCGGTGCGTCAGGCGGCCGACCCGACGTGGTTCATCGCCCATCGCGAACTCGCGGGACTCGATCCGTGGCAGGTGCGGAAGGTCTTCGCGCGGTTGCCCGCCGGCAGCATGGGGTCGGTGCGGATCGATCCGTTCGAATTGCTGCCGCGGCTCGGCCGACCGGTGCGGATCGCCGCCGCGGCGGGAGCGTCGAAGTTGCTTCCACCGGGTCCGGATGCGGGAACGGGGCGCGCGACCGAGCCGTGGGAACGGTCGGCGGAGAGCGAATCGTACCGGTTGATCTTCGACGCCAATCGCCCCGATGCGAACGTGCTCGACCATGCCGGCACGTTCTTCGCCGGACTGGTGCTCGCCCCCGGCTCGGCGGCGCGGCGGGAATTGCTTCCGATCGACGACGCCCGGCTGGAAGCGCAGAAGGCGCTCGCGATCAAGCAACGGAACTTCGAGGCGATCTTCGAACGCTTCCTGAGCGAGCCGGGCGAAGCGGACACGATGCTCGCGCACCTCGATTCGAGCCTCGCCGGGATGGGGACCGAACAGGCGGCGCTCACGCTCTCGGCGCTGGTTCACGAGCACCGGCGGCGATCCGAATGGGACGCCGCCGAGGCGGCCGCCCTCGAACTGATCCGCCGCTATCCCGATCAACCCGCCAGCCACGACACGATGCGCTGGCTGTTCCAACTTTGGAGCGGGCAGGAGCCGGCGTGGCAGCGCGCCCGGCGGACGCAGGCCCATCGGCGAAACATCGTGGTGCGGCAGGAATCGGTCCTGCAACAATTGCAGCGCTCGCTGGTCGCCGCGCAACTGCAAAGCCAGGGGCGCGATCCGCGGCTGCACGGCGTCGCCTTCGATCCGCTCGGGATGGTCGAACGGGAGGAATTGCTGCAGGTCGGCCACGGTGCGACGTGGCGGCAGGGCGCGGTTCGCGACTGGCACGCCCGCGCGCTGAAGATGGCCGAACTGATCCGCGAGAAGTCCCCCGCGCTGTATGCCAGCCCGCGGATTCAGTTCCCGCTGGCGAACATGCTCCGCGAGGCGGGACAGCCGCGGGCGGTCGCGGAGATTCACCGGCACTTCGCCGGCTCCGATGCGGAAAGCCCATGGCGGCACGCGGCCGAAGCCGAAGAGTGGATGCTCGCGCCGCGCAACGTTCCCCCCCGTGCCATCGGCGTCTGCCGTCGCGCCGCGTCGCGGCCGAAGCTCGACGGGTTGCTCTCCGACGAGTGCTGGCAAGCGGCGAAGGAGATTCCGCTGCGCACCGCGGATGACGCGGAGACGACCGGCGAACGCGGCGGACTGGCGATGTTGGCCTACGATCGCGAGTTCCTGTACGTCGCCGGGAGTTTTCCGCGGCATCCCGAACTGCCTTCCGATCCTCCCGAGCACGCGGGCCGCACGCACGACGCGGACCTGTCGCGGCACGACTCGCTGCGGATTCATCTCGACGTCGACCGCAATCACGCGACCTATTATTCGCTGGGGGTCGATCAGCGGGGGTTCACGTCGGACGCCTGCTGGGAAGATCGTTCGTGGAACCCGCAATGGTACGTCGCCGCCGCCGAAGACGGCGAACGCTGGCGGTTCGAGGCGGCGATCCCGCTGGAGGAACTGGTTCCCGAGCGGCCGATGCGGGGGCACGTGTGGGGATTGGGCCTCGTCCGCGTGATGCCCGCCGTCGGCGTCGCCGGTTGGACGGAGGAATCGAGCGTGCGGCCGCGCCCGGAAACGTTTGGGCTGCTGCGATTCGAATGATCTCGGATTGCCGACCAGCGCTCGGATGGAATAGGATCGACGACGCAGACGACCCACGAAGAAGACGAGCGAGCCTCCCGCGTCAGCGGGGGGAGTGACGCGGGCGTTCCCTTGTCGACTGGTCGATCCCGCTTCCGCGACGAATCAGCGACTCCAACCGACTCCAACCGTCAAGGCGGTCTCATGCGACACGACTCGCGATCGGAACGTGCGGGCGGTCGGCGGCGTCGACGGTGTTCGATCGCCGCCGTTCTCGTCGTCGGGTACGCGACGACGTTCGCGTCGGCCGCCGAGGTCGCCGCGCAGAGCTACATCGTGAAGCCGCCGCAGACGACGCCCGGCGCAACACGCGCTCAACCGCGTCCCCAATCACCCGCGACGAGCGGTCGGCCGGCCGCCGGGGAAAGCAATCCCGCCGACAAGACGACCGTCTCGATCGAAGTCGTCGCCGACGAGGGCGCGCTCGGCCTCGCGGCTCAACAATGGCAGCAGGAATTCGCCAAGCTCGGCATCGGACTGCGCATCCGCCGCGCGTTGCCCGGCGACAAGCCGGGGGTCGAGGAGAAGACGCAGGGCACGCTGCGGCAGGTCGTGGTGACGGCGTATCTCGGGCGGGACGGAAAGATCGGCGTGAACGGCCGGTCGTTCGGACCGGGGGACTCCGCCAAGCTCGGCGAGTGGATCGACGAATTGAAGACCTACGGCGCGCAGGGCGCGCCCGAGGGACAGCCGATGTGGGGGCTCTCCCAAGCGCAGTTCTCGCAGTTGTCGCGCGGGTTGACCGCCATCGTCGAGAACGAGGTCGAAGGGAAGCCGCTGGAGGAATCGCTCGGCCGGCTCGGCATTCCCGACGAGCACCCCGTGCGGCTCTCGACCGCCGCCCGCGACTGGCTCGCCGAGCAGTACGGTTCCGAACTCGCGGTGCGGCAGGAAGTGAGCGGGTTCAGCCGCGGGACGGCCCTCGCGCTGCTGCTGAACGATTTCGGCCTCGGCTTCCGCCCGCTGCGGACCCCCCGGGGAGACATCGAACTGACGATCGAGCCGTTGACCAAAACGACCGACGTGTGGCCGGTCGGCTGGCCGGCGAAGGTTCGCCCCGCGCTCGTCGCCCCGAAGCTGTACGAGTTCGTGACGGCGGGGTTCGAGGAGGCGCGGTTCACCGACGTGCTGGCGGCCATGTCGGAACGGACCGACGTGCCGGTGCGGATCGACCGCTTCCGCGCCGCGGCGATCGACGTCGACGTGGACCAGTTGCTGGTGACTTTTCCACGGCAGCGGACGACATGGAGCCTGCTGCTGCGGTCGATCACCGCGCCGGCGAAGTTGAGCCGCGACATCCGCGTGGACGAGGAAGGCCGGCCGTTCGTGTGGATCGCCCCGATCGTCCCGGCCCGCGCGATGGAGCGGCTGCGCGGCGCGGAAAATCCTCCGGGCAAATAACCGACTTTCACCGGGCGCCCTTCACGCTTGCGGTTTCGCGGAAGGCGCAGGATCGGATCACGCGCCTCGATCATCCACCGACCTTCTCCACCCCCGCGATGTCGTCGATGGAGATCGGCTCGGATTCGCCCGCATCGGTGAGCAGCACGAGGCGGCCGGCGCGCGTGAGCCGATTGTCGGGATAGCCGGCGACGGTCGATCCGTCGCGCAGTCGGAGGCGCACCGAAACGGTCTCGTCGACTCCGGCGATGCCTTCGTGAACGAGCGCGGGAAAACGTCCCCAAGCCCAGAACCAGAGGGTCGCCTGCGGATCGACGCGGCCGGCGATGTCGGCCCAGTCGAGTTCCGCCCGCTCGAGTTCGCGGCGCTCGGCCCGCGCGCACCACGGACGCAAGACATGCTCGATCCACTCGCGGCGCGAGGCGGCCAATTCGGCGAAAGAGCGCATCGGAACGGAGGACGGCGCCCCGGACGCCAACGGCGTCCGGGG
>JBBDNT010000288.1:11256-12105 GCA_040877445.1 Planctomycetaceae bacterium
GCCCCGAGTCGTGTTGGTGAATGCGGGAAGCCGACGAATGCTCTCGCCGGCTTCTCGCGTTCGCGTGGATCGTCAGGCGACCCGCACGTTCTCGGCCCGCGGTCCCTTGGGGCCGCGGCCTTCGGTGAACGTGACCCGCTGTCCCTCCTGGAGGTCGTCGTAGTGGACGCCTTCGAGATTCGACATGTGGAAGAAGAGATCCTTCCCGCCACCGATGTCGATGAACCCGAAGCCCTTGTCCGTCAACTTCTTGATCGTGCCTTCAGCCATTCCGCCCGTTCCTGCAGCTAGCGTCTTCCGCGGCGGCCCCGACATCGAGGCTCCCTCGCCGCATCCGGAGGATTATAACGACTCGCCGCGGATTGGAACAGGCCAACAGGCGATTCCCGCCGCGGCGAAACCGAAACCGACATGAACGATATTTATGTACACAGACGCCGCGTGATAAGCCCGGAACGTCGCCGGTCGCAATCCCGGGGGCTGCTTCATCATTTCCGCCAGCGGCAGATACACGCTCGCGTAGTCGATCGTCATCACGATCAACGCGGCGGCGATCGATCCGCAGCAGAGCCATCGCCGCCGACCGAACCGATCGGAAGGCATTCCCGCGAAGGCCAACGGGAGCGCCGCGGCGATCAGCGCGAAGCCGAACAGGTAATAGGAGGGGAACCGCACGAGGGCCAGCGCCGCGCGCGTCGCCTGATCGAAATCGGGCGCGACTTGCTCGCGCACGCTGGTGACGACGAACAACACCGCCCCCCCCACCCAGCCGGCGAGGCACATTCGAGCGAGCGTGAGGCAGAGGTTTCGCATGGCGGTCGGCAGTCGGCAGTCGGCAGTCGGCAGTCG
>JBBDNT010000289.1:0-10122 GCA_040877445.1 Planctomycetaceae bacterium
GCTCGTGATGGCGTTCTTCTTCACGGCGGTGGCGAGCTACATCGTGGGGCTGGTGGGGAACTCGAACAGCCCCGTCTCGGGAATGACGATCACCGCGGTCCTCGGCGCGGGGGCGCTGCTGCATCTCTTCATGCGGTTCGGACTGCTGGAAATCGCGGCGACGACGGCGATCGCCGCCACGCTCGGCATCGCGGGCATCGTCTGCTGCACGGCCTGCACCTCGGGCGACGTCTGCAACGATCTGAAGACCGGGCACCTCGTCGGCGCGTCGCCGCGGAGCCAGCAGATCTTGCAGATCATCGGCGTGACGGTCGCCGCGTTCGTCCTCGCGCCGGTGCTGACGGTGTTGCACGAAGGTTCGATTCGCGCGGGCACGGGGGGCATCGGCGGCAGCGAACTGGCCGCGCCGCAGGCGGTGCTGTTTTCGAAACTCACGCAGGGAATGTTCGGAAGCGGCGACGCGCTTCCCTGGAACATGATCGGCGTGGGGGCGGCGATCGGCGTGGCGATCCTGATCGCCGACCAGATCCTCGCCGCGATCCGCTTTCCCGTGCGGCTGTACGTGATGCCGGTGGCGGTCGGCATCTATCTGCCGCCGAAGCTGTCGGTGCCGATCCTGTTCGGCGGCGTGGTGCATCACCTGCTCGCGCGGCGGTCGCGGCGAGCGGGATACGACGCGACCGGCCGGGGCGTGCTGATCGCCTCGGGGGCGATCGCGGGGGAATCGCTGCTCGGCGTGTTCGCGGGGTTCCTGGCGTACGCCGGCTACGAGTCGCTCGCGACGGGGAAGATACTGGGCTGGAAGGAGGGGCCATGGACGATCGCCACGGCATTCGCCTTCGCCGCGTTCATCGGCTGGATGGCCTGGGTGGCGGCGCGTCGTCCGACCCGTTGAGCGAATTCCGTCGCGACGACCGAACAGATCGACTTGCCGTCCTCGACAGGGGCGGGTAACATCGGCACGAAACAGACGTATCGTTTGAGTCGCGGCGCGCCAAAGCGTCGAGTGTCGTTTGCTTCTCGTAACTCGTTACCCGAGTGGCGGAGCGCGAGGACGTCGTAGCGGAATTCGCAAGAATTCCGTAATGGGCCAGCAATCGGGCATTGGTCGGAATTCTTGCGAATTCCGCTACCGCCAGCGCTCCGCTTCACTCCGGTAAAGTGTTACTCCGTCTTGAATTCTGCGAGAGCGAGTGAAACCGTCATGCGAAATCGCATCGGGGTGGGAATCGTGTTGGCCATCGGCATTGGCGCCTCTTCGGGGGCCGGCGGGATCGACGACGCCGTCGACGTGTTCGTTCCGCCGCCGGCCGTCGTGAGCTTCGCAGTGTGGACCCCGGCCGGCCCCGTTTCTCTCGAAGAGTACATCAAGAAGCACTACCCGGAGGCCGAGCTGAGGAGCCTTCGGTGCGCCAGCATCCGCCTTCCCCAAGAGCACCGTGTCGCCGATCCGCGTTTGTCCGGTTTCGATTACGGTATCCCGAAACCGGTCGATGGCGAATACCAGGTGCAGTACGTGAACTTCGAAAACGGTCGCGCATTCGTACGGCTGACGCCCGTCATTGGTAGAATTCAGGTCGATCGGGGGAAGATCGTTCAGCCGCGAGGTTCTATCGAGTTGTACGATCCGGCGACGGTGGTGATGCAGCAACTCGACATCGAGGCACAAGTCGACGGAAAGCCGGCCGAGGATTCCGTCCGCGTCGAGATCCTCCGAACCGGCGCCAGATTGGAGAACTTCCGATACACGGTTTCCCCGGAGATACCGCTGAGCGTGAAGGTTCCGCCGGGATTGTATCGAGTCGAATGCCAGTCGCGCGAGTTCACCGGGTCCAGTCCGCTCATCGACCTGACCGCGGCGAAAGGAGACGAGCCACGGACGACGAAGATTCGACTGAAGATCGAGCCTGTGCCGCGACTGGTGGTCGTGGTGAAGCCATTGGGCGAGCGCGATCCGCGGGAAGTCGTCGGTGAAGTTCGCGAACTTGATCTGGCTCTGCTTGGCCGATCGATACAGGCCGCGCCGATCGCCGATGTGAAGGGTGAGTTCGTGTTTCTTCTGCATCCACGCTTCGTTCGCGAGGATTCGCATGCGCTGCTGATGTTCGGTACCGAGGAGTTGTCCGCGCATCGACGCGTCGCCTTGCACCGCGCCGGCAATGTTCGTATCGAAGTCGAACCTCCCGTCGGTCGCCGGCGGGAGTTGGTGGTCGGCGAGGGCATGGCGCCGACGAATCCGTCCTTCGCACTCGCGCTCGTGCGAAAGGGAGAGGGCTTTCCGTGCGTCCTCGCACCGTTCGAATCGGCGGATCCGATCAGCGCCGTCGTGCCCGCCGGAAACTTCCACGCCTATTGGATCGACTTCATAAACAACCGCGTGGTCCAGTTGCGGGACGTGCAGATCGAAGAGGAGACGAAACGGGCGACGCTCAGTCGGCCGACCGATGCCGAGGAGCGTGAGTACCGAGCATTGTATCGGGAATTCATGGAACGCGCCCTGGCTCCCGAAGCCGGGCACCCGCGGTAGGGGCGGAGGAGGATCTCGTCGATGAAGTGGCGCCGAAGCAACGCGACCGTCGCGCGTCGGGCCGATCGCTCCCTCGCCCCTCCCGGGGCGAATCTCTTCTTGTGCGGGACGTCGACCACGGGTTCCGCGACGAACTGCTTCGCGGTCGCCGCTCCACCCGTGGCTACACTCCGTCGCCCCTCCGGGGCAGTCGAGTAGAACGCCCACCCTCGTCCGGCCGGTGCCACAGGCTTCGTGGAACGGACGGCCGCGTCGGCCGCTTACTTCGTGCGCGGCTCTTTGGACTTTTCCGGACAAGAGGGCGCACGATCGACGCCCCACACTCTTGCCGCCCGAAGATCCCGCTTGCAGTTCCTTCGCTGCTTCCCATAATGCACGGTCATGTCCGCTCCCGCCGAATCGTCTGCCGAGTCTCCCGAAGATCCGCTCGAATTGCGCGAGGCGGAGGTCGCCGTCGATAATCTGCCGGTCCGCACGCTGACCCACAAGGCGCTCACCATCGAGGGGTATTCCCGCGCCGCGGTGCAAAGCTATTGGCGCGTGCCGGAATTGAAGCTGGGGTTCGAACTGGGGGGCAGCCCGTGGTCGTTCATGGGGACGCCGACCTTCTTCGTCTCGCACGCGCACCTCGATCACCTGGCGGCACTGCCGGTGTACGTCGCCCGCCGGCGGATGATGAAGATGGAGCCGCCGACGATCTACCTGCCCGAGTCGGTCGTCGATCACGTCTGGCGGATGCTGCACGTCTGGCAGAAGCTCGATCGCGGGCGGATGGCGTGCGAACTGATCGGCGTGAAGCCGGGGGACGAGTTCGAGCTGTCGCGCGAGCACCTCGTCACCGTGTTCGAGACGAAGCACACGATCGCTTCGGCCGGCTACGTGGTGTGGGACCGGCGGAAGAAGCTCAAGCCGGAGTACCAGGGACTCCCTCAAGACCAGATTCGCGACATCCGCCTGGCGGGGAACGAAGTCAGCCACGAGATTCGCGTGCCGCTGGTGTGCTACACGGGCGACACGGCCCCGCCCGGATTGGACGGCTATCCGCCGGTTTACGAGGCGCAGGTGCTGATCACCGAGATGACGTTCTACCGCCCGGAGCACCGCAAGGAGAAGATCCACAAGTTCGGGCACATGCACCTGGACGACATCCTCGCCCGCGCGGACCGCTTCCGGAACGAACTGATCGTGCTGTCGCACTTCAGCACGCGCTATCACGAACGGCAGATCCGCCGCGCCGTCGAGAAGCGGTTGCCGGAAACGCTGCGCGACCGCGTGCACTTGTGGTTGTGAGGCGGACAACCGACGCCGGACCGCATAGAATGAACCGATGCCCGGTCCCCTGTCACCCCTCCTCGCCTTCGGCTTTCTCAGCCCCGGATTTCTGATCGGCGGGCTGTTGCTGGCGGGAGTGCCGATTCTCATTCATCTGCTGCACCGCCGGAATTACCGCGAGACGCCCTGGGCGGCGATGCGGTTCCTGATGAACGCCGTGCGGAAGAACGCGCGGCGGGTGCGGCTCGAGCAACTGTTGTTGCTCGCGGTGCGGGTGCTGATTCTCGTGCTCGCGGCGCTCGGGTTGGCGCAGCCGTATCTCGAAGGAATCGCGCGGCCGCTCGCCGCCGACGCGCCGACGCATCGCGTCATCGTGCTCGACGCGAGCTTCAGCATGGGGCACGCCTCCGACGGCCGCACCGCCTTCGACCGCGGCCGCGAAATCGCCCGCGGGATCGCCCGCTCCGCCCGTCCGGGTGATGCGCTGAACCTCGTGCGGATCGCCGGCTCGTCTCCCGCGGCGATCGTCCGCGAGCCGGCCTACCGCGGCGCGCTGGTTCTCGAAGAGATCGACCGGCTCGCATCGACCGACGAACCGGGCGATCTCTCCGCCGCGCTCGCCGCGGTCGAAGAGGCGTTGTCCAAAGCGCCCGACCTCGCCCGCAAGGAGGTGATCCTGATCGGCGACATGCAGCGGCGCCTGTGGAGGCCGCGCGACCAGGCGGCCCGCACGTCGCTGCGGGGGGCGCTCGAACGCATCGCCGGCCGCGCGCGGCTCGCGCTGGTTCCCGTCGGCGCGGCGAACGCGGCCAACGTCGCCGTCACCGATTTCACCGCGGACGAGCCGTTCGCCGCCGCCGGACGGCCGATCATGCTCGGGGTCACGGTGCGGAACTTCGGCTCGGTCGCGACGGCGTCCCGGCAGCTCGAGCTGTACGCCGACGACCGATTGATCGGCAGCCGCGACATCCAGATCGACCCCGATTCGGAACGGCTGGAAGATTTCACCCACACGTTTCCGCTGGGAGGCGAGCACCGGTTGGAGGCGCGGCTGACGGAAGACTCGCTTCCGACGGACGATCGCCGCTGGCTGACGCTGCCCGTGAAGGAGGAGATCAACGTGCTGCTCGTCAGCGGGAGGCAATCGGGGCGGCCGCTCGACGATGCGACGTCGCTGGTGCGATTGGCGCTCGCCCCCCCTTCGCGCGGATCGTCGGGCGGATCGGAGTCGCGGGGGATGATCCGCCCGCACGTGATTCCCGAAGGCGAACTCCCCTCGACGGCGCTCGCCCGCTACGACTGCGTCTTCCTGTGCGACGTAGCGATGCTCACCCCCCGCGAGGCCGATCTGCTGCGAGCCTACGTCGAAGCGGGGGGCGGGCTGGTGTTCTGCATGGGCAGCCAGGTGCGGGCGCAGAACTACAACGAAGTGCTGTTGGAGCGGGGGCTGCTGCCGGGCCGTCTGGGAGACGTGGTGTCCGCCCCGGAAGAAAGCGGCGGGTTCCTGTTCGACGTCGACGACCGCGACCATCCCGTCGTCCGTCCGTTCGCGGGAAATCCCGACGCGGGACTCGAAACCAGCCGCACCGACCGTTATCTCGCGACGGCCATCCCCGAGCGCGGCCCGGCGCGGGTGGTGCTGCGGTTCGACGACGGCGGAGCGGCGATCGTCGACCAGCCGGTGGGGCGGGGCCGGGCGATGCTGATCACCACCGCCGTCGATCGCACGTGGGGGACGTGGCCGGTGTGGCCCAGTTTCCCGCCGCTGATGCACGAGATCGTGCTGCACGCCGTGTCGGACCGCTGGCAGTCGCGGCGGCTCGTCGTGGGGCAGCCGATCGACCGCTCGTTCGCCGTGCGGACGTTCGACATGCCGGCAAGCGTGGTCCGGCCGGACAAGTCGAGCGAGCCGATCGCGCCGGCCGAAGAGGAGAACTTCGTCCGCGCCGCCTACGCCGCGACCGATCGGCGAGGAATGTACGAATTGCGGCTCGGGCCGCCGCTGGGCGTCTCGGAATGGTTCGCGGTGAACGTCGACGCGAACGAGAGCGACCTCGCGTCCCTTTCGGAGCGGGAGTTGCGGGAGGACGTTCTGGCGGACGTTCCGTTCGAGTTCACGACCGACGTGCGGCCGCGCGACGCGGAGGCGATCGAAGCGACGATCGCCCGCAGCGGCCTGTCGCGGTGGCTGCTGGCGGGGGCGTTCGCGCTGTTGTTCGTCGAGTTGCTGATGGCCTGGCGGTTCGCGTGGGGGGCGCTGTCGCTGGCGGCGCTTCTGGCGGCGGGCGTCGCGTGGAGCGCGGCGGCCTGGCATCCCGCCATCGGGCTGTTCGTCGCCGTCGCCTTCGCCGCCGGCATCGCGCTGCTGTCGCCCCGGGTGCTGCGCGCGAGGGCTTGAGGCGTCGAATCCTCGGCGATGAGCGGGCTACGGCGGCGCTTTCGCCGATCGGTCCGCGGGATCAGGGATCAACGACGACCTCACCGGCGGGACCGCGAAAGAGAACGTCCATTCGATTCAGAACGTCCCGGCCGAGAATGCGCTCGTTGCCGACAAAGTCCGCCGGGAGCCGACACGGGTATTCCCGCCGATCAAGCACAGCCCAGATCGCGAACGCGAGAGTGGCGGCGGAACTGCCCGCGACTCCCGTCAACAGACCTTGCACCCCCAAGCTTGGATGCAGTTGAAGCGCTCGACAATCCGACCATGGCAAGACACTCGCATCCGCTCCCGTGTCCGCGACGACTCGATCGAGGACGACTCCCGCAGATCCCTCGGCGCTTCGGAATTCGACGCTCAACAGTGGCAAGGGTTCGCCGGGATAGCTTGCGTCGTATGCGAAACTGGCGCGTCGAATTCTGGAAGGCTCGTCTTCCCGTCCCACGCAAACGACGAACGGATGACGGCCCGACGCCTCGGCCGCATGAAGCACCGTCACGGGACTGCTTCCGGCCGCGATGACGTTCCCTTCGGCGAATCCGATCCACTGGTCTCGGTATTGCGAGAGGAGTTGGTCGCGGACCGACCAATAACCCGCTTCGTTCTTCCGGCGAGCCGGATGCAACTGGCGTGCGATATCCGGCGGCAATTGATCGGCGATGCTGTTCATCGTGACCTCAAGGGAGTTCCCGACCCATGCCGATTCTATCAGGATCGTTCCCGGCGTGTCGACATCGCGTTGAAGCGCGGTTATCGCACCCTCGCCCCATGACGCCGACTTCTCTTGTTCGCGATCGCTTCCCGCGGCTAAAATGCTCGGCGAACAGGGAGGTTCTCGTGCCGTTCACGCGCAGCATTCGTCGCAAGTTGATGCTCGGGCTGTCGCTCGTGGGGGTGGTGCTGGCTGCGTTGTCGCTGAACGCGATCTTCGGACTCCGCTGGTACCGCGACGCGGTCGATGATTTGGACTTCGCGCTCAACGAAGCCCCCCGCCGGGCGGACCTCGCCGCCGCGATCGGCACGCTCTTCGAGCCGTTGGACATTCAACCCCGCGACGCGCTCGCGGCCCGCGTGCAACAAGAAGATCTGGCGGTCGCCCTCGCGAAGGCGCGGAACGGGGTGATGGACTTCCACGGGCGATTGGATCGCCAGCCTCCCACGCCCGACGCCAATCAGCGGCGGCCGGTCGCCGAAGCGCTGCTGGTCGAGATATACGGCGGTTTGAATCGACTGAAAGCCTTGCACGCCACGCTACCGAACTCGACCGAGCGCGAGCGGACGATTCAGCGGATGCTGTGGGAATTGGTCCGCCTGGAAGTGCTCGCGCAGCAGATGCCCGACGCCGGCGACGGCCAAACCCGCGCCTTGCTCCTTTCCCGGCGAATGTACAAGTCGCGGTTCCGCTGGGTCGTGGGGACGAGCGTCGCCGCCGCGATCATGTTCGTCTGCCTCGCGGTTTTCGGCTATCGTTGGATTTTCGTCCCCGTGCGGATCCTGCATCGCGGCGCGTCGCGCGTCGCCCAGGGGGATTTCGATTACCGCGTGAAGCTCAAGACGGGCGACGAGATGGCCGAACTGGCCGAGTCGTTCAACAAGATGACCGCCCGCTTCCAGGAGATTCGCCGCGACCTCGACCGGCAGGTCCGCGACCGCAGCCGGCAGCTCGTGCGCTCGGAACGATTGGCGGGGGTCGGCTTTCTCGCCGCTGGCGTCGCGCACGAGATCAACAATCCGCTATCGGCGATCGCGATGGCGGCCGAGTCGATCGAAAGCCGGTCGGCCGCATGGCTCTCCGGCGCCGACGACGCCGAGGCCGAGATCGTCCGCGAATATCTGCGGATGATTCAGGCCGAATCGTTTCGCTGCCGCGACATCACCGCCCGGCTGCTCGATTTCTCGCGCACGCAGGACACGACCCGCGGCCGGCACGACCTGGCGGGAATCGTCTCGGAGGTGTTGACGATGGTGCGGCTGGGGAAGTACCGCGACCGGAACATCGAGTTCGACCCCGCCCGCAGTTGCTGGGCTGAAGTCAGCGGGCCGGAGATCAAGCAGGTGGTGTTGAACCTGGTGGCCAATTCGCTCGAAGCGATGCCCGCCGACGGCAAGCTCCGCATCGACATCGCCGAGCGCACGGACGAGACGCTCCTCACCTTCGCCGACGACGGCTGCGGGATGACGCCCGAGGTCATCGAGCATCTGTTCGAGCCGTTCTTCACGCGGCGGGAAAGCGGCAAGGGAACGGGACTGGGGCTGGCGATCAGCCACCGCATCGTCACCGACCACGGCGGCACGATCGAAGCGACCAGCGAAGGCCCCGGCCAAGGCAGCACGTTTCGAGTGCACCTTCCCCGCAAGACGAGCGAACGATCCGCGGCGGCGTAGTACGCAGGGCGTTCCCGCTGCTCCGAGCTTCCGGGAGGCCTGCCTGTCTTTCGGGCGGGCACAGGTTGCGGAGCGACGGGGGCCGCGTGAGAATGGAAGGATAGCTATTTCAAGGAGGCGGTTTCATGCACGATGCCTACATTCTGGCCGGCGCGCGGACTCCAGTGGGGCGGTTTCTCGGGGCGTTGAGCTCTCTTTCCGCTCCCCAACTCGGAGCGGTCGCCATTCGCGAGAGCTTGCGGCGGGCCGCCGTCGCCCCCGATGAAGTCGACGAGGTCATCATGGGGAACGTCGTCACGGCGGGACTGGGGCAAGCCCCGGCTCGGCAGGCGGCGCTCGCCGCGGGACTGCCGCCGAGCGTCGCGGCGCTCACCGTCAACAAGGTCTGCGGCTCCGGGCTGAAGGCGGTGATGCTCGCCTCGCAGGCCGTTCGCGTGGGAGACGCGCGGGTCGTCGTCGCGGGGGGCATGGAGAGCATGTCCCGCGCTCCGCACGTCGCGCTCGGGGCGCGCGAAGGCTGGAAGCTCGGCAACGTCGAACTGAAGGACACGCTCCTCTCCGACGGCCTGTGGTGCGCCTTCGACGATTGCCACATGGGCTCGCACGCCGAGTACACCGCCCGCGAGCACGGCATCACCCGCGAGGACCAGGACCGCTACGCGCTCGAAAGCCAGCGGCGGGCCGCCCGGGCGATCGCGGAGAACGTCTTCGCCGACGAAATCGTGCCGGTGACCGTGAAGTCGAAGCGCGAGGAAATCCAGGTCGCGCAGGACGAAGGCCCGCGCGGCGACACCACGCTCGAAGCGCTCGCGAAGCTGCGTCCCGCCTTCGAGAAGGAAGGAACGGTCACGGCGGGGAACGCCTCGACGCTCAGCGACGGAGCGGCGGCGGTCGTCGTCGCGAACGCGGAACTCGCCGCGAAGGCGAACGCTCCGTGGAAAGCCCGCATCGTCGCGGCGCACACCAGCGGCGGCGAGCCGCGGGACTTGTTCATCGCGCCGGTCGCCGCGGTGCGCGGCGTGCTCGACAAGGCGGGCTTGAAGGCGGACGACGTCGACCTGTTCGAGATCAACGAAGCCTTCGCGGCGCAGATGCTGGCGTGCATCCGCCGGCTGGAACTCGACCCGGCGAAGGTGAACGTGCATGGCGGAGGCATCTCGCTCGGCCATCCGATCGGCGCGAGCGGCGCGCGGGTGCTGGTCACTCTGCTGGCAACGCTCGCCCGGCGCAACCTGAAGCGCGGCATCGCCAGCCTGTGCCTCGGCGGCGGCAACGCGGTCGCGATGCTGGTCGAGCGGCGGTAGTAGGTCCATTCTGCCGGAATGGACCTGGTGAGCGGGAGGGCGGGTTCCAAAACCTTGACGTTTCACGTGACACCGCGGCCGGCCTGATGAACTGCCGAATGATGAAGCCTTCTACTACTACCTCGTCAAGTTTGATCTTGTGGGTCCGCCTCGTCCGATCATGGACGCGTGACGAAGCGACCCGGACGCTCGTAGCG
>JBBDNT010000289.1:10132-12056 GCA_040877445.1 Planctomycetaceae bacterium
GGGTCGCTGGCTCCCGTTGCCCACAGTTTCAGTGCTGAAGGTGTACTACGAGCGAACCTCGATTTACGGCACGCGACGCCCGGCGCTCCACGTCCCGCCCGGCAGGCGGGACGTACTGAGACGTACGACGGACGGCCAGTCTGTCCGAGGCATGGGGTCGGACAGTCTTCATGGTGAATCCGTTGAATCCACGTACCATAATCATCGCCTTGACCGTCATGGTTGTTGGAGCCGCTTGCGTGATAACGTACGCGGCCCTGAAGGAACAGCGTCAAATCGGCCGCGCGATGGGACAGTTCGCAGAGTATTCACCGGGCAACATCAAAACGATCAAGATCGAGCCCGATTCAAGCATTTCAGCAGGTCGATTCGAAGTCGTTTCCGAACGACTCGCAATCAACGGAACGCCGATCGTCATCGGAGGCGATTCGGTGCAGACTGTCGGCCGAATAAGCCTCGGTGGAATTTGGAGCAACCCGTCGCCCGCTCATCGAATCACGGACGTCGCCGGGCACGTCGAGTTTGGGATTCTCCCGGATTTCGCGTGGGCAGTTGGTGATGCCGGCGATGGTGAGCCTGTGGAGGAATACGCGGCGATCGTGCGCGAATTGGACGTCGAGGCGTTTCATGTAGTCATCATTGCTCGCTGGTGGAAGACGACCAAAGGCGTCGTTGGATACTTCGACCCGATGATTCTCCAACCTCACCCAAAGTTCGGAATGCGCGTCGAAAGCGTCGTCTCGCAAGGATCGACAATAAGCATGCGTAGTATTCGTCCGTCGGTTTCCGGGACGGTCCAATTGCGCGCCGTTTACGACGGCGGATTCACGCCCTCGCATAACATCACGATTCCACTGAGATTCCATATCAGCGATCAATCGATGATGTGGGAATGATGGACATGGATCGTCCGCGTTCATCCGACGGCGCAGAACGGTCGGCGGACGGACTGGCAGTCCGTCCTACGGAACGAAGAAGGAGCAACCCAAATGACCATCGACACGATCGCCGTGATCGGCACCGGCACCATGGGCCGCGGGATCGTCGAGACCGCCGCCTCGCATGGTCTCGCGGTGCATGCCGCGGAAATCGACACCGTCCAGCGCGAACGCGCTCAGGCGGCGATCCGCAAGTCGGTCGAAAAAGGCATCGCCCGCGGCAAGCTGAAGGCGAACGACGCCGATGAGGTTCTCGGCCGCGTCCGCTGGCATGCCGACGTCGTCGAGGCGGCGGTCGAAGGGCAGTACGTCGTCGAGGCGATCGCCGAGGACGAAGCGGCGAAGCTCGAACTGTTCCGCCGGCTCGACGGCGCCTGTCCGCCGGAGACGATCCTCGCGAGCAACACGTCGAGCATCTCGATCACCAAGCTCGCCGCCGCGACCGGCCGGGCGGAGCGCGTCGTCGGGATGCACTTCTTCAATCCCGTGCCGATCATGCAGCCGGTCGAGATCGTCCGCGGGCTGGCGACGTCGGACGAGACCGTCGAACAGACGCGGCAGCTCGCGCGGCGGATGGGGAAAGAGCCGTTCACCGTGACCGACACGCCCGGCTTCGTCGTCAACCGGGTGCTGATGCCGCTCATCAACGAGGCGGCGTTCGCCTTGCAGGAAGGAGTGGCGGACGCGAAGACGATCGACTCGCTGATGAAACTGGGTTGCAATCATCCGATGGGGCCGCTCGAATTGGCGGATTTCATCGGTCTGGACGTGTGCCTGTCGATCCTGCGGGTGCTGCACGGCGAACTGGGCGATCCGAAGTTCCGCCCGTGCCCGCTGTTGTCGCGAATGGTCGATGCCGGCCGGCTGGGCCGCAAGTCCGGCCGTGGATTTCATGACTATAATGAGAACGGCTGAGAGTGCCCGGCAACGTTGCCAGCCGTAGGACGGAATTGTATTCCGTCCGCCAGAGCACCGTTTCGGGCCAT
>JBBDNT010000290.1:0-12052 GCA_040877445.1 Planctomycetaceae bacterium
CCGACCGATCCGGATGACGGGATCACCGAGGTTCGCGTCCGGAAGCTGCGGTTGACGGTCAAGGGGAGGCCCCGTCATCGCATCGTCCTCGAAGCCGACCCCGACGCGGGCGTCGACGACGTTTATGAGATGATGGAGAACTACCTGAATCAAGAGCGACTGCCGAAGTCCATCCTCAACGTGACGCAGGTCGGGTTCAAATTCGGCTTCGACGAGGAAATTGAGGATCTGCCCCGGTCGATGTCGTTCGAAGTGTCGTACCCGAACTCGAGCAACCTGAAGAGCAAGCCGGAGCGCCCGCGCGAGTTGGCCGAAAAATACCTGAGGCTGTGGGAGTTGGACCGTGCCGCAATTGCTGAACACGCTCAGCCGGCTGCTTGAATTCGATCGACCGCTCCTCTCGGCCGACGATCTCGCGGAGTTCTCCGACGCCTCGCGCGACGCCCTGCTGACTCAGAAAATGCTGGTTCCGGCGCGGTCGGCGACGCACGTGGTGTGCGATGCATGCCACGAGGGCCATGTCGAGGAGGTGGTGCGGATCACGGGCGGCAAGGGGGACGTTCGCTTTCGCATTTGCTGCCCCGATGCCGGGTGGGTGGAGGTGCCGACCGACCGCCTGCGTCAATGGACGATCGACCTTCCCAAAATCGTGTCCCTCATGGCCGAGGGGCTGGGCCTTGTTGAATCGCCGGAAGAGATCATCCCCGGCATCGGCTGGCGGATCGGTACCGTCGAAATCGCCGGGCAGAGATACGGCATCGCGTTCATTCGGAATGCCGGAACCGATCTCGCCGCAAACGTGCAACGGCTCGCCCAACTCCTTCCGCCCCCCCGGACGATCGTCGTCGGGATCCGCGAGTTGGGCGATCGTTGCAGCGAGTTCGCGGCGGCTGCGACACTGCCGTTTGCGTTCAGTTTCAACGAACAAGGATTTTCGTTTCTGGTCGACCAGGTGCGGTCGATCCTCTCGACCAATGCAATCATCGGCGGCCACGTCTTCCAGCTGCGCGGGGAAATGTGGATCCTGTCCTATGGCGGCGACTCCGTTTACCTGAACGATATCGTCGGCCTCGGCTACATCCGTCGCCTGCTGATGGAGCCGAATCGCGACATCCCGGCGGTCGCGCTTCTCGCGGCGCGTGCCGGGATCGACCCTCGGATTCCCACCGGCTCCGCGGGCGAGATCCTCGACGATGAAGGTCGGCGCCGGTTCGGTAATCGGTATCGGGAGCTTGGTGAGGAGTTGGCGGAGGCCCAGGGAGACAACGATCCGGCGCGGATCGAGAAGGCGCGAGGCGAAATGGAGATACTGGCTGCGGAACTTGCCAACGCGATGGGACTCGGCGGTCGCAAACGCAAAAAGGAGGACGCGGATCGGGTCCGCAAGTCCGTCTCGATGGCGGTGTCTCGTGCCATTGACGCCATCCGGCCCGACCACGAACGGTTGGCGCGGCACCTCGACGCTTCGATCTCGTCGGGGCGCACCTTCCGGTACGCGCCCGAGCAGCCCATCGACTGGCTGCTCTGAACGCTGAAAAACTCGCTCGGCCGGCAATTGCCACACGACCTGTGGCATTGCCACATCGGATGTGGCGGCTCCGCTCCGATGGCCGACGAGGCCCATAACCCCGCAGTTGTTCGCGTCGCTGTTGATTCGCGGCGGTGTCGCCGCGGCAGGGCGCTGATCGCCTCCGAGAGGCGACTCGCGGGTCTCGCCTCGGGCCACAGGACACGAGGTGGCTCATGAGTCGCGTTTCGACCGTTTCGTCACGAGGTACGCCCGCTCGCTGATTCGCACCAGGACGGCGCAGCTCGCTCGAAGGCCCGGCTTCGCTGGGTCGGATCGAGAAGACCTGTCCCAGCATTTGTGGACTGCGCTGTTCGAGCAGGCCGGCAAGTTCGATCCGACGCGTGCGTCGATCGATACGTTCATCGACCGCGTCGTCAACACGGCGGTCGGCATGCTCCTGCGGGAGCGACGTCGCCGCATGCGCGCCGCCGGCCTTCGCGCCCAGTCACTTGACCAGCCTGCGCGCGGTTGTTCGCTCCCGCTCGCCGAGCGGCTCGAGGACGAGGACCGGTGCCGCCGGCTGGGAACCGTCCCCGAGGAATCCGTCGAAGCGTGGATTGACGCCGGCGCCTTCGCGCACGCAATGGCCAGCGCGCCCGTGCATCTGCGCGACGTGCTCCGGCGGGTGATGGGCGGGTCGGTCGTTTCCGCGGCCCGCGAGCTCGGCGTCTCGCGCCGGCAGATCCGCAACGCTCTCGCCCAAGCCCGCGAGCACTTCGAGCGGGCCGGTTTCGGCGAATTGGATCTCGGCGGACACTCCGCGCCCGGCCGGCATAAGTAATCGAGTGCCCCAACAGGAGAACCCGGTGATGAACGCGGATGCCTATCGCTTCGAGTTCCAGCCGCACGTTTCGTTGAGCGATGCCGAGGAGTCGTTGCACCTAGCCCTGTTCGCGGTGGAAGGGATTTTCGGCCGCGCGCAGGTCCGGCTCGATGCTCGGTACGAGCTCGACGAGACAGGCCATGCGGTCATGCTCGACACGACCACGCTCGTCGGCGAGACGGTACTCCGCGTCTTCACCGGCCTCCTGCTCCGCGAGTTCAGCGAGGACGCCTTCAGCGTCCGCCGCGCGGATTCGCTTCCCAAGTTCATTTCACAGGAAAGGACCGTGACCGTATGAGCGTGTTGGAACGCATCCACCGTGGCAAACAGCCGTTGCCGCCGCGCGTGGTCCTTTACGGGACCGAAGGCATCGGCAAATCGACGTTCGGATCCCAAGCCCCCGCGCCGATCTTCATTCAGACCGAAGATGGGTTGAGTGAGATCGCCTGCGACAGTTTCCCGCTGGCGCAGACGCTCGACGACGTGCTGGCGTCGCTCTCGGCGCTCCATGCCGAAAAGCACGATTACCAGACCGTGGTGATCGACAGCTTCGACTGGCTCGAGCGCCTGATCTTCGACGAGCTGTGCCGGCAGCACAACGTGTCGTCGATCGAGAAGGTCGATGGCGGCTACGCGAAAGGCTACACGCACGCCCTGACGCACTGGAGGCAGATCCTCGGCCTGCTCAATCGGCTCCGCGTCGAGCGGGGCATGGTCGTGCTCGGCATCGCGCATGCCAGAATCGAAAAGTTCGAAGATCCCGAGGCGACGGCCTACGACCGCTACTCGCCCCGGTTGCACAAGCACGCCTGCGGCCTCGTGTGCGAATGGGCCGACGCCGTGCTGTTCGCGACCCGCAAGATCCGCGTGCAGGCCGAGGACGCCGGCTTCAACCGCAAGCGCGGCCTGGCGTTCGCACTCGGCAAGGACGGCGGCGAGCGGGTGATCCGCACCATCGGCGGCCCCTCGTGCGTCGCCAAGAACCGCTTCGGCATCGTCGAAGAGCTTCCCCTCTCATGGGCAGCGTTCGTCGACGCTCTTTCGCAATCCGAAACCCAATCCCCGACCGAAGGAACCCCCGTCAATGGCTGATCTCCGTGGCTTTGATGCCAACCAGGTCGAACCGACCGCCGACTTCGATCCCGTCCCGGCCGGTAAATACCTGGCCGTGATCACCGAAAGCGAGATGAAGCCCACGAAGGCCGGTAACGGCCATTTCCTGCAACTCACCCTCCAGATCATCGAGGGGGAGTTCAAGAACCGCCTGTTGTGGGCGCGGCTCAATCTCGACAACCCGAACGCGACCGCGGTGCAGATCGCGCGGGCGGAATTGTCCGCCATCTGTCGGGCGGTCGGCGTGCTGGCCCCCAGGGATTCGGTCGAGATGCACAACCTGCCGCTCGTCGTCCACGTCCGCTGCAAGAAGCGCGCGGATACCGGCGAGATCGTCAACGAGGTGAAGGGCTACTCGCCGAAGGAGACGCCCCCGCCGCCGGTGACGGCGATCGCCAACAACACGCCCCCGTGGAAGAGGGGATGATGCTCGACCTCGTGCTGCCCTACCCGCCGTCGATCAACCATTACTGGCGGCGGGTCGGCTCGCGGACGCTCATCAGCCGGGAGGGTCGCCGGTTCCGCTCGACGGTACTGGCGATCCTCGCCCGGCGGGGCGTTCGTCCGCTCGAAGGTGCGCTGGCGGTGCAGGTCGTCGTGTTCCCGCCCGACCACCGCCGGCGCGACATCGATAACGTGCAAAAGGCCCTCTTCGATGCGCTCCAGCACGGCGGCGCCTACGCCGACGACAGCCAGATCGTGAAGCTCGCGATCGAGAAGGGGGAGTGCATCGAGGGGGGCAAGACCCACGTCCACATCGAGGAGGTCGAAGAGGAATGGAAGTCCAGCCGCGAATCTGCCTGAAGTGCATTTCGCCGTTCGAGTCGTGCGGCCCGGCGAACCGCATCTGCCCCGATTGCCAGACGATCAACGCCCGTCTGCGCGGCGTCACCGAAGCTCAGCTGCGGAAGCAGCGGGGCGCGAAGCGTCACAACGGCGAGACCATCAACGACGCCTCGTTGCAGGCGGCGATCAGCGAGTGAAGGCCCCGATGCAATTGCGCCCCTACCAGGAGGCGGCCCGCGCCGCCGTGTACGACCACCTCCGCGACCGCGACGACAACCCGTGCGTCGTGATCCCCACCGGCGGCGGCAAGACGCCCCTCATGGCGGCGATCTGCCATGACGCCGTGACGCTGTGGAGCGGCCGGGTGCTGATCCTCGCGCACGTCAAGGAGCTGCTCGAGCAGACCGCCGAGAAGCTCGAAGCCGTCTCCCCCGATCTGCCGTTCGGCATCCATTCGGCCGGGCTGGGGCGGCGCGACACGCGCGAGCCGGTGATCGTCGCCGGCATCCAGTCGATCTGGAAGCGGGCGTGCGACCTCGACCCGTTCGACCTCGTCATCGTCGATGAGTCGCACATGATTCCGCCCGACGGCGAAGGGATGTACCGCCGGTTCCTGGCCGATGCACAGGTCGTGAATCCCGACGTGCGCGTGATCGGCCTCACCGCGACGCCGTTCCGCATGAAGTCGGGGATGATCTGCACGCCGGACGGAATTCTCAACCACGTCTGCTACGAGGTGGGCGTGCGGGAACTGATCCGCGACGGCTACCTGTGCCCGCTGGTGACGAAAGCGGGGCACGCGCTGGCCGACACGTCGGGCCTGCACGTGCGCGGCGGCGAGTTCGTCGCCGGCGAGGTCGAAGACCTCATGGACACGGAGGAGCTCGTCGAGGCGGCATGTGCCGAGATCGTCGCGCGGACCGCCGATCGCCGGGCGGTGCTGATCTTCGCCTCCGGCGTGCGGCACGGCCGGCACGTCCAGCAGGTGCTCCGCGACCGGCACGGTGTCGAGTGCGGGTTCGTGTGCGCCGAGACGCCGAAGGCCGAGCGCGAGGAGATCATCGGCCGCTATCGCCGGGGGGAACTTCGCTTCCTGGCGAACGTGAACGTGCTCACCACCGGCTTCGACGCCCCGCACGTCGACTGCGTGGCGATGCTCCGGCCGACGCTCTCGCCGGGCCTCTACTATCAGATGGTCGGCCGCGGCTTCCGTCCCGATCCCCGGAAGCGGAACTGCCTCGTGCTCGACTTCGGCGGCAACGTGCTCCAGCACGGTCCCGTGGACCGCATCGAGGTCCGCACGAATGCCGGCAACGGCAACGGGCAAGCCCCGGCGAAGCAGTGCCCCGAGTGCGATTCGGTGATCGCCGCCGGGTATGCGGTCTGCCCCGATTGCGGCTATGAATTCCCGCCCCCCGACCGCCGCAAGCACGAGCCGAAGGCGACGGAGGCCGGCATTCTCTCCGGCCAGGTGACGGACGCCGAATACGACGTCCTCGACGTCACGTATTCGGTTCATGCGAAGCGGAACGCGCCCCCCGACTCGCCCCGCTCGATGCGGGTCGATTACCGCCTCGGTCTCTCGCACTGGCAGTCCGAATGGATCTGCTTCGAGCATACGGGCTTCGCGCGGGAAAAGGCGGAGCAATGGTGGAGGCGACGGTCCCCCGACCCGATCCCCGCCACGGCCGAGCGGGCGGTCGAACTGGCGAACGCCGGGGCGCTCGCCATGACCGAGGCGATCGTGATCCGCAGCGTCGCCGGCGAGAAGTATGACAGCATCGTCGGCCATCGGCTGGGGTCGCTGCCCGAGCCGGTCGAGGCCGAGGTGCTCGAGTTCTTCGAGGAGCAGCCGCCGGTGCCGATCCCGGCGGGCGGGATCGACCTGGACGACGTTCCGTTCTGAGAAGGGGGGGAAGCGTGAGCGAGCAGAAACTTCGGCCGGCCAGTCACGTCGCGGCCGACCTCGCGCTGCGCGAAAGCGACGCCTTGGCGCTCGAGGCGGCGCGAATCATCCGCGACCTCGAAGAGACGATCGCGAAGCTGTCCCGCGTGGTGTCGCAACTGGTCGCCGGGCCTCCTTCGCGGAACTGACCGCCGATGAACGACCTCCTCGAAGCGGCGGTGCGCTACGCCGAACTCGGCTACGCCGTGTTCCCCTGCGTGCCGGGCGACAGCAACCCCCTGACCGCGCATGGCTTCCACGACGCCAGCCTCGATCCCGATCGGATCGAGCGCTGGTGGACCGAGCACCCGCACGCCAATATCGGTCTGCCGACCGCCGGCCTCGTGGTGGTCGACATCGACGGCGAGTCGAACCCCTGGCCCGGCCCCGAACGCGCGCTCGAACTCGCGGCCGGGCCGATGGCGACCACACCCGGCGGCGGCGGCCATCGCATCTTCCGGCAGCCGGCGGGGAAGGCGTGGCGCTGCACGCAAAGCGACCTCGCCCCCCGCGTCGATACCCGCGCCGACGGCGGGTACGTCGTCGTTCCCCCCTCCCGGCGTCCCGACGGCGAATACCGTTGGGTGCCGGGGTCGGAACTCGACGTCCCCCCGGAGCGCCTCCCCGAACCCCCCGCGTGGCTCGTCGCGGCGCTCGACGGGTTGGCGGCACGCCGACAAACCGCCCACGGCGGCCCCACGGCGGCCCACCTCGCGACCTCGGGGGCCGGCGGGAACGCGATCCCCACCGGGCAACGCAACGCCACGTTGGCCCGCCTGGCGGGGACGATGCGCCGCGTGGGTATGTCCGGCCCGGAGATCCTCGCGGCGCTCGATCGGGCGAACGCCGACCGCTGCAATCCGCCGCTGGACCACCGGGAGGTCGCGCGGATCGCCGCGAGCGTCGCCCGCTACGCCCCCGACGAGGTCGCGGTGGCGCTGGCGGAAAACCACTGGGACCAGATGTATGCGGCCGAAGCGCAGGGCGACGAAGCCGAACCGCTCGGTCGCGACCCCGGCCCGATCCCCGGTGAGCTGCTCCGCGTGCCGGGGTTCGTGTCGGAATTGATGGACCACTGCCTCGCAACCGCGCCGTACCCGAACGTGCCGCTGGCGTTCGGCGGGGCGCTGGCGCTGCAGGCGTTCCTCGCCGGGCGGAAGGTCCGCGATCCCGGCGACAACCGCACGAACCTGTTCCTGCTCGGCCTCGCGCATTCGTCGGCCGGCAAAGATTGGCCCCGCAAGCTCAACACCGAGATCGCGCACCGCATCAAACTGGCGAATTCGCTCGGCGAGCGGTTCGCGTCGGGGGAGGGGATTCAGGACGCGCTGTTCATCTCTCCCAGCATGCTGTTCCAGACGGACGAGATCGACGGCCTCCTGCAGTCGATGAACCTCTCCCGCGACGGCCGGCACGAAAGCATCATGGGGACGCTGCTCACGATGTACTCGAGCGCCAACAGCGTCTATCCCATGCGCCGCAAGGCGGGGAAGGAATCTCCCGGCTCGATCGACCAGCCCTGCCTGTGCATCTTCGGGACGGCGATCCCCAACCACTACTACGCCGCGCTCTCCGAGCGGATGCTGACGAACGGGCTGTTCGCCCGCATGATCATCCTCGAAAGCACGCGCCGCGGCTCGGGGCAGGAGCCGGGCCTTCGCGACGTGCCCGAGCGGATCCTCGAAACGGCCGCGTGGTGGGCCGACTACAACCCGGGGTCCGGCAATCTGCTCGCCTGGCATCCCGCGCCGGCGGTCGTCGAGCACACCGCCGAGGCCCGCGCCGTGCTCGTCGCCGCGCGCGAGGAGGCCGAAGCGGAATACGCCTCGGCCGAGTCCCGCAACGACTCCGTGGGGACGACCGTGTGGGGCCGCGTCAGCGAGCAATCGCGGAAGCTGGCGCTGGTCCACGCCGCGAGCGCCGACCACCGCGAACCGCGGATCGACCGCGCCGCCGCGGAGTGGGCCGTGCGGCTCGTCATGCACCAGACACGGCGGATGCTGTTCATGGCCCGCCGGCACGTCAGCGAGACTCCGTTTCACGCCGAGTGCCTGAAGCTCATCCGCAAGCTCAAGGAAGCGGGCGGGCGGATGGCCCGCAACAAGCTGATGCGCGCGATGCGTTGCAAGATGGCCGACTTCGACCAGATCGTCGGCACGCTCCTCACGCAGGGGGACATCGAAACTGTGGACATCCTCACTAGGACGAAGCCCGCCCTCGGCTACAAGGTGATCGACACATGACGCTCTCGAATCCGTCGCGAAATTCATCGCGCAATCCGTCACCGCGATGCCGATTCGAGTCCGTTTCGGGCCGATCCGTCGCGAAACGACGCTCGATTCGTGACGGTTTTCGTGACGGATTTCAGAGGGCTGAAAGCCCTTCATTAATAGAGAAACACACTCTCTCTCTCCCATTAACAAGGAATACGTCACGTACCCCCCCCCGCGCGGCGCGTGTGCGCACGTGTGAGAGAGGGGGTGGGGGGGGCGTGATGGATCTCGCGCGACGGATTCGATTCGGGAGGTCGTTCGAGGATCGTCAACCACGGAGGTCTTGCCATGCCATGTTGCGAGCGCTGCCGGTTCTTTCATGCGCATCCGCCAGCCGACGCCCCCGGTCGGATCACGATCAGCGGCGACGGCATCCGGGGGGGCGGCGAATGCCGGCTGCATCCGCCGGTGCGAGTCGAGCACGAGACGCTGGCCTGCTTTCCCGTCGTCGCCAACGAGGACTGGTGCGGGCGGTTCGAGGCCGGCGCATGCACGCCCTAAGCGATTGGCATGTCGATGGTTCCTTCGCGGCGACATGCGTCCGAGAGGCCCGCGGGAACAGCCGCGGTAGATCGTACAGTTTCATTTCCTTGTCCGAATTTTCGTAACGCCATGAATGCAAAGCATTTCCAACCTGAGCGGTGGCGCGCGGCGGCCGGCGCGCTCGTGGCTCGGCTGGGCGTCGATTACCGCAACCACCGGATGCTCCAAGACCCGTGGTCGCGGGCGGCGCACAGCATGGTCCAAGGCTGGCGGATTCGGCTCAGCCGCCCGCCGGCGAAAGGAACCGGGCGGCGAACGCCGCGGCCGACGTGGAGAGTCTTTGCTCGGCTCGCGGCCGGGATCGCTGCTACTCGGGCCCACTATGCGCGAAAGAGCGACTGGCACCTGTGGGCGAACCGCCGAGTCACCGGAGGCAGCCGGTACATCCCCAAATCGAGGAGGACGTGGTGATGAAACCGCATGGGCCGGTATCGACCGAGAACGTGCTGCGGCTGCTCGACTACCAGCGCCATCGGTGCGCGCTGACGGGCCGCGGATTGACGCCGGAAACGTCCTCCCTCGATCACATCGTCCCGATCCGCTGCGGGGGCGAGCACGTGATCGAGAACACGCAGGTTCTCCACGGCGACGTCAATCGCGCGAAAGGCTCGCTGACGAACGCCGAGTTCATCCAGTTGTGCCGCGAGGTCGCGGCGCACGCCGCACGTCAACTTCTCGAAGGGAGCGATGAAGCATGAAGATCGAACAATGGAAACTCGCGGACGTGCAGCCCTACCCCGGCAACCCCCGGATCAACGATTCGGCGGTGGACGCCGTGGCGCGCTCGATCCAGGAGTTCGGCTTCCGCCAGCCGATCGTCGTCGATGAGGCCGGCGTGATCATCGTCGGGCACACGCGGTACAAGGCGGCGCAGAAGCTCGGCCTGGAGAAGGTGCCGGTGCATGTGGCGCGGGGGCTGACGCCGGCGCAAGTGAAGGCGTACCGCCTGGCGGACAACCGCACGGCCGAGATTGCGGAGTGGAACTACGAGCTGCTGCCGATCGAACTGGCCGACCTGAAGGAACTCGACTTCGACCTCGATCTGCTCGGCTTCTCGCAGGACGACCTCGCCAAGCTGCTTGATCCCGGCGTGCAGGAAGGGCTGACCAATCCCGACGCCGTGCCCGAACCGCCCGATGCGGCGACGACCCAGCCGGGCGACCTGTGGATCCTCGGCGACCATCGTTTGCTGTGCGGCGACAGCGCAAAGCCGGCGGACGTCGACCGGCTGCTCGACGGCGCTTCGATCCACCTGATCAACACCGATCCGCCGTATGGGGTGAAGGTGGAACCGCGGTCGAACAACGCGATCGCGGCGGGCCTGTCGAGCTTCCAGGGATCGCGGAAGGTCGATTACCGAGGCGAGGACGGCCATCGCGCCGGGCGCGGAAAGAAGACGCTGAAGCACCACCAGAAGATGGACGTCGTGCGGCACCCCGAGAAGGCGAAGGCCACGCACCGCAAGCTCCGCCCGAAGGACCGGCCGCTGGCGAACGATTTCCTGTCGGCGACGGAGTTCGACGTCCTGCTCGACGCCTGGTTCGGGAACATGTCTCGCGTGCTCGACGCCGGCCGCGGGTTCTACGTGTGGGGCGGGTACGCGAACCTGGGGAACTACCCGCCGTTCCTCAAGAAGCACGGGCTGTATTTCTCGCAGGGGATCGTGTGGGACAAGCAGCATCCCGTGTTGACCCGGAAGGATTTTCTCGGCTGCTTCGAGCTCGCGTTCTACGGCTGGAAGGAAGGGGCGGCGCACCAGTTCCTCGGGCCGACGAACGCCCCCGACCTGTGGCACATCAAGAAGGTCAACCCGCAGTCGATGATTCACCTGACCGAGAAGCCGGTCGAACTCGCCGTGCGGGCGATCCAGTACTCGTCGCGCACCGGGGAGAACGTGCTCGACCTGTTCGGCGGGAGCGGCAGCACGCTCATCGGCTGCGAGCAGACGGGGCGTCGCGCATTTCTCATGGAGCTGGATCCGCTCTACAGCGACGTGATCGTCACCCGCTGGGAGCAGTTCACCGGGCGAAAGGCGGAACGCATCGAGGCCCCGGTTGCGCAGGAGGCGAGCACATGATTTACGTCGCCAGCCCGTACTCAGATCCCGACCCGTTGGTCCGCGAGCAGCGATTCGATGCCGTCTGCCGCGCCGTCGCCGCATTGATGCATTCCGGCGTCGTGGCGTTCTCGCCCATCGTCCACGGGCATCCGCTCGTTGCGCACGGGCTGCCGGTCGAGTGGCCGTTCTGGGAGCGGTTCGACTGCGAGCATCTTTCCCGGTGCGACGAACTCGTCGTACTGATGCTCGACGGCTGGCGGAACAGCCGGGGCGTGCGGGCGGAAATCCGCATCGCGGGGGATTTGGGCATTTCCGTCCGGTTCCTCGATCCGGCGGACGTCGCGGGGGACGCCACGGGTTCGCCCACGGCGGCCCACGTCGCGAAGGAGGCGGAAGGTTGAACGAACCTACGACCAACGAGAGAACGCCCCGCCGTTGGCGACGTGGGGCGTCCGGGGCGGGGACGGGCGGGCTACCCGCCGCCGGCCTCGCGGGCGACGGCCTCCGCGTGCCATCCCGCGAGTTCGATCTCGTCCGCCGTGGCGGGGCGGATCGTGCGGATGCGGATCGGCGCGCCGGGCGCGAGATCCCGCAGCGCCGCCTCTCCGTTCGCGCGGGCCTCGCGCTCGTCGCCCGCCTCGACCAGCACGTAGCGGGCCAGCGTGGCGACGTAGAACATACTCTTCGGTCGGTCATTCGCCATCGTACCCCTCCTCGTCGTTCGGGTCGTATTCCGCGCCGCACATCGTGCAGCGGACGATCTCAGCGTCCGGCTGGATCCACACCAGGCGATCGATACTCGATTCGCCACATAGCGGGCAGCGCCAGCGGATCGGCACGCGGTCCCCGTCGTCTTCGGCGTTCATTCGTCGTCGTCCTCCCCGCGTTCGAGTTGCGCGATCCAGCGGTCGAGGTTGAAGTCGTCGCTCAGGAACCCGTG
>JBBDNT010000291.1:0-11907 GCA_040877445.1 Planctomycetaceae bacterium
AATTCTTGCGAATTCCGCTACCGCTGCCTACCCGATGAACTCCGGCTCGATGAGTTGCGGGATGATTCCCGCTTCATGGCCGCGGCGGAGCAGCGTCGCGACCGCTTCGCGCCCCTTCGGGCCGAAGTCGAGCGTCCAATCGTTGACGTACATCCCCACGAACTCGTCCGCCTGTTCGACGTCGAGATTGCGACCGAACCGCAGCGCGTACTCGAGCGCCTCGGCCCGGTTGTCGAGACCGTACTGAATGCTCTCCTTCAACAGCGCCGTCACTTCTTCCATCGCGGTCCGGCCGAGGTCGCGGCGAATCGCGTTCGCCCCCAGCGGCAGCGGCAGCCCCGTCTCCTCCATCCACCAGTGCCCCAGATCGACGACCAGTTCCAATCCCTGATCGCCGAACGTGAGCTGTCCCTCGTGGATGATGAGGCCCGCGTCGGCCTTGCCGGCGGCGACCACGTCGAGGATTTCGTCGAAGGGATGCACCTCGTGCCGGAAGTAATCCCCCAGCAGCAGCTTGAGCGCGAGGAAGGCGGTCGTGAGCGTGCCGGGGACGGCGATCAGCTTGCCTTGCAACTCCTCGATGGTGGCCGGCTCGCGGGCGACGACCATCGGGCCGTAGTCGTCTCCCATGCTCGCGCCGCAGGAACAGATCGCGTACTGGTCGGCGACGTGGGCATAGCCGTGCAGGCTGACGGCGGTGAGTTCGAGTTCCCCGTCGAGCGCGCGGCGGTTCAGCGTTTCGATGTCTTCGAGCTGGTGGCGGAACTCGTACCGGCCGGTGTCGATCTTGTCGTTGGCGAGCGCATGGAACATGAACGCGTCGTCGGGATCGGGACTGTGCCCCACGCGGATCAGCGTTTTTTCGGTCATGGCCGGCGGCTGCGTTCGAGGAGAGGACGAGGGGAAGACAGCGTAGTTCCGCCGTCCCCGTGCCGCAACCGAACGGGCGGTGTGTTATCCACAGATAGAAATGTCCCCATTCTCTCACCGTTAGAAATGTCCCCTCGGTGGTTGGGGGCGGCGGAGCGGAGGCGAGCGCTTGGCGAGCCGGATCATCGCCGCCTGGTCATCGAAGGCTCATCGCCGGGCCGCCGCCGGCGCCATTCCGTCGCTTGCTCGAACATCCGCGCGGCGCGAAGCAGGCGCTCTTCGGAAAACGCCGGTCCCAAGAGTTGCAGGCCGATCGGCAGGCCGTCGCGGCTGAAGCCCGCCGGGATCGAAATCCCGGGAATCCCCGCGAGGTTCGCCCCGAGCGTATAGACGTCGGAGAGATACATCGCCAGCGGATCGTCGATCAACTCGCCGATCTTGAAGGGAGGCGTCGGCGCGACGGGGGCGGCGATCACGTCCACTTGCGCGAAGGCGGCGGCATAGTCGTCGTGGATCAGCCGACGCACCTTGAGCGCCTTGAGATAGTACGCGTCGTAATAGCCGGCGGAGAGGGCGTAGGTGCCGAGCATGATCCGCCGCTTGACCTCCGGGCCGAAGCCTTCGCCCCGCGTGCGGGAGTACATGTCGAGCAGGTTCTCGAACTTCGCCGCGCGATGTCCGTAGTGAACGCCGTCGTAGCGGGCGAGATTGCTCGACGCCTCCGACGGGGCGACGAGGTAATACGCCGCGACCCCGTATTTCGAGTGCGGCAGATGAATGTCGATCACTTCCGCGCCGAGATCGCGGTACACGTCGAGCGCGGTCTCGACCGCGCTCCGAACGTCGGGATGCAGGCCGCGGATGAAGTGCTCCGCGACGACGCCCACCTTCAATCCGGAAAGCGGCTCGTCGAGCCGGCGGGCGCACTCCGTCGCCGGCCGGTTCACGCAGGTCGCGTCGCGCGGGTCGTGCCCGGCGATCGCGTCGAGCAGCCGCGCCGCGCCGGCGACGTCGTTGGCGAACGGGCCGATCTGGTCGAGCGAACTGGCGAACGCGACGAGACCGTACCGCGACACGCGGCCGTAGGTCGGCTTCATTCCTACGACGCCGCAGAACGCCGCGGGCTGGCGAATCGAGCCGCCGGTGTCGCTGCCGAGCGCCAGCGGAACCATCCCGGAGGCGACCGCCGCGGCGCTTCCGCCGCTCGATCCGCCGGGCGACCGCTCGATGTTCCACGGGTTGCGCGTGAGTTGGAAGGCCGAGTTCTCGGTGGAGGAACCCATCGCGAACTCGTCCATGTTCGTGCGGCCGAGAAGCACGGCGTCGGCCGCTTTCAGGCGCTCGATGACGTGGGCGTCGTACGGCGGGCGGAAGTTCGACAACATCCGGCTGGCGCAGGTCGCGAGTTGCCCCGTAGCGCAGAGATTGTCCTTGATCGCGACCGGCAATCCGGCGAGCGGACCCAGCGGCTCGCCAGCGGCGCGGCGGCGGTCGATCGCGGCGGCTTGCGCGAGGGCGTTCTCGCCATCGACGGAGAGGAACGCCCCGATCCGCTCATTCTCGGCGGCGATCCGCGCCAGGCAGGATTCGACGATCGCGACGCTCGTCAGCGAGCCGTCGTCGAGGCCCGCCAGCAAGTCCCCCGCGGTCGCGTGGGAGATGTCCACGTCAGACCTCCCCGAGGATCGGCGGGACGAGGAAGTAGCGGCCGTCGCTGCTGGGCGCGTTGGCGAGCGCCTCTTCGCGGGACAGCGACGTTCCCGGCTCGTCGGGCCGGAAGACGTTGGCGAGCGCGACGGCGTGGGCCATCGGCTCGACGTTCTCGGTGTCGAGCGTGTCGAGAATCTCGACGTAGTCGAGAATCCGCCCGAGTTGCGAAGCGTAACCGTCCAACTCCGCCTCGCTCAGCTCGAGGCGGGCGAGCGAGGCGACCTTCGCGACATCGTCTCGGGTGAAGGCGCGGCTCATCGGTGGCGTGAATCCGGCGTTACGTCGCGGCCGGCAGCGTGAACGGCTTGCGGACCACCGCCTTCTGCACCTTGCCGCTGCGGATGCACTGCACGCAGACCCGCCGACGGAGCACGCTTCCGCCTTCCTGGACCTGAATTCGTTGCAGGTTGGGACGGAACAGGCGGCGGGTGATGCCGGTCGTCTTCCGGCCGTTGCCGCCCAGGTACTTCGCCTTGCCGCGCTGGCAGATGCTGTTTCCCGTGACGGGCCGCTTGCCGCAAACTTCGCACTGCTGAGCCATGGGAATTTCCTCGATATCCGCGTCGTGACGCGCAAAGTGATGGCGGTGGGAACGAAGCGACAAGTATAGCGGAGCGAGGGGAAAACGCAACCGGACGGCCCGGTGCCCCCACCGAATTGGGCGCGGCAAGAATTCCTGGCGGCGCCATGCGCACGGGTGGAGGGGTGGCGGGGGCGCTCCGATATGCGGAAGCCCCCGTGACGACGAGGGACGGGGGGATTCGCTGCGCGACGCGCCCCCGCCACCCGAGCCACCCTCGCAGTGCAATCGTCGCACTTCCGTTCGTCGTGCGCGAACTTCGTAGACCATGGATTTCGCGGATGCCGCGGATGGCGGCCGTCGATTCCGCAGTGTTCGCCGAATGCCATCTCTGTCTGGTCTGCTCCGCGTCCTCGGCGCACTCGGCGGTTCTACCTTTCCGCGGCGCAGGAAATCGAACCGCGGAGGACGCCGAGGGCGCGGAGAGTTCGATCGGCGAATTCCGATCTCAATTACGGCCTCGCCGCGCGAAGTCAGCGTCGATCAGCGAAAATCAGCGTTCCTCGCGTTCGCTTGGAGTAATCGTCCGCTGCGTGGATCGCCGGGATCGGGGACACTGATCATCGCTGATCATCGCTGATGATTCCGCCACCCTCCCGCGCCGGACTCCTCTTCTTCTTCGCGTCGATCGTGGTCTTGGCGTCGAACGGCGCTTCGGTTGCGGCTTTGCCGCGCTGTGATCTTCGCGGCCCGGCTTCGGAGGAGTTCGCGGCAATGCATGCCCGGTGCGGCTTACCGATGCTCCGCCGTCCAGTCCGCGAGTTTCCCGTCAAGTCGCTCGACCACCGGCCGCAGCGTCTCGTCGGCGATGCGGTTCTCCAGTTCGAACGGGTCGCGTTCGAGATCGTAGAGTTCGTCCATTCCTTCCAGATCCTTGTAGCGGATCAGCTTGTACCTCTCGGCGCGGATCGCGCGGTAGCCCATCTGGCGGATCCGCGGGTAGACGATGTCGGACCAGTATTCGACGAAAATCTCCGGGCGGGTCTTGTCGGTTTCCCCCTTCAGCAAGGGCACGAGCGAGATGCCGTCCATCCGCTCCGGGATGTCCACGCCGCCCACGTCCAGGCAGGTGGGGGCGAGGTCGATGGTCTGCACGAACTGGTCGTACCGGCTGCCCGCCTTGGTCAGCGGCAAATAACGCATCAACAGCGGAATGCGGATCGACTCCTCGTATGCGAGGCGACGTTCCGACGAAAGCCCGTGTTCTCCATAGAAGAAACCGTGATCGCTCGTGACGACGACCAAAGTGTCGTCGAGTTCGCCGGACCGTTCGAGCGATTCGAACAGCCGGCCGAGGCTCTCGTCGACGGCGGCGAGCATTCGCTGCCGGTCGCGGATCGTCTTGTCGCTGGTGACGGTCTTCTCGCTGAGTGGGGGCAGATCGCCGATCTGCCGTTCGAGCGCCGGTTTGCCGCGCGGCGGGACGCCGAAGTTCCTTCGCCGGGGCATTTCGGCGTCTTCGTACAGGTCGCGGTGCCGCTCGGCGGGAATGTAACCGGAAACCTTCGGGCGGGTGACCGAGCCGTCGTCGGCCTGGATCGATTCCGGGTGCAACGCCTTGTGCGAGAGATACAGGCAGAACGGCTGGTCGTCCTCCCGCTCGATGAACTTCAGCGAGTAGTCGGTGAGCAAGTCGGTCGTGTAGCCGGTGTGCTTCTTCAGTTCGCCATCGACGTTCATTTCCGCATCGTTCGCGAGTCCCTGACCGACCAGGCAGACCCAGTGATCGAAGCCGGGACGGCGGCCCGGATCGTTCCCCATGTGCCACTTGCCGATGAACGCCGTGCGATAGCCGCCGCTGTCGAGCAACCGGGGAAACGTCGCCAATTCCTTGCTTTGCTCGCTGCGGGCGGTGTTGTCGATGATGCCGTGCTTCGCGGAATGCAATCCGGTGAGCAGACTCGCCCGGCTCGGCGAGCAGAGCGGCGTCGCGGAAAAGGCGTTGCGGAACATGGCCCCTTCGCGGGCGACGCGGTCGATGTGCGGCGTCTTCGCGAACGGATGCCCGGCGCAGCCCAGTTCGTCCCACCGCAGGTCGTCGACCAGCACGACGACGATGTTGGGCGTGCGGATCGACCGCGCCCGACCGTCCGGCGCCGCTTCGTCCTCCGCGAAGGCGGAGATCGCGATCGCGAGAACCAGCGCGCCGGCGGGCGCGACCGTCCCGTAGCGGCGCATGCGTGGATTCGAGCAAGGATTCATCGGCGGATCATTCCGGTTCTTCGGATCCCGAATCTTCACGTCGACTCGACTCGATGCGGCGGATCGCACCCGCGCGGAATGCTCGCGAGAATCACGAACCCGGCGCGGGGCGTCGTTCGCGTTCAAGATGCTCTCTTCCGGCGATGACTTCGGATGGGAGATCACCGACCTCGCCGAGTCGCCTGGCCCCCAACAGCAGCGCGATCAACGCCGTCTGCCACAGAACATATCCGGGCAGCACCCGGAAAAACATGCCGAAGGGAATGTAGAGCCAGGTAGTCGCCGCGAGAATCGCCGCCGTCGCACCGCACCCGGCCGCGGCGCGGAACGCTTGGACCGCGAGCGCGATCGTCCCGACGATGAAGACGACGTTCGCGAACCACGGAATCGTGAACGGGGGAATCCAGCCGATGATGAGTGCGACGAAGCCGTAAACAGTCCCCGATGACTTGTTGCCGAACCCCATGTGAACCGTGCTTCCCGCACCCTCGATCGCCGGCAAAGCGCACGCCGCGGCGAACAGAATCCACGCGCCGGCGATGACGATCGTCCGGCGATATCGCCGATCGGGCGCGAGAAGCGATCGCGTCAGCCAGTGAATCGCGAGCGTCAGCGCCGCCACGCAGATGATCGCCTCGGTGTTCGTCCAGAACGAAGCGAATGCGGCATCCGGTTCGGGCCCCGCTCCTTGCTGCGCATGCGCAACGCCGGGGGCCGCAGGCATGACGGCTAGAAGGAACAGCCATCGAATCCAGAGATTCATTTCGCACCGGGTTCGGGGTCGAGTTCCGCCAGCCGCTTCCGTGCATCTTCCCGGGCCTTTTCGATCAAGGGAGCGAGTTCGATCGGTGCGCCGTTCCGCCGTTCGCTTTCGACCGACGCGTCCATGAAGGCGAAGATTTCGATCGTCTCTTCCGGCTCGACGGGGACCACCCCCGTCCGGAAGAAGCCCACGAACGCCACGACTTGCTCGCGATAGGGAATCCGAGAGCCGAGTTTCGCCGTCCCCTTCGTCCCCTCGGCGAATCCGCCGTAGCCTTCCGCTTCGCGATACGTGCCGACGCGGTCGCCGTCCCATTTCCCGACGATCTTCACCTTGCCGTCCTCGACGGTCCGCACGACTTCGCGGCAGCCGGTGCCCATCGCGGCGTAGAGGGTTTCGATGCCGTGAATGCCGTGGAAGTAGGGATCGGGATGGAACGTCTCCTTCTTGGGGCGGAAGGGGCTGGTGGCGAGCGCCCGCCGGACCGTGCCGATCGACCCGTCGTGAACGGCCAGAATCTCCGTGCCGAATCGCAGGCACGACGACGAGAACAGCGGCGTCCCGTATTTCCTGCTCGCCTCGAAGATCGCGATCACGTCGGCGAGCGACCCGGCCATCGGCTTGTCGATGTAGACCATCTTCTTCGCCCGCAGCACGGGAAGCACCTGTTCGAGGTGCGGCCGCCCGTCGTTCGTCTCGAGCAGCACGACGTCGACTTTCTTCACGAGTTCATCGATCGAATCGACGATCTCGACGTTCAGGTCGCGCATCGCCTGCAGGGCGGCGGGGGCGCGTTGCAGGCTCGACTCGATGTCGGGACTCCCTTTGGAATACGCCGCGACGACCCGAAAACCGGACACGTCCGGCTTGGCCTCCGGATCGTGGAGGTGCCTCGTGAAGGTCGCGCAGTGCGTGGTGTCGAGACCGATGATTCCCACCCGCACGAATGCCGCGGTCGCTTCGGCGGCGGAATTCAATCGGTTCTCGGCGGCCGCGATCGTTCGGCCGTCCCATTCAGGTCTCACCGCGGAACCGGCGGCGATCCACAAGCCGGCGACCAACGCGAGGGCGAATGGGCGACGAGCGCACATCGGAAGAGCCTTCGGAAAGCGATGAATAGCGAGGGCTTCGACAGATCGAGAGAGAACTCGTCGCCACAATGTACGCTTCGGGGACTCGCGCCGCCACGGCGTCGTGGAAACGCGCGGCGGGCCGGCTGCACTTCGCCCGCGCAATTCGGTATGATTCGAACGGGCGATTCGTGGCAGTCGAAGCGGGCGCGACCGATCGCCGGGGTTCCCCACGCTGATGGTTCGCGACGAACGAGGATCCGAAATGACCTACCACGGCCGAGTCGAAAACGGCATCGTCGTGCTGGATGATCCGGCTGGGTTGCCGGAAGGAACCGAAGTGCAAGTGACGCCGCTGGCGTCCGGCGAGAAGTCCGAGCCAGCTAGGAGTCTGGCGGAGCGGTTTGTCGATGTCATCGGCATCGCGACGGATCTACCCGAAGACTTCGCGCGAAATCACGACCACTACGTCCACGGCGCCCCGAAACGATGACTCGCGCATTCGCCCACGCCCTGATCGCTTCAATCCTGCCCCAATCATGACGCCTGATGAAAGCGCATTGGAACGTGAAACAGTGGTGCGTCGTCATCGCGGCGGCGGGGATCGTTGTGTGGCTTCTCGTCGAAGAAGTTCGGGAATACGGGGCGATCGAGTACTATTCCGGCGAGCCGCATCTTTTGCTTTATCCCGCTGCATTCGGCGTCGCCTGTGGGATTATCGTGTGGATGTTCACGATCCTGTCGGCTCGCACGCAGCATCGCCTTAAGGTCTGGGGATGGGGCATGGCGGCCGGGGCGTTGACGGTGGCCGGTGGATATCTTGCAACGCGTTCCGTCTCGCTTGCGCCGATAATCCGCGAGTTTCCATGGGTCGAAGGTCCGCTCGTCAACGTACTACTGGCTTCGTTGTGTCCCTTTATCGGTGCCGTGTATTGTTCGTACGAGTGCCGCCGGGCTTGGAAATCAGAACCTCCGCATTGACGAAAGCCTGGTACGCCGTCATGTTCATGAACGAATGGACCTAATGATGGACTATCGCAGCATCATCACGGTCGAACTCGGCAAGCGCGGCGGAAAGCCATGCATTCGCGGGATGCGCATCACCGTGCACGACGTTCTCTCCTATCTCGCCGCCGGAATGAGCCAGGAGGAGGTTCTGCGAGACTTTCCGTACCTCACCGAGGAGGATATTCGGGCCTGTCTCGCATACGCGGCGGACCGTGAACGGCACTTGGCGCTGCCTCACAACGCAAGGAATCCATTATGACATACCACGGCCGAGTCGAAAATGGCGTCGTCGTGCTGGACGATCCGGCCGCGCTGCCGGAAGGAACGCAGGTGGAAGTCACCCCCTTGGCGGCCACCGAAAAGGGTGAGCCACTCGGCAAGCGATTGCTGAAATTCGCTGGCACCGTCGAAGGTCTTCCGCGCGACATGGCGGAGCAGCACGACCATTACATCCACGGATCCCCGAAGCGATGAGCAGGCCGTTCGCGGACACGTTTTACTTCATCGCACTGTTGAATCCAGGCGATGCCGCGCATGCCGCAGCCGCCGAATGGACCGATGCCTTCGACGGTGGGCTTGTGACTACCGCGTGGGTGTTGACGGAATTGGCCGATGGCATGTCGGCGCCGGTGGCTCGCGAACGAGTGGGTGATTTCATCCGCTATCTGCGCGCCGACATACAAGTCGAGATCGTCCCGCCAAGCGAAACCATTTTCGAAGCTGGAATCTCCCTCTACGAATCCCGCCCCGACAAGCACTGGTCGCTCACCGATTGCATCTCCTTCGTCGTGATGCAGAAGCATGGCCTCACCGACGCGCTCACCGGCGACCACCATTTCGAACAGGCCGGCTTCACCGCGCTGCTCAAGTAGAGTTCTCGGAGATCGAACCCCCCTTCCATGCCCCTCCTCCGCATCGCCCACGGCATCCTCCACGACCCCGCGAACGGCATCGACGGCGAGGTCCGCGACGTGTGGATCGAAGACGGTCGCGTCGTCCCCGCGCCGGCCGATCCTGCCGTCCGGCCGTCGAAGACCATCGACGCGACCGGCATGGTCGTGATGCCCGGCGGCGTCGACATGCACTGCCACATCGCCGGGCCGAAGGTCAACACCGCTCGCAAGATGATGCCCGAGGACAAGCGCCTCGCCCCCCCCGTGCGACGCACCGCGACGACCCGCTCGGGCACGGTCGGCAGCGTCCCCAGCACGTTCGCCACCGGATATCTCTACGCCGGATTGGGCTACACCACCGCCTTCGACGCCGCCGTCCCGCCGCTCGCCGCCCGGCACGCGCACGAGGAACTGCTCGACACGCCGATCATCGACCGCGGCTTCTACCTGCTGATGGGGAACAACCATTACATCATGGAGAAGCTGCACGCCGGCGATCCCGAATGCGTGCGGAACTACGTCGCCTGGCTGCTGAACGCCGCCAAGGGGTACGCCGTCAAGCTCGTCAACCCCGGCGGCGTCGAGATCTGGAAGTCCGGCGGCGGGAACGCCACCGGCATCGACTCCAACGTCGCCAGTTTCGAGGTCACGCCGCGGCAGATCGTTCGCGGAGTGGCCGCCGCGGTCGACGAGTTGAAGCTGCCGCACGCCGTGCACGTGCACTGCAACAACCTCGGCCTGCCCGGCAACTGGACGACCACGCTCGACACGATGCAGGCGCTCGAAGGGCATCGCGGGCACATGACGCACATCCAGTTCCACAGCTACGGCGGCGATCCCGACGACCCGCGCACCTTCCGCTCCGAAGTCCCGAAGCTCGTCGAGTACGTCCAGGCGCACCCCAATCTCACCGTCGACGTCGGCCAGGTGATGTTCGGCGACACCACCAGCATGACCGGCGACGGGCCGCTCGGCTACTTCCTGCACAAGGTCACCGGCCGCAAGTGGTTCAACGCCGACACCGAGATGGAATCGGGCTGCGGGATCGTCCCCATCACCTACAAGAACAAGAGCCTGATCCACTCGCTGCAATGGGCGATCGGCCTCGAATGGTACTTGCTGATGGACGACCCCTGGCGGGTCGCGATGAGCACCGACCACCCCAACGGCGGCTCGTTCCTCGCCTATCCGCAGATCGTCGCGTTGCTGATGGACCGCACGCGACGCGAGGAGGTGCTCGCGAAAGCGCCGGCCGCCGTCCGCGAGCGCTGCACGCTGGGAGATCTCGACCGCGAGTACACCTTGAACGAAATCGCGATCATCACCCGCGCCGCTCCCGCGAAGATGCTCGGCCTGTCGCGGAAGGGACATCTCGGCGAAGGGGCCGACGCCGACGTGACGATCTACGCCCCCGACATCGACATCCAGCGGATGTTCGAGTTGCCGAGGTACGTCATCAAGGCTGGTGAAGTCGTCGTCGAGGACGGCGAGATCCGGCAGGATCTTTCGGGCCGCACGCTGCACGTCGCCCCGGGATACGATCCCGGCGCCGTGCCGGACATCCAGGAGTGGTTCGAGAAATACTACACGATCCAGTTTCGCAATTATCCGGTGGACGACCACTACCTCGGCGGACAGGTGGAAGCGGTCGCGACGTGAGAACGACTCGGCGGCAATCGACCCACGCATGACGGAGCGAGACCTCATCCGCAAACTGGTCACGTGCTGGCACCTGAGCGTGCCGGAACGTGACTTGCTTGGCACTGCCGTGGCGGGCAGCCGTGTGGTCGACGTCGTCGCGGAGATCGTGCGCTCTTCCGGCTGGCATCCGGGTCAATGGCGGCCGGAAATGGACTACGAAGGCGGCCTGATCGAATTCGTGTCCGAGGAGTCGTGCCGCATCCATTGGAAGACGGAAGTCGGGATCGGGCGGTTCCAGCCGATCGAAGTGACCGAACATCGCAGCCTGCATTCCGCTGCCGCTGAGTGGTTGCGGCGGATGTTCTCGAGCGACATCGACGGCATCCGGATCGACTGGTCGTCGCGTGCAGTCAGTTGACGGGGCGATCACGACAAAGGTGGCGTTTCAGGATCCCTGCCGCGAAGACGTGAATGGTCCGGTGTGGTGGATTCCGCGCTTGATCGGATGGGGACGGGGGGCTTACGCTGGTGGGCGTGAGTCGCAATTCCGCCGCGCCCCCGATCGATGCCACCACCGCCCCGCCGACGGCGGAAGCCGAGGCGCCGCGCGCCGCTCCGTCGGACGTTGCGACGGAAGACTCTGCCGCGATGGAGCGCGAAACCGTAAGCGAGATGCCCGCGCCGATCGGCGTGGAACCTCTGGCACCAGAGTCGGGCGACGTGCCGCGGCTCGGGTTGCGGCGGGGCGATCAACTGGTGCTGGGGGTCGTGATCGCCGTCGCTTTGGCGCTGATGGCGGTGCATTGGGCGCGGCTCGGCGGGTGGGGGATGCGGCCGATCGAGATCGAACGCCAGCCGCCGCTCGTCTTCGAACATCGGCTCGACGTCAACGTGGCGGATCGGCTGGACTGGACGCAGTTGCCCGGCATCGGCGAGACGCTCGCGGACCGCATCGTCGCCGACCGCGAAGCGAACGGCCCGTTCGAGTCGATCGACGACGTGCGGCGCGTGAAGGGGATCGGCCCGAAAACGATCGAGGCGCTGCGTCCCTGGCTGCGCGTCGGCGATGATGTGCCATAGTGCGTCGTCCAGATTGAATTTGGTGGTTGGCGGCTTGCAAGACGGATTGGCAATCCTTCCAACGGCAAGCGAACTGGCAGAACGATCGAC
>JBBDNT010000292.1:0-11895 GCA_040877445.1 Planctomycetaceae bacterium
AGCGCGAAGACCAGCGGGGCGATGCCGGAACGAAAATTCTTCAGCTCTTCAGCTCTCGTTTCATTCACCTCATCTTTCCATTCTGCATTTTTCTGTCTTCAATCTTTCTGTCGGTCTATTGGTCGCGGCTGTGCCGCGCTGTGCCTTTGCGTGAGCGCCTTCGGTTGGGAAAGCGCTGCGCCTTCGGAATACGCTCGCAAGGCGTCGCGTTCGAGGAACGCGCCGGCCGCCGCCGCCATCGAGAACAACGCCAACCCCCCGAGCACGAGCGGCAACCGAGGCCAGCGCCCCCGCAGTTCCGGCGAATGCCGCTCTTCTTCGAGCTCCCGTTCGAGTTGCTCCTTCACCGCCTTGCGATACACCGACCGCCCGAGATAGCCGATGTATCCCACCGCGATCGCGATCGCGATCAGCCCGGTGATTCGCAACCCCCAGCCGGCCCAGTCGGCGCTCGAGGCGTCCCGCCAGGCCTCCACGCTCGTGAAGCCGAGATACCCGAGGTACACCTGCAGCGTGATCCCCGGCAGCGTGACCACCCCCGTCGCGATCGTGAAAGTCCAGAAGCCGATCCCCGTCAGGCCGAAGGCGTAGTTCTGCATTCCGAACGGCATGAAGTGCGACACGCGAATCGCCGCGACGATCTTCCAGCTTCCCTGTCGAACGGTGTGCTCGAGCGCCCGCATCCGGGGGGAGCGTTCGAGATATTCGCGCAAGCCGGTGCGGCCGATGCCCCGGGCGATCGCGAAGCAGATCATCGCGGCGAACACGCACGCTCCGGAGGCGATCAACGTTCCCCACACCGGGCCGAATGCCGCCCCGGAAATGAACGGCATGAACCACGTCGGCAGGCACGTCAGCGACAGCGCCGTGAATACGCCGACGAAGATCGCGGCCCCGCCCGGTCCAGCCGATTGGAACCAGTCGTGCAACCAACCGGCGAACTGACGAACCGGTAGCGACCAGACGATCACGACGGAGGAGACCATGATGAGCAGCAGGCAGACGCGGTTCCACCATTTGGCGTGCTCGTGCAGCCAGTCCTTCAGGGGGTCGGCGCCGGTGCGCTCCGACGGTCGTGGGGGTGATTCGATGGGCATCGTCGCCGTTCAGAATGACGCCTGCGACGCGATTCGCCCATCCGGAACTTTCGGGACCGCCTCCGGGCGAATCTCCCGGTCTCCTCGACGGAACCTTCCCCACGGCCGAGCTTGATTCGTCCCCGCGCGCGGCATAAAACCGGAATCAAGTTCAACCGCCTCGCTTGCGGTTTCGCGCATTCCCGGAAACGGCCTCCAACATGCCCAACTTCGATCGCTCCCGCCTGCGCACCGTCCATCTCGTCCCGCTTACCGCGTTCGATTCCCGCGACCGCATCGACGAAGACGTGCAGCGCGAGCACACCGCCCGCATGGCGGCCGCCGGCATCCGCGTGTTCCTTCCCGCCGCGGGAACTGGCGAGTTCCACAACCTCTCGCCCGATGAAATCGTCCAGCTCGTGCGGATCACCCGCGAAGCCGCCGGGCCGGACGCGGCGATCTTCGCCCCGGTCGGCTATCAGCTCGCGCAGGCGATCGACGTGGGCCGCCGCTCGATCGACGCCGGGGCCGACGGCATCATGCTCATGCCGCTGGCGCATCCTTACGTCAGCGACGTCGGCGCGCGGGACTACTTCACCGCGATCCTCGATGCGGTAAAACGCCCGGCGCTCGTCTACAAGAAGGCGGCCGTGCCGAGCGACGCGTTGCTGCTCGAACTGGCGGAGCATCCGCACGTCGTCGGCGTGAAATACGCGCAGAACGAGTTGCAGCACTTCCGGAACGTGGTGCTCGCGGACGGCGGGCGGATCGAGTGGCTGTGCGGCTCGGCCGAGCGGTTCGCCCCGTTCTACATGCTCGCCGGCGCTCCCGGCTACACCACGGGAGCGGGTAACGTCTGCCCGCACCTCACGCTGGCAATGCACGCCGCCTTCGCCGCCGGCGAGTACGACGAAGGGATGCGGCTGCAATCGCTGATTCTCCCCATCGAGGAATACCGCGCCCGCGCCGGCGACAGCTACAACATCAGCATGTTGAAACACGCGGCCTCGTGGCAAGACCTCGACTTCGGCCAACCGCGCCCACCGCAACGCTGCCTGACCGATTCCGAGCGCGCTGAAATCGATGAATTGCTGGAACCGATCCTCGAAGTGGAACGCGACCTCGCGGGAGAGTTAGCGGAGACGGGGTTGGCGCACTGATTTCGGAAATCACGTTCACGCACTCGGCTCGGATGAACCAGCAATTCGGCCGCTCCACCAATTCGTATACTTCAAAGCGACTTGGTCCGGCTGGTGCCTCGCCGTCATACTCGTCCATTTCGCCGGGAACCATTCGTGCGGCGGCGGTGTCTTGTTTCCACCGGGAAGCCCGACAACCACGACTTGAACCGGGGTGGCCAAGGCGTCCGCAGCCCGGCGGACACCGTGGCCCGACATACGCCGAAGGACGTTCGGCAGAAACTGCCTATCACGCCGACACTCGATGGACGCTACCGTAATTAGTGGCTACGATGAGAGTTGCAAACAACGGATCGTTTGCAAGATAGGCCGCAAAGTTGCGGCCGACAGGTGATCGGCAGAAACGACCTACAACCAAATTCGGCGCCTTTTGAATTCCGAGGGATCAGGCGTAATGAGCGAGCAGTCCCCCACACCGGCGGCCCACGGCGGAAACTGGTACGTCCTGCTTGCGGGACTTCCTCGTCCGGCCAGGGCTCTAACGCTTGCGCCTGGGGTTTCGCTTCGTCCACTTGAACAGTCGCTCTCCATTTTCGACCTTGCGTCTGCCGGAGCTGTCGGCTTTCGAGGTTGGGCTGTTCTGGAACCTGTGGCTCCGAGGTGCTCCTCCGAAATAGAATCCGCGAAAGACGCTGCGATTTTGCCTGGCTACGACACCCTGAATAGGGCATGGTTGGCATCCACTCTGTTAGTACTGCGAGGTTTCACACGGCATTTATGTGTTGCGTGCAGTTCTTACTCGTGGAACATCGTTGCTGGTCATCAACAACGAACTTCCCATGTGTTCCAGCAGCAACTGCAAGAGGAAGGACCAGATGCAGCCGTTTACAAGTCCAAGCGGGATCTGCCCAGTTTTCAGGGAAATCTACTCGATTTTCATCTGACTCTGCTAACCAATAAGGATGCCCGGACAGGTGAAGTCTCCGTCGCGGACGCCGCCTGGATTCATGAGCACTTTGATGTATTCAACAATCTTGCGGCACAGAGCCAGCCATTTCGCTTCGCCCTTGAAGCCGCGATCGATTGGCGTTTCGCCAAAGATGCTCGATCGGCCGTCGCTCGCCTCTGGAGCGGCATCGAGGCGATCTTTGGAATTACATCGGAGTTGGTTTATCGGCTTTCTCTACTGTCAGCATGTCTCCTCGCAGAGCGCGGGGATACACGCAAGGGCAAGTTTGAAGAGGTCAAGAAGCTCTACGGTTTGCGAAGCAAGGTGGTACACGGGGAGCAACTGACTGATGAGAAAGTTGCGTCGGCATTGAACGACTCTTACCATTTGTTGGCCGGTCTGTTGCTTCTGACGATCAACAAGGGACATGTTCTCGGCCAAGAAGACTTTGACCAAGCAGTGTTTGGGTAAAGCTCTCGGAGAGACACAGGGCCGCCGAACTCAATCGTTGCTGGCATGCCGAACCGACCTTGCCTTTCAGTGTCTATACTTGGATGGTCTCGACACTCCGGCGAACGAACGGACGCAACCATGATTGACGAATCCTGTTACTGGAAGAATGATCTGCTCAACCAGGCCGAGGCGTTGCGCTCTCGGATGGCCCAACGACGGTGGCCGGAGGTCTCATTTGCTCGCCTTGAGCAAACTGTCATGCTTGGGTTCTATTCGATCCGCAAGCTCATCGAAGCATCCAAGCTCTCCAACTCCACATTCGAGCAAGGATTGCCGCTTACGACCTATCCATGGTCCGCCGAGTGCGTAACGCGGATGAACTCACACAAACTCGATCAACTGTACGATTTCGATTCACCGTCGGCCGACCAGCGCGACGTACTGTTCCTTTGCCATCAAATCGTCCATATCTTCGTCTTCATGCCTGCATTCAATGAAGATGGTCAACTTGATGCCATCTTATTCACGTCGGATCGCCATCGGCATCAGCGATTGTATTCGATGACGTTGCACCAGATCATTCAATTGTTCGACCGCGTTGGCAACGATTACCCAAACGAGATACGGATGGTGTTTAATCCGGACACTCAAGATTATGATGTGACCGCCACGATGCACACCGACGGCAACTGGGCCTGATCACAAACGCATGAATCGGAGCCGCCGATCCACTCGGTTTTCAATGAAGTGTCACTTGGCGGCGGCCCGGTGATGCTGGTCGTTAGTGAGAAACCGACTACGGAACACAAATAGTGACGCAGGGCCGGCTGTGCCGGCTGAATGGCCGAGACGACGCTCGCTTCAGACGATCGGCCGGCACAGCCGGCCCTACCTTGCTTCGACAAGTACGTCCGCGGCCCGGCGACGTCGGCGGCTGAAGATGCCGTCGCGGCCGGCATTCGGTCCAAGTGGCTGCGTGGACGCCGTTTGCGTTTCGAACAAGTCGTCGCGCAACCCTGCCCCCTGGGGGTGAGAGGCGCGCGCGAGTCGCGCCACCTTGGCGTTCGCGGTTGGCGGAACATTTGCCTGCCGACTGGCGACTGGCGACTGCCATCCCTCCCCCCGCTCACGCGGGAGGCTCGCCGCCCTTCGCGATTCGGCGATCGCTCACGATCCACTATCCACTATCCACTATCCACTAACCACTACCCACCATGCTCCCCTTCGTTCTTCCCGATGGCCGCGAAGTGATCATCCTGCTGCCGCGCGATCTGCCCGTGGTGCTCAGGCGGCTGTTCGCGGCGGGGGGGCGGCCTCCGGCGCGGCTGGTCGCGAAGTTGCTGAAGAAGTGCCTCGACGAACGCCTCGGCCCGGTCGATCCGTGGCAAGACGACGATGACGACGACGACGAAAAAGAAGACGACGACTGGCCGAAGCGGCGGCCGCTGGTGCACGACCTGGTCCGCCAGGTTCGCGAAGACCGCGCGCGCCGCAAGCAACAACTCGAACAAGCCCGCGACCAGCGCAGGAAGAAGTATCCGCGCTACCCCCGCTGCCCGCGCTGCCAGGCGTGCCCGTGCGCCCGCGGCGTGCCGCACGACATGGTGCCGGTCCGCCTCGCCAGCCGAGGCGAATGCCCGACCTGCGGCGCGAAGCGCGTCGCGAGCGGCGCCCCGAACAACGTAGGACGGACTGCCAGTCCGTCCGCAGCCGAACACGTCCCCGCGCGCAACGAACCATCCACCGAAAACGCCGCCGCGCTTTCCGTAGGACGGAATTCCATTCCGTCCGCAGCCGAGAACGCATCGCCTCCCGCACGAGCGGCGAGTTTCAAGAACGCCCCGATCGCGGCGCGCGGCGTTTCCCGCGACGACGCCGCGCCGCACGGACGGATCGGCAATCCGTCCGACGCCGAACACGCCACCCGGCGCATCAAGCCGGCCGCCGACGACACGCCCTCGCCATTACTGCAACGCGAATCGAGCGTCGATGCCCAACGCTCCGGACGGACTGGCAGTCCGTCCGACGCGAGAGATCCCGCCGATCCCACGCCACTCCCCGCCGCGCGCGGCGACCCCGCGCGATGAAGGTCGGCTGGTTCTCGGCTCATTCCCTTCACCTCGTTCCCAAGCTCCGCTTGGGAACGCACTTGCCGGAAGCTCCGCTTCCCGAATCGCGAAGCGGAACTTCGCGAAAGCCCGTTTCCAAGCGGAGCTTGGAAACGAGGAAGAAAATCGAGCGCCCGCCCGAACGAGTTTCGGTCGTCGATCGCGGTGCGCGTCGGGGGCGTGTTTCGCGCGGCGACACAGCCAGGTAGAATCGCGAAAAGTTTTCCTGCCGGACACGACCGAATCTCATGCCCCCCTCTTTCGACGACCGTCACGATCGCTCCGCCTTCGCGCTGCGGTTCATCTTCGCGGCGGCGGGGGTGCTTGGAATCGCGGGTGGATTGGCCGCGGCGTTGATCCGCTTCGCCGGCCCGCGACTGGCCGCCGGTGGAATCGGCGTGTTGTTCGCGGCGAGCACGCTGCTGCTCCTCTCGGGCAGCGTCGCGCTGCACCGGGCGGTGCATCACGTGCGGCGGGAACAGCAGTTTCGCTTCCGCCGGGCGCTCCTCGCCGCGCTGGCGGCGGGAGTGCTGTTCGTCGGCGTGCAAAGCTGCGCCTTGGCGCTTCTGGTGCGGCGGTCGAACCCGGAGAACGTCGTCACGGGCGCCGCGCCGTTCGTATTCACCGCGGCAGCGCTGCACGGATTGCACTTCGCGCTGGCGCTGTTGTTCCTGGTGTTCGTGACGCTCAAGGCCTGCATGCACCGCTACGACCACGAGTATTACTGGGGCGTCGTGTGCTGCGCCTGGTTCTGGCACGCGCTGGGGGCGATCTGGCTGGCGATTCTCGTGGTGCTGGCGATCAGCGGCGGGTTGGCCGGGGACGAGGCGGCCCCGGTCCTGTCGTCCGGCCTCTCGTCCGGCTCCCTTCCCACGAAGCTGAGCGCCGTCGCGAGGACGTAGCTCACCAGCAGCACTACCCCGAAGGGCCGTTTCAAGCGGTCGCCCGAAACCATGATTCCCACCCGGAACAGGACCAGCACGAACAGCATCGTCGGGAACAGAATGATGAAGAACCGCGGCTCGGCGTAAAGCCCCTCGGGAGTGAACGCCGCCGCCAGCCCGGCGACGAACAGCACATTCAGAATGTCGGCCCCCACGATGTTCCCGACCGCCAAATCGCCGTGCCCGTGCCGCGCCGCGGTCACCGCCGTGACCAGTTCCGGCAGCGAGGTGCCGAAGGCGACGAGGGTCGCGGCGATCACCGCCTCGGGCACGCCGATCCGCACGGCGAGGGTGCTCGCGGCGGGGATCAGCAGGTGCGAAGCGCCGACGACGATCGCGACCGCTGCGAGCAGCTTCGCGATGACGAGCCACACCGGCGTCTTGACGTCGACTTCGAGGTCTTCCAGCATGTCGGCCCCGTCGCCGGCGCGGGCCCAGCGGGCGGAGAGCCACAGGTAGACGGCCAGCAACCCGACAAGCAGGAACCCCTGCCATTGCGCCAGCGTCCCTCCCACGGTGAAGGCGGTTTGCGGGGCGCTCCACGGAACGCACAGCAGCACGAGCAGCACGCCCGCGAACAACTGCACCCAGCCCTGCCGGTTGACGATGCTCGGCGGCAGGTGCAACGGCGCGATCAGGCAGGCGATGCCGAGAATCAATCCGGTGTCGCAGATGATCGAGCCGACGGCGTTCCCCAGCGCGAGGCCGGGGTTGCCTTTCATGGCCGCCAGCACCGAAACCGCCGCCTCGGGAGTCGTCGTTCCCAGGCTGACGATCGTCGCCCCGATGATGAACTTCGGCAGCCCGGACCGCTCGGACAGTGCGACCGCCTCTTTCACCAGCCAGTCGGCCGCCTTCCCCAGCACGGCCAGCGCCGCAACCAGAATGACGAGCAGCACCGGCCACGGCTGCCGGACGATGAGTTCTTCCATAACTCGATTCCGTTTTCCTCGGAGATCGCCTTGGGGACTCGGCAGGTTGCCGACTCGCTTGCGGTTTCGCGCCGGCGCTCGACCGTCATCGCCGAACGAAACCGCCACACCATCAACGCTCGGCCGGCCGGCGCGGATCTCGCGTTGCCGATCGCTTCCGTCCCCCGGTAGAATTCCCACGGAGGCCGCGCCCGCTGCCGGCGGCGCGTCATCCTATCGGCCGCGCTCGCAATGCGGAAGGGACGCCATGAACACCGAATCCACCCCGCCCGATGCCCGTCCCCAGCCCCTGTTCGAGGAGGAGGTGGAGCTGGTCGGCCACATCATCGACAGCCTGATTCTCCCCAAGGTGCTCGACCAGATCACGTCGCTGGGGGGCGAGTTCGACTTGGGGGAAGTGCGGATCGGCCATCATCGCAACGACCCCAGTTTCGCCCGCATCCGCGTCACCGCCCCCACCCCCGAAGTGCTCGACCGGATCCTGCGGACGATCGAGAAGCACGGGGCCGTTCCACTGCACCAGCAAGACTGCCGGCTCGTTCCGGCCGACATCGCCGGCTGCTTCCCCGAAGGCTTCTATTCCACCACCAACCAGGACACCGACGTGCGGCTCGACGGCGACTGGATCGCGGTGGACAAGCAGGAGATGGACTGCGGCATTCGCGTCGATCGCGCCGCGCGCACGGCCGAGTGCGTGCCGATGACCGAGGTTCGCGAAGGGGACGCGATCGTCGTCGGCCGAGCCGGCACGCGGGTGCATCCGCAGGAACGCGACATGGGCCGCCGCGACGTGTTCAGCTTCATGCAAAGCACCGTCTCGAGCGAGAAGCCGAAGGGAGTCACCCTCCGCGAGATCGCCCGCGAGATGCGCCGCGCTCGCGACGGCGAAGGGAAGATCCTCGTCGTGGGGGGGCCGGCGATCGTCCACACCGGCAGCCGCGAGCACTTCAGCCGCATGATTCGCGACGGCTACGTGAACCTGTTGTTCGCGGGCAACGCGCTCGCCACGCACGACATCGAGCAGTCGTTCTTCGAGACGAGCCTGGGGATCTCGATGCGGCACGGCGGATCGATCGAAGAGGGGCACGAGCACCATCTCCGCTCGATCAACCGCATCCGCCGCGCGGGGGGAATTCGCGCCGCCATCGAAAGCGAGCTGCTCACGAGCGGCATCATGTACGAGTGCGTGACGCACGAAATCCCATTCGTGCTCGCCGGCAGCATCCGCGACGACGGCCCGCTGCCCGAAGTCATCACCGACGTCCTCGAAGCCCAGCGGAAAATGCGCTCGCTGATCGGCGACGTGACCTTCGCCCTGATGGTCGCGACCACGCTGCACTCGATCGCGGTGGGGAACCTGCTGCCGGCGCGGGTCAAGGTGGTCTGCGTCGACATCAACCCCGCGACGGTGACGAAGCTCGCCGACCGCGGCACGTTTCAAACGGTGGGCCTCGTGACCGATGTCGAGCCGTTCCTGCGCGTGCTCGGCCAGGAGTTGGATGCGCTGGAGGGGAAGAGCGTCTAAGGGCCGTAGGACGGACTGCCAGTCCGTCCGCCACGGCGTGAGACGGGCATTCCAATCCGTCCACAGAATTCCCATTCACGGCCTGCATGGTTCGCGGGGCAGGTAGCGAAACGAGCGCCTTGGCCTGCCAAAATCTGGCGTCGGATCCGGGAAGAGGACTTTCGCAATCCGAACTCTTGCATTCGCTCATGACAAGCGATAAATCTGCGGACTATGCTTCCCCACGTGATGGGAGGATGAGCGCGGCGTCAGATCGGTTGGCCACGGAGCGGCTGGAGGATCGCGTGCCTGGAGGATCGTAAAGATCGAGGGATCAGCGGACAGTCCGCGGGAGAACGCAGATGCGAAACTTGGTCTTCAGCACAACGGCAGCGGCTATTATTGCTTCGATCCACGGCTGCGGCCAGAACAGCACACCTCAACAACCTGAGCGAACCGCGGCACCGCATGCAGAACAGGTTGCTGATCAGCAACAATCGACCGGCGAGACCGAGATGCCGGCGCAGCCAGGGAACATCGAACCACCGCAATCGAAACGGCCCGCCGTCGTTCTCCAACAGGGACACTCGGCTCCCGTCAATTCGGTGGCGTTCTCCTCGGATGGCCAGTACATGGTCACCGGATCAAACGACAAGACGGCCATCTTGTGGGACACCGAGACGGGCAACAAGCTCTGCACATTCGAGGGCCATCTCGATAAGATCGCGTCCGTGGCATTCTCGCCTGACGGCAAACACGTCCTCACCGGATCGACAGACGGCACGGCGGCCTTGTGGTCCATCGAATCCGGAACTCGAGATCTTCAATTCGATGCGGAGGACGTCTCGGTGAACTCGGCGGTGTTCTCGCCGGATGGCAAGCGCGTGGTGACCGGATTGGACGACAGGACGGCCGTTCTGTGGAATGCACAAGACGGGAGCAAAACCCGCACCTTCGCCGGGCACGCCCGGTACGTGGAGGCGGTTGCCTTCTCTCCAAATGGCGATCGCTTCGTTACGGCATCGGAAGATCACTCGGCCATTGTTTGGAACGTGGATGGAAAGCAACTTCATACATTGGCGGGGCACAGTGGGTGGGTGTCGTCGATTGCCTGGTCTGCGGACGGCAAGCACATCCTCACCGGCTCATGGGATAAGAGCGCAATTCTGTGGGACGCGGAGAGCGGAAACACGGTTCGCACTTTCGATGAAGAAAAGCAAATCATCCTCGCCGTCGCGATCTCCCCCGACGGGAATCTGGTTCTCACGGGTTCTGCGGGAAAGGCGGCGATCTTGTGGGACGCCGCGACCGGCGAACGGCTGCGGACTTTCACCGGACACGACGGAAACGTAACATCGGTCGATATTTCTGCGGACGGGAAGCGAATCCTCACTGGTTCCGAAGACGGTTCGGCAATCGTCTGGAACGCCGAGTCCGGTGACAGGATTCATGGATTGGAAAGGCGGATGGCTGCTGACGGTGAATTGGCCTCGTTCGCGCCGGACGGAAACCGTTTGCAGTTGATCGCCCACGGCATCACGGCCGTCCTCCATGATTTCAAGACCGGGAAAAAGTTGCGAACTTTGGAAGGACATCGTACGCCCATCAAATCATCGGCCTACTCTCCGGATGGTAAGCATCTATTGACCGGCGCGGGCGACAAGGGCGCCATCCTGTGGGACGTCGAGACGGGAGAAAAGGTCCGCGAGTTCCAAGGCCATGACGGAGACGTCTGGTCGATCGCATTTTCTCCGGACGGTCAGCACGTACTGACGTCCGCGTACGACGGGACGGCGATTTTGTGGGATGTGGAGTCGGGCAATAATCGCCATACGTTGAAACATCCATCATCGCTGGTCCATTCCGTGGCATATTCCCCTGACGGAAAGCGACTACTGACGGTATCGGAAGGCGAGCCGGCCATACTCTGGGACGCTGAAACCGGTATGAAGCTGCGCACCTTTGCGGTGCCTGAGGGTTCGATCGGAGTCGTCGCGTTCCAACCAGGCGGAAGCAATATCCTCACCGGCTCATGGGGTACGGCGACCCTCTGGGACGCTTCGAATGGAAATCAACTCCATTCCTTCGAAGGTCATCCGCACCGCTTGACCTTGATCGAGTTCTCGCCTGATGGAAAGCGGGCATTGATGGGATCGTCGATCGGGCGCGCGACGGTCTTATGGGACACGGAGTCGCAGCGGCAGATTCGGACCTTCAATGGATATCCAGTGTCGTTCTTGGAAGGTGGACGATTCATCCTCTCAGGAGATGCCGGAAGTTCAATCCAATTGCGAGATGGTGCCACCGGCGACGAACTGTGCCGGCTGTTCGCCATCGGAGAGGATGACTGGCTGATCGTCACCCCCGAAGGCTTGTACGACGGCTCCGAGGGGGGGCGGAAGGTGGTGAGTTACCGCGTCGGCGGGGGGACGAACGTCGTGCCGGCCGAGAAGATGGAGCAGAGCTATCATCGCCCCGGCTTGCTCGCGACGCTCCTCCGCGGCGAGCGGCCGATGCCCGAGGGGGATTGACCCGCGGCTGCGATGCGGCTCGGTTGATCGATCGAAGCGGGACGGGCGGACGCCATCTCCGCTCGGTCTACCTACTGCGCGTTCAAGTTGGAGCTTGTGGGGCGACGCCGCCGTAGGAGGGACTGCCCGTCCGTCCGAGGCACATCGGCCCACCACAGGAACTTCGACCGCAAGTTCGAAAGCGGTCGGGCACGACGGAATGAAATTCCGTCCTTATAGTTCTCTCCAGGGTGCTTCGATTGCCCGCGGCCGGCGTTCG
>JBBDNT010000293.1:0-2312 GCA_040877445.1 Planctomycetaceae bacterium
GGACGCTCCAAGCGTCCGGGTCGCTCACCGGCGGTCTCCGCGACGCCTTCACCGCGGTCCGGCACCGAATCGAACGCGATTGGGGAACGCGCAATCTGGAACTGCCCCTCTCGATGATGTGCGAACTCGATCCGTTCCTGTGGTTCGCGTCGCATCTGCTGGTGCGGGCGGACGAGTTCCGAACGATCCACAACGACGTGCTCGCCGAGTACCGCCGCGTCAACCGCGTCCGCAGCCGCACGCATCCCGTTCCCGAGTTGAAGGCGAACGGAGGCTGGATCGAGACGCCGTTCCGCGTGTGGCGGGCCGACGATCCACGACGACGCAACGTGTTCGCGCAGCAGCGCGGCGCCGTGCTGGCGCTGTCGGACGGCGGCGACGTGTTCGCCGAACTGCCGATCGCCCCCGGCCGCGACGCGTGCTGCGCGGTCGAAGTGTTGCGGCGGTTGCCGATGCTGGGGATCCGCTTCCGCACGCGGGCGCTGACGACGACCCTGTTCGCCCGGCTGTTCCTGGCGGACCTGTTCGTACACGGCATCGGCGGAGCGAAGTACGACGAGATGACCGACCGGATCATCGGCCGGTTCTTCGGCATCGCGCCGCCGACGTTCCAGACGCTTTCGGCCACGCTGTTCCTCCCGCTCGCCGAACCGCACGACGTCGCCCCCGAGGACGCGACGCGGCTCGAGTCGCTGCTCCGCGATCTGGAATTCAACCCGGACCGCCACGTGTCGCCGCACGCGCCGGCGAAGGCGCGGGCGCTCGTCGACGAGAAACGGCGACTCGTGCAGGAACAGGCGACGACGTGCGCCGAGCGCACATCGCGGGCCGCCCGGCGGAAGCGTTCCCGCGAGAACCTCGTCCGCTTTCGACGATTCCGCGAAGTCGATCATGCGCTGCGTCCCTTCGTCGACGATCAGCGCCGCGCGGTCGAACGGGAACTCGCCGAGGTCCGCCGTCGGCTCGACGCGAACGCCATCCTCCGCGACCGCGAGGCGTCGTTCGTGCTGTATCCGGAGGACAAGCTCCGCGCGTTCCTGACGGGCGTCGCCGGGAAATGAGGCGGGGGTATCAAGCCGCGGATTCTTCGGTTTGCGCGCCGCAATCGCGATTGGGGGTGGTATCGAATGCGGATTTCTTCGGTTTGCGCGCCTTGGGGGTGGTATCGAATGCGGATTTCTTCGGTTTGCGCGTTGGTCTCAGCGCGGCGCAGCCGCAGCCGAAAGGAGACGGAAAGTTCGAAGACCCGAAAAAGATGATTTGAAGAAACGAGGGATGAAGCATTTTCGGTCCGGCATCGGCCCGCTCGTCTTCGCGGCCTTGGCGCTCTTCTGTTCGATTCTTCTCCGAACAGAAGGTCGCAGCGCAGCAGAGCCGCAACCAAGGAAAGCAGAATTCTCCGTTTGATTGCGGCTTCGCCGCGCTGGGAACCGTCGCGCCCATCGCGTCTTCGCGTCGAAATCTTCCCGTCGCATCGCATCCGAAAGCTCCCGTGAATCGACACCGACAATGAACCGGGGAGCATGATGGATAGTGGAGCCGAAACGCCGCAAGAGGAATTTCGAAAAATTTCGTCGCTTACTCGATCGGCGGCGGGCGGCGGCGGCGTTTGCGTTCCGACTGTTGCTTCTTCTCCGTCAATCGCCGTTCCTTCGCGCCCCGCGAAGGTTTCGTCTTCTTCCGCGGTCGCGGGGGCGTGGCGACTTCGGCCAGCAGCTCGCGGAGCTTCTCCAGGCAATCCGCGATGTTGCGGGGCTGGTCGCGATACCGCTGGCTGGAAAGGATGAACTCTCCCTCCCGCGTGATTCGCCGGCGGTTGCGGGCGACGAACCGCGCTCGCACGTCGTCCGGCAGGCTCGGCGATTCGAGCACCGGCCACCGCAGCCGCACTTTGGTCGCCACCTTGTTCACGTTCTGCCCGCCGGGACCGGAGCTGCGCACGAACGACAGATCGAATTCCGACTTCGGAATCGCGATCCGCGCATTCACCACCAGCCGGTCGTCGTCGAGAAGTTCATCGGCGGCGGAGGGAGGCATGGCGGAGGGTCGAAGGTTAGCCGCGACGCGAAGGCTCTGCGAAGCGGAGCGCGTTCTCAGGGTTAGCCGCGACGCGAAGGCTCTGCGAAGCGGAGCGCGTTCCCAGTCCCGCGCAAGGTCGATGGGTTGCAGTGTACCGTATGCGTCGACACCGGCGAATCCCGAGCGTTATCCTTGGAAGAATCGGCCTCGACCTTCAACTCAACCAAAATGGCTCCCGGTGACGGGTGGCGGGGGCGCTCCGCAACGCGGAAGCCCCCGTGGCGCGCGACGGG
>JBBDNT010000293.1:2322-8131 GCA_040877445.1 Planctomycetaceae bacterium
CTTTCGCTTCGCGAAGCGCCCCCGCCACCCGCCGCGGCCACCAATAATCCTCAACCCTCGACCCTCGACTCTCAACCAGCATGTCCCCCGGCGAATTGCGATTCGAATCCGCGAGCGAAGCCGAGACCGCCGCGCTGGGGCGGGCGTTCGCGGATGCGCTCGCTCCGGGAGTCTGCGTCGCGCTGGTGGGAGATCTCGGGGCGGGGAAGACCCGGCTGGTCCAGGCGATCGCGGAGGGGCTGGGCGTCCCGCGCGAGGAAGTCGCCAGCCCCACGTTCGTCCTCATCCACGAATACGACGGCCGCATCCCGCTGTACCATTTCGACGCCTACCGGTTGAAGGACACCGACGAGTTCCTCGAATTAGGGGCCGATGAACTGCTGGAAGGTGAGGGCGTGTGCCTGATCGAATGGGCCGACCGCGTGGCCGACGTGCTGCCGCGCGACCGCCTGACGATCGAGATCGCCGTCACCGGCGAGACGCGCCGGCGATTCACGCTGCGCGCGGGGGGCGAACGATCGCTGCGGACGTTGGAGCGGGTCGGGCAGGCAGTCGGCAGTCGGCAGTAGGCAGTTAGCAGTCGGTAGTCGCAGGCTTCGTAGGGCGAACTTCAGTTCGCCGTGCGAGCCCCTCCGCTGTGCGATCCGCAGATCCACGCCAACGTGGGACGATGGTGTTTTCGACCGCGATAATCGGCGTGAGAAGGCGGGCACGACGAACTGAAGTTCGTCCTACGCGCCCATGCGCCGCGGCGCAGACGCGAACGTCGACGCCCTATTTCGACCGTGCTTCGCCAGCAGGCCGTCGAGGATCTTCTTGATGCCCGCCGCGTCCACCGCGGGTTCTTCCGGTTGCGGCTGGCGGCTGCGGCCGAGGTCGAAGCCGCGGGATTCCACCGCCGCCCGGATGCCGGCTGGGAACTCGGGCGTGGCGAGCATCGCGTCGAACAGCGGCAGCAGATCGCGCTGCACTTCGCCCGCTTCGTCGAACCGGCCGGCTTGAACCAGATCGAAGATCTTCCGCGTGACTTCGGGAACCGCGCCGGAGGAGCCGAGCGTCGCCCCGTTGCAGCCGATCATCAGCATCGGCCACAAGGCCGCGTCCCAGCCGGTGAAGAACGTGAACTCGGGACGGTTCGGACGGACCGCGGAAATCATCCGCAGCATGTGCGAAATGTCGCCGGACGAGTCCTTGATGCCGATGATCCGCTCGTGCTTCTCGCTGAGTCGTTGCACGGTCGGGACGTCGATCGGCGAGGCGAACATCGGGATGTTGTACAGCGTGACGTCGATGGGCGCGTTCCGGGCGATCTCGTCGAAGTAGGCGAACACTCCGCCGGCACTGAGCTTGAAGTAGAACGGCGAGACGATCGCCACCGCCCGCACGCCGAGTTCGGCATACCGCTCGCAGGCGCGGAGCGTCTCGCGGATGTTCGCCTCGGCGGCCCCGGCGAGAATCGGCACGCGGCCGGCGACCTCGTCGGCGATGATCTCGATCGTCCGCACGCGCTCCTCGGCGGTGAATCGGGTGAATTCTCCGGTCGAGCCGTTGGGATACAGGCCGTGCACCCCGCGGTCGATGAGCCAACTCACGTAGCGGCGCAGTTCGGCTTCGTGAATTTCGCCGCGCTCGTCGAGCGGAACGATGTTGGGAGTGAAGATGCCGGTGAGCGGTGCGGGGTCGGTCATGGTCGGTTTTCCGTGTGGTTGCGTCGTCGAGCGGTTCTTGCCCGTTCGAAGTGATCTCAATCTTTGCCGGGCCCGTCGTCCATATCGATATCCGCCAGGTCGGCCAGCGACAAGGGGGGCGCGGTCTCGTCGACCGGGGGCTTCCAGTCGGCCGGGCGGCCGATGAACTGCACGATCAAGTACAACAGGAGCATCGCCAGCGACGACATCAGGATCGGCGAATAGCCGAACCCCGCCGGAATGTACCCCAGAAACAGCGCCGCCGCGCCGACAGTCAGCGCGTAGGGCATCTGCGTGGCGACGTGCTCGAGATGATCGCACTCGCTCGCCGCCGAGGAGAGCACCGTGGTGTCGGAGATCGGCGAGCAATGGTCGCCGAAGATCGCTCCCGCCAGCACCGCCCCGATCGTCGCCAGCAGCAACTGGTGTTGCGGATCGGCGGCGTCGTTCGCGTCCAGCAACAGATAATAGGTGAGCGGAATCAGCAGCGGCATCAAGATGCCCATCGTCGAAAACGAGCTGCCGGTGGCGAACGAGATCACCGCGGCGAGGAGGAACGCGATGGCGGGCATCCACCTCGGAGAGAGCATTCCCCGCGACAGTTCGATGAGCACGCCCGCCGTATTGAGATGTTCGGCGTTGCAGACCGTCCCCACGCCCCAGGCGAGGACGAGAATCATGATCGCCCCGACCATGCTTTTCGCCCCCAAGGTCCACGCTTCGAGACTTTGGTTGAGCGTCAACGCGCGCGAGGCGATCGCCGAGACGACCGCCGTGATCGACGCCAGAAACGACGCCAGCAGCAGCACGCGATACGAATCCGCTTGTCCGACCACGCTCCATAACGTGACCGCGACCTCCGGCCGTCCGTCCGCGGCGCGTTCCGCGTTCGATGTCGCGAGGCCGACCCAGCCGCTCCACCACAGTCCCGCCAGCAACAGCACGAGCAACGTCGCCAAGGGGACGAGCGCGTTTCGCAACAGCGGACGATGCGGCTCGGGCAACGTTCCTCCGCTTTCGGAAGCGAGTCCGACGGCCGGCCCGCGGGACGGGTCGCGGTCGGCGAGCGCCGCGACTTCGGCCCGGCGCATCGGGCCGTAGTCGTGGCCGGTGTAGGCGATGAGCCACACGAACACGATCAGAAGCACGGGATAGAAGCGGTAGGGAATCGTCGCCAGGAAGACCGAGTACGCGTCCCACGACGCGCCAGCGAACACGTCGTCGTACGCGTCGCGGATCAATCCGACTTCGAAACCGACCCAGGTGGAAATCAGGGCCAATCCGGCGACGGGGGCGGCGGTCGAATCGACGAGGAACGCCAGTTTGGCGCGGGAAATCTTCAGGCGATCGGTGACGGGCCGCATCGTGCTGCCGAGGAGCAGCGTATTGGCGTAGTCGTCGAAGAACACGACGAGTCCCAGCGCCCAGGTCATCAACTGGCCGTGCTCGCGTTTGCGGGCGAACCGCGCCAGCGAGGAGACCAGCGCGTGAGTCCCGCCGCTGGCGGTCATCAGCCCCACCGTCGCGCCGAGGAACAGCGTGAACAGGATGACCTTCGCATGGTCGGCATCCGTGATTTCGCCGACGAGGATCTCGTCCACTGTCGTCACGAAGCCGGTGAAGAAGTCGCCCCGGGCGAGAATCACCGCCCCGCTCCAGATGGCGGCGAACAACGCCGCCAGCACGTTCCGCAGCCAGATCGCCAGCACGATCGCCAGCAACGGAGGCACCAGGCTGAACCACCGCAACGTGCGCGGCACGTCGAGGCCGTGCGGCTGCGGGCCGTCGCCGTCGACGACGATCACCGGGTCGGTCACGTACACCTTCCGCCCGGCGGCGAGGTCCGTTTCGAGCGCGAGCACGCCGTCGACGAACGGGGGGAGCGCGACGTCGGAATCGACGCCGACGTGTCGCTCGTCCGACTTCGCGGCCCGGCGTTCGGAAAGTCGCACGCCCCGCACTTCGATCCGACGATCGACGGTCGGGTCGAGTTCGCCCTGTTCGTCGAGCGCCGTGATGACGAGCCGCCGCACCGGGACGTCGGTCAGCACGAAGCCCTCGACTTCGATCGCATACCGCGGCGGAACCTTCAGCGGAGGCGCGTCGGCCAGCGCGCAACTCGCGGCCGCGAGCAGAAGGCCGAATGCGATCACCGCGCGAATGCCGACCGTTGCCATGGCGGAGAGTGTATCACCGGCCTCGATTCGCCGCGAGCGGAACCACAGTCGCCTCGCTTGCGGGGGCGTGCGACGCCCGTTGCGAGGCACGATTCCGCACGGCGTGCGTCTCACCATGAATTGACGGACTTCGCGCGGAGTCCCCCTCTCCCCTTTTGGGGGGAGAGGGACCACCTCTCGGGCGGCGCCCGGGCGAGGGGGCCGCACTCCGAGTCGGCCGCGTCGCTGGATTCATTTCATCGAGTGAGAGATCGAATCGAAGCAGCGTCGCCGCGATGCGCTGGCTGGCCGAAGCCCCCTCACCCTAGCCCTACTCCCCCGCAAAGCCGGGGGAGAGGGGACGGCGGCCGCTGCCGCGGCCCTGAAAATGGAAACCGCGTCGCGCGCCGCTTGCGGTTTCGCGTCAATCGCCGCAACAGGGCGACTCGTCGTCGTAGACGCCGAGGGCGGCGAACAACAGCCGGGCCATGGCGCGGTGCCCGCGCGCGTTGGGGTGCACGCGGTCCTCGGCGAGCCAGCCGCGGCTTTCGGGGTGTGCTCGCCAGTCGGTCCAGTGGTCGAGCAGCGGCGTCTCCGCCTCGCGGGCGGCGGTCCGCAGCAGTTCGACATAGGCGGGCAAGTCGGCATGCGCGGGGGAACGGTCCAGCGAAAAGCGGTTCGGGACGTGGAGCAGGGGAATCGCCCCCTCGGCCTTGACCTCCGCCAGAATCTCGCCGACGCGTTTGCCGAACTCCGCCCGCGCGGCGGGACCGCGGAGAGCGTCGTTCAGTCCCAGCGTGATCGACACCACGTCGGGACGAAACCGCAGCACGCGTTGCTCGAGGTTCTTCGCCAGCGTGACCGCCCGATCGCCGGCGATCCCGGTGTTGACGACGACGTCGAGGAACCGCTTCAGTTCGAGCCGCACCCGCTCGCCGAAGATCTCGGGAAACGTGCGCCGCTTGGCGGATTGCGTACCGCCCTGCGTCAGTTCGTCGCCGGTGAAGACCCACATGACGGGCGTGCTCCCTTCGAGCAACCGTCGAATCCGGCGGACGTTCGCATCGCCCAGCAGTTCCCGCGGGATGCGAGGCCGCGACACGGTCCGGGCAGGTTCCAGCACGAGTCTCGGCATGGGGATCGCGGGCGGAGGCGGGGGCGCGATTTCCGGAGTCGCTTCGACATCGGCCTCAGCGAAATCGGCGAACTCGAAGTGGGGGGGGTTCGCATCACCCGCGTCGAAATGCGGCGCGTCGAAACCCGCTGCGTCGAAACCCGACGCGTCGAAACCCGCTGCGTCGATCGATGCGTCCGATTCCTCCGTGGCGAAACCTCGCATCGCCGGTTGCCGGCCGGCGTCCTCGGCATCCGCTTGTTCGGCGGCGACGGTCTGGACGCCGGGCGCGTCGTCCCGGTCGATCTCGTCGTCGTCGGCGCTCGGCGGGCGTGACGGATCGTCGCGTGGGGCGTCATCGGCCGCCAACGCCAGTCGTCGGCGCGAGCGGGACGCGGTCCCCAATCGAAACTCGCCCTCTGGCCGCCGCATGCGTTCGCCCCCTTGCGCCGAATCCCGTGCTCGCACTTCACGAGGTTTCAGCATAACGCGGCCGCGGGTCCATCGGGAGGGTCGCGGGCATTTGCCCGGGCGGGGTGGATTCCGCCCGGCTGCGAGACGATCTCATCGAATCGCCGAACGAGCGGACCGCAGCGTACGAATCGATGGCCGGCATTCGGGAGGCTTCGGCCGTGCGCTCCACGTCCCGCCCGGCAGGTGGGACGTACCGTAGGTCCATTCTGCCGGAATGGACCTGGTGAGCGGGAAGGCGGGGACGGAAGGTGGCGGGTTCGCCGTGACGTTGCGGCCGATTCATCGAATCGCCGAACGAGCGGACCGCAGCGTACGAATCGACGGCCGGCATTCGGGAGGCTTCGGCCGTGCGCTCCACGTCCCGCCCGGCAGGTGGG
>JBBDNT010000293.1:8231-11872 GCA_040877445.1 Planctomycetaceae bacterium
ACGTACCTACACCAACGCCAGCTTGCGGTCTTCCTTCTCCGCCTTGCGGCGCTTCACGATTTCCTCCTGCAGGTTCCCCGGCACCTGGCGGTACTTCGAGAACTCCATGCTGAAGGTGCCCTTGCCCTGCGTCATCGAGCGGAGCTCGTTGGCGTAGTCGAACATCGTGGCGAGGGGGACTTCGGCGAGGATCACGCACACGCCGCCGCGGACTTCGCTCGAGTTGATGATCCCCCGCTTGCTCGACAAGTGCCCGGAGACCGGTCCCTGGAACTCCTCGGGAGTCTCGATCTCGAGCTTCATGATCGGCTCCTGGAGAGCCATCTTCGCTTTCGTGAGCGTCTCGCGCATGCAGTTGAAGGCGCAAATGTTGAACGCCATTTCCGACGAGTCGACGTCGTGGTACAGGCCGTCGTCGAGGATCATCCTCACGCCCACGACCTCGCACTCGCACAGCGGCCCCTTGGCGAGCGCCCGCTTGAAGCCCTGATCGACGGGGTTGATGTACTCCTTGGGAATCCGCCCCTGAGTGACTTCGTTGACGAACTCGTAGTGCGTCTCGGCGTCCTCCGGGAGCGGCTCGAGTTTCCCCTTGATGTGCGCGAACTGGCCCGAGCCGCCCGTCTGCTTCTTGTGGCGGAAATCGTATTCGACGGCCCGCGTGGGGCACTCGCGATACGCGACGCGCGGCTCGCCCACGAGGCAGTCGACGCCGTACTCGCGGCGGATGCGCTCGATGTAGATGTCGAGGTGCAATTGCCCCATGCCGGCGATGATCGCCTGCCCGGTCTCTTCGTCGGAGGAGACCTGGAAGGTGGGATCCTCGCGGCGGAAGCGTTCGAGGGCCTTCGAGAGCTTGTCCGCCCCGTCCCGTTTCAGCGGCTCGATCGACAGCCGGATGACCGGGTCCGCCACATGAATCTTCTCGAGGGCGTAGTTCGCCCCTTGAGCGCAGAACGTGTCGCCCGAAGCGCAATCCACCCCGACGACGGCGAGGATGTCTCCCGCGCCGGCGAACTCGATGTCGGCCCGGTCGTTGGCGTGCATCTTCACCAGCCGCCCGAAGCGGACCTTCTTTCCCGTGCGGGTGTTGAAGTAGCTTTCTCCCTTGACGATCTTCCCTTGGTAGATGCGGCAATACGTCAACTGGCCGAACTGCTCGACGACGGTCTTGAACGCCATCGCCACGAGCGGATCGTCGGTCGAGGTGGAAAGGGACACGCGCACCGGCCGCGGCGGGCTGCCGTCTTCCGTGGCTTCGGGCGCGGCGTCGAGGTCGATCGCGTGGACGTCGCGGTCGTCCGGCGAGGGAAGGTAACGGATGATGGCGTCGAGCGCTTCCTGCACCCCCTTGTTGCGGAAGGCGGTCCCCATCAGCACCGGGGTCAGCTCCTGCGAGAGGGTCGCCTCGCGGATGATCTCGCGGATTTCCTCGGCGGCGACCTCGCGCTCCTCGAGCAACGCGACCATCAGGTCGTCGCTGTAGAGGGACAGCGTTTCGAGCATCTCGTGCCGGGCCGCGGCCGCCTCGTCGGCGTACTCCGCGGGGATCGCCTCGCGGCGGACGGTCTCGCCCTGGTTGCCGTCGAAGTACACCGCCCGCATGTCGATCAGGTCGATGACGCCCCGGAAGTCGGCCTCGCGGCCCATCGGAATCTGCAAGGGGAGGGGCGTGACGCCGAGCTTCTCGCGGATCTGCTCGATGACTTTTTCGGGGTTGGCGCCGGTGCGGTCCATCTTGTTGATGAAGGCGATCCGCGGGACGTGATAGCGCTTCATCTGCCGGTCGACGGTGAGCGACTGGCTCTGGACGCCGCCGACGGCGCACAGCACGAGGATCGCCCCGTCGAGCACGCGGAGGCTGCGTTCGACCTCGACGGTGAAGTCGACGTGGCCGGGGGTGTCGATCACGTTGATCGTGTGCCCTTCCCACTGGACCTGGGTGGCGGCGGAGGTGATGGTGATTCCGCGCTCGCGCTCGAGGTCCATGAAGTCCATGGTCGCGCCGCCGTCGCCTCCCTTCACTTCCTGCACGCGGTGGATGCGGCCGGTGTAATAGAGGATCCGCTCCGTGAGGGTGGTTTTCCCGGAGTCGATGTGGGCGGAAATGCCGACATTGCGGAGGTTGGCGAGCTTCTTCATCGGACGATCGAAAGGGAGGGAAGGATCGGGAGTCACACAGGGGAAAGGGCGGGATGAGGTTCCCTGGAATGCCGCGGTGAACGAGTTCCAAGCCGTGACGCAATCACGACTTGCGGTGAATGGGCGAGATCATTCGAACCATCGGAACTCGAATCCTGCGAAAATGGGAACTCATCGAAAACGCCGGGAACCTGGCCCCGTCCGCAACCGTGCGGACACCCGCGCACCAGGCGGGATCGCGATCAAGGCGACGACGGGGAGGACATCCAGCGGGAGGGTCGGGAAATCGTGCCGGTCTTCGTCAGCGACAGCAGCTTGCCGGACACGACTTGCGGCGGGCCGGTACAGCGTGGGTCTGCATCATATCGCGGGGGACGGCGGGAGGAAAGAGGAAAAGGGATGAAAGATGGAAGAAGTGGGTTCCGCACCCGGCGGAGCGGACCGATTGCCTTCGCGCGATCCATCATGCACAATCAACTCCAATCGATGGCTCGTGCGGAAGTGGACGCGACGACGCGAGGCGCCCGATGACGAACTCACCGCTGCGGCTGATCGTGCTCGCTCGCGATCAAAGTCCCCGCGTGCAGAACGCCTGGGCTGATTTGGGCCGGTTTCTCGCCGATCGCGACGACGTGCGGATCGTCGCCGCCGCCGTCACCGACGATCATCCCTTCGACGGACTCGAGGCCGACCTGGTCGTCGTGCTCGGGGGAGACGGGGCGATCCTCCGCGCCTGCCGGCAACTCGGCGAGCGGCAATTGCCGATTCTGGGAGTCAACCTCGGCCGGCTGGGGTTCCTCGCGGACGTGTCGCCCGAGGAATTCCGGCGACACTTCGACACGATCCGCGATCGCCGGTTCCACGTCACCGAGCACCTGATGTTCGAGGCCGCCGTGACCGCGGCCGACGGGACCGTCGAGCGGCACCTGGGGTTGAACGAAGTCGCGATTTCCGCGGCCGGATCGGTGCGGATGATCGACATCGAACTGGCGATCGACGGCGAGCGGGTCACCACGTTCAGCGGCGACGGGCTGATCGTGAGCACGCCGGTCGGTTCGACGGCGCACAGCCTTTCGGCGGGCGGGCCGATCCTTCGGCAGGAGTTGCAGGCGTTCGTGATCACGCCGATCTGCCCGCACGCGCTCACCAACCGGCCGATCGTCGACGCGGCCGACCGGGTCTACAGTCTCGCCGTGCCCGAGGCGCCGGAAGGGACGATGATGGTCGTCGACGGCCAGATCAAGCGGCCGCTGGCGCCGCAGGACACGATCGAAATCCGCCGGGCGCCGGTCACGTTCCGCCTGGCGCGCATCCCCGGCCACAGTTTCTACGCGACGCTGCACCGCAAGCTCGGCTGGGGAGGGCAACCGGCGTATCAGGCACGGTGATCCGCGGCGACCGCGTTCCGTCGACGAAAAAATGGACGAATGAACGGGCGGGTAGGACGTCTTCCAGATTGAATTTGGAAGTTGGCGGCATGTCGGACGGATTGGCAATCC
>JBBDNT010000294.1:0-11869 GCA_040877445.1 Planctomycetaceae bacterium
GGAGCACGTCCACGCCGCCCCGCACACCACGCCGGTCAGCCGTCCGGACGAAGTGCAGGCGGCCCGCAAGCCGATCCTGAAGGCGACGGTCGCGGGTTGATTCGATCCGAATTCTCGACCGCCCGGCGGGGATCTTCGGGGCTCTGGCAGGGCGGTGCATGCGACCGACAGCCTTCCGATGCAGGCTTCAGTTGCAGTGTGTCCATCAACGCCGTAGATTCGATGTCATGATCGCAACCGCCGACACGATCGGGATCGGTATCTACACCCCCGCCGAGGCGGCATTCTACGCCCGGGTGCAGACTCGTCTCCTGACTCGCTGGCTGTTCGGCAGCGCTCAAGGCGATGCGGTCGTGACGCCGCGGCTACTCGATCAACCGCCGGACGATCGACTGGTGACGTTTCTCGATTTCGTTCAGGCTCTCGCGATTCGGAACCTGCGCATCAACTACAAGATTTCATTGAGCAAGATTCGGGCTGCCGTCGATCGTGCCCGCGAGCAATTCGAAGTCGAGTATCCTTTCGCGATGAGCCACACGACCTATCTGTTCAGCGACCGCGCCCGGACCGGCCACGGCGAACTCGTGATCCAGCTCGACGATGGTGAGGACGAACCGAAGCTCGTGCAACTCTCGGGAAAGGCGGCCGGGAATCTCGTGATGGCGGAGGTGGTCGAACTGTATCTCGATCAGCTTTCGTTCGACGAGCGCGGGCTGGCGGAGGCGTATCGCGCCGGGGGTGATGAGGAGAATCCGATCGTCATGGATCCGGCGCTGCGGTTCGGCGAACCTGTCCTCCGGCGCTGCGGTTACACCGCGGAAACATTGTGGGAAGCCAGCATTCTCGAGGGAGGTCTCGATGCCGCGGCGCGCGCTTATGGTGTCGATCGAACGGACGTCGCGCTCGCGTGCGAATTCTTCGACCATCTGCAAGGCAGGCCCACCGCGTGACGGCCAAGCTCCTGTTCGATGAGTGTTTCGGAGCCCCGGCAGTGGATCGCTTCGCAGCCTTCATCGAGCTGATGGAAGAAGGCGAACGCCCGACGATTTCGCACCTGTTCGCGCACTGGCCGTCCGGCACTCTCGACGAGGCGTGGATACCTGCACTGGCGCCCGAGGGCTGGGTGATCATCACCGTCGACCGCGGAAAAAACGCCGGGGAAGACTGAAGTTGCCCGATCTGTGCGTGGCGCATCAGGTCACGCATGTCCTACTGAGCCGCCGCACGGGGCAATGAAAGAACTTTCAAAGATTTCAAGCGATACTGTCCGTCTGGCAAGAGTTGCTTCGCGAAATCGAAACTCAACCGCGAGGCACGCGGTTCGTCATCGAGCCTCAGCCACGACACGATTTCGCGGGGCAACTGCTGATTCGCAATCCGCCGTCGAACCCGTCGAGCGCCGACCACTCCGTCGACCCGCAGTGACAAGGCTGCTCGAAGTTGGAGAGAATGTCGTCATGTCGTTGTCCTGCCGCGCCATTCTCGATCCCGCCCCCGCTTCCGGCGCGTGGAACATGGCGGTCGACGAGGCGCTGCTCGAAAGCGCGCTCGCGCGGGGAACGTGCGCCGTGCGGCTCTATCGCTGGGAGGAAGCGACGCTCTCGCTGGGATACTTCCAGAACCCCGGCGACGTGGCGGACGATTCCCGCTGGACCGGGCTGCCGCGCGTGCGGCGGCTGTCCGGCGGCGGGGCGATTCTGCATCACCACGAGTGGACCTATTCCTGCGTGTTGCCTCCGGGCCATCCGCTGGCCGCCGTGCCGCACCTGCTCTACGAGCGCGTTCACCACGAGTTGCTGGCGGTGCTCGCGCGGCGGGGAGTGGCGGCGGCGCTGCGCGGCGACGCGGCGGCGATCACTTCCGTGGGACCGATCAGCGATCCGTCCGAGAAACTCGTGTGCGACGACCAGCGACCCGGACGCTCCCAGCGTCCGGTTCGCTTCTCGCCGGATCGCAAGCCCGCCGATCCGTCCCGCGTCGCGCCGCCGGAAGCCTTTCTGTGCTTCGACCGCGGAGATGCGCGGGACATCGTCCGCGGGGGCCGCAAGATCGTCGGCAGCGCGCAGCGGCGGCGGCGCGGCGCCGTTCTGCAACATGGCAGCATCCTGCTGCGACGCTCCGAGTTCGCCCCGGAGTTCCCGGGGATTCTCGACCTCGTCCCCGACGCGCGAATCGACGCGGATTTCGCCGACGAAACGATCGCACGCATCGCCCACGCGCTCCTTCCGCCGACCGACCGCGATCCGGCTTCGGCGGCCGACCGACTCGCAGGCGTTCGGCGCGGCGAACTCGGCGAGGAGGAGCGACGGCGCGCGGGGGAACTCGTCGAGTCGGCCGCGATCCGTCTCGTGGGCCGTCTTCGCGGGGCCGCGAAACCGCAAGCGTGAGGTCGGGGCGAGCCGGCGTGACGATGCCTCACGCCGCGGCGGTCGCGCGGTCGTCCTGCTCTTCGTGCCGCCAGATGCGGGTCGCCTCATCGCAGCCGCGCGTGCCGGCTTTCGCCTCCGGTTTCGAGTCGATCGCGCTTGCGCGCCGATCGCACGGCCGGGCCGCGAGCCACGCCAATAGCAATAGCACGCCGGCCGGCGCGAGCGCCTCCGCTTGCGGGACGGCCCGGTCGAACAGCCGCTCGAAGGCCCCTGTTCCTCCCAGGACCGCGTTGCAGCCCCACGCGGCCGCGGCGGTCCACCGCAGTCGATCCTCCCGAAAGCTCGATACCACCGCCCACGCGAGCATCGGGGCGGCGAGGCCGTAGGTGTTCCGCTCGGTCGCCGGCCCGAACGACAGTTGCCACGCGGCCCACGCGGCGAGCGTGAAGGCGAGCAACCCGCGGTCGGTTTCCCCCTTCAGCCGCCGCGCCACGCACCACGCCGCCACTCCCGCCGCCGTCGCCAGTTGCAGCACCGTGTAGACGCGCGGCGACGGGGGAACGCGGAACGCGGCGAGAATCGTCCAGAAGTCGCGATAGGTGCCCAATCGCCCCAGGCACGGTCCGCACAGGAACTCCGCCCAGTTCGCGTACTGCCACACCACGACGTGCGGCGGCTTCGACAGGAACGGCATCGCCGCGGGCAACAACGCGCACAGCACGAACCGGCCGATCAACCGCCGCGGCCAGCACGCCATCGCCAACAGGGCGAAGGCGATCGGCCAAACCTTGATGTAGACCGGAATCGCCAGGCACATCGCCGCCAGCCACCACCGCTTGTGTACGATGCCCCACGCGGCGAACGCGGCGAACGCGAAGCACAGCGACGTCGTCTGCCCCGCCCACAATCCGCGGGCCGACCCGATCAGCGCCAGGGCGAGAAACGCGGCGCGGGCCCGGTCGTCCCACCGTCCCGGCAACACGTCGCGCACCAACAGCCACAGTCCCGCGAACAGCGCCGAGACGTTCAGCAGCTGCCACGCCATCCCGCCCAGCCGGGCGGGGAACGCCGCGAAGGCGTTGAACGACATCGCGAACGCGGGGCTGTATCGATAACCCCGTGCGATCTCGTAGATGTTCTCTTCGGCCGACCAGCCGCGGGCCGCCAGTTCGAAGCAGGGGTAGACCGAATGCTTGACCGGCTCGACGGCGGCTTTCACGACGAGCGCGCATCCGAATGCCAGCCACAGGGCAATGGCCCACCGCAGCCATTCGTGCCCCCGCGCGTCGTCCGCGGCCCCGGCATGGTTTTCGACGATGTCGATCGTCCTCATGCGGCCTGACGCTCCTCGCTCCATCGGGTCTCGCCGTGGCGCGTGTCGATCGCGGCGTGATGATCGGTCGGAATCGGCCCGCGCCGTCCGAGGATTCGCGGCGATGACGTCCAGCCTTCCCGGGCCGCGCTCTCGTCCCGAACCGTCCCCTGCCGGCCTTTCGATCCCAGGCCGAAGTACCGCCAGCGGATGATCGCCAATTCGCCGATCGCCCGCAGGAAATCGCGCCCGCGGAGTTTCGAGCCGGCCACGTCGCGCCAGTTCTCGAGCGGCAACTCGTACACCGCATCGGCGGCGTTCCCCTGGCCCGTCGCGCGCGCCTCGAGCCGCGAACTTCCCACACGCCGAACACTCGCGGAAATTCGGCCCGTCGCCAGGCGGGCGAACAGTTCCACGTCGAAAATCCACTTCGACAGAAACGGCTCGGCGAACAATCGCTCGGTCTCGGCGTCGGCGCGGAACAGCTTCGCCCCGCATTGCGTGTCGAAGATCGGCAGCCCGATCGTCCACGAAGCGGCCCGCGCGAACAGCCGCCCCAGCAACCGCCGCGACCGCTTCCGCACGAGTGTTCGCCCCAGCAGCGGAAGCCGCGTGCCGATCACCAATCGCACGTCCGGGCGGCGATCGAGCACGGCGCGGAACCGCGGGATTTCATCGAGCGGCGTCGCGAGATCGGCGTCCCAGTAACCGACGTGCTCCGGCCGGCCGCGAAAGGCCGCGCACACGCCGCGGCGAACCGCTTCCGCCTTGCCGCTGTTTTTCTCGAGGTGCAGCCAGCCAATCCGCCCCGGTCGTTCGGCGGCGAGAAACTGCAGCCGGGGGAGCGTGGCGTCTCGGCTGCCGTCGTCGACGAACAGGAACTCGACCCGCGGATCGCGATCGACGGCGTCGACGAACCGCCGGCCGTCGAGCCGGGCGGCCTCGTTGAAACACGGAACGACGATCACGGTGCGCGGCATGGCAACGGTCCTTCCCTGGACACCGCCGCGGCGCGCGGCACCCCCCGCACCCGCAATCGGCGAGGGATCTATACCCGCAACCGCCGCCGCTCACAAGACCAATCCGCCCTCCCCAAAGCGCCGACCGCCCGCCCCCGGTTAGCCGCGACCCGACAGGGGAGCGCGGCGCGCTCTCGCGGTCACACTATTTCACGCGCCTCCCGCTCAATCCACGTACAGGAACTCGTTCGAGTTGACCAGCGACAGGCACAAGTCCGTCCACGCCGCCGCCGCGTGGATGTCCGCGTCGGCCGGCAGGTCCAGCGGCAATGGGAGATCGACCGCGCGGCGGTTCTCGCGGCGGAGCGCAGCCGCGTCATCCTTCAGGAAATCGCTCGCGAGTTTCGCTTCCTCCGCTCTTGGTGGGCGTCCGAACGCGCGCAGCCAGCACGCTTCGATGCGCCGTGCTTCGTCATCGCTTTCGCGGATCACCAGTTCCGCCAGCGACCGGGCCGCGTCGAGCGTGAGTTCCGAATTGAGCAGCGTCAGCGCCTGTGGGGCGGTCGTCGAGCGGTTGCGGCGCGGGCAGCTTTGGGCCGCGTCCGGCTTGTCGAACGCCGCGAAGAACGGATACGCCAGGTTCCGCCGCACGAACAGGTAGATGCTCCGCCGGTCGTAGTCCGCCTCGTCCGGCGTGACCTCCCACAGGTTCTTGGAGAGCGTCCGCACGACCTCCTCCGGCAACGGAGGCCGCACGCTCGGCCCGCCCGACTTGCGATTCAACCGCCCCGATGCGAGCAGCAGAGCATCGCGAATCTCCTCCCCGTCCAGTCGCCGCCGCGCCATCCCCGCCCAAACCCCGCTTGCGGTTTCGCGCCGTTCTCCACCCTTCCCGAGACCCCGGCTCGCCTGCCGATACGTCGCCGAAGTCACCATCAACCGATGCAGCGCTTTGAGTTTCCACCCGCGGCGCGGCAGCTCCGCCGCCAGCCAGTCGAGCAGTTTGGGGTGCGTCGGCGCGTCTCCCATGATGCCGAAGTCGCTCGGCGTGGCGACGATCCCGCGGCCGAAATGCTGCTGCCACAGGCGATTGACGATCACCCGCGTCGCGAGCGGATTGTCCGCGGCAGACAGCCACTCGGCGAGCGCGATGCGACGCTCGACCGCGTCCTGCTCCGCCGACTTCATCTTCGCATCGAGGCTCACCGGATCGAGCGCGTGCGCCAGGAACCGCGGCGAGGCGGGAACGATCGCTGGTCCCGGCCGACGGTAACTCCCGCGGAGCATGACGTGGCTCGCCGGCGCGCGATCGTCGCGTTCGAAGATCGCCCGGGCGGTCGGCGGTTTTTTCTTGTCGTTACCCGCTCCCTCGCCGGGGAGCGGCTTTTCCGTGAACAGGTCGGTGTTGTCGAAGAACGCCCGCAAGCGATAAAAATCCGCCTGGCTGATGGGGTCGTACTTGTGGTCGTGGCACTGGGCGCAGCCGAACTGCAGGCCGAGGAATGCCGAGCCGACGGTCGAGGCCATCCCGTTGAGAAACGTGTGCCGGCGTTCGATCTGCGAGTTGATGTCCGGCATGTCCTGCTCGCACAACAGGAATCCAGTCGCGACGAGGGCGGCCGGATCATCGGGACGAATGCGGTCGCCGGCGATCTGCATGCGGACGAACTCGTCGTAGGGCATGTCGGCATCGAGGGCGTCGATCACCCAGTCGCGATACCGCCACGCGCTCAGCCGCAGAATGTCCGACTCGAACCCGTCGCTCTCGGCGAACCGCGCCAGATCGAGCCAGTGCTGCGCCGCCCGCTCCGCATACCCTCGCGAAGCCAGCAGCCGATCGACCACCTTCTCGTAGGCATCCGGCGAGTCGTCGGCGAGAAACGCCGCGATCTCCGCCGGCGTGGGCGGCAACCCGGTCAGGTCGAACGTCACCCGCCGCAGAAGCGTGTGCCGATCCGCTTCGTTCGCGGGCGCGAGACCTTTCGCTTCGATCGCCGCGAGGATGAACCGGTCGATCTCATTGCGGCACCAGTTCGCGTTTTCGTCGTCCACGCGCGGCAACTCGACCTTCGCGAGCGGCCGATACGCCCAGTGCTCCCGCTCGACATCGGCCAGCGGCGGTTCCTCGTAGGCTGTCGGATCGGGCGGCTCGACCTCGGCGGCGAGCACTACGTTCGCGATGAACGAGGCGAAGGCGATCGACGCAAAGGCGCAAAGACGCAAAGGAGCGCAAAGGAAGGACATCGTCGGGCGTCGTCCGATCATGGAAACGTTCCGTTCGTGTCTCAAGAAAGATCAGTTTCGATCAGTGCTTATCAGTGTTCCACATTTTGGGACCATATCGGATTGTCGACGGCCGGATCGGCAACCTGCGAACCGATGACTCGGCAAAGGGAGCAGCGATTCGCGAACGGCTCCCATCCGAGTTGGCAGTCGATCGAGCAAACACAATAGTATAGCTGGAGGATTCCCCTTCCGACTCGGCGCACGAGCGGGTCCGGAAGAGTTTCCAGATCGAGTTCGAGGAATAGTTCGAACGGCTTCCCGCAAATGGGATCCACGCCGGGCGCTCGTGTCGCGCGATCCAGGGCCGCAGAGCGGCAATCGCGTCGTCGGGTCGCATCGGCATTGCGGTGAATGTTGCTGTTCGTTGCGCTCGTCAGCGACGGACGGAGTGTCGATCGTCCACCCCGCCGCGGAGATTCGAAACGTCGAGCCGCCCCCCCTTCGCCCGGGACGACGCTGAAGAACTCTCGCACGTCGAGTCGCATCCGGACGATCCCGACCGGGAAGCCGGTCGCGTCTCCGTCGAGCGCCCCCCCAAAAAGCCGAAATCGTAGAGGAGCGCCTCCGTGCGGCCCCGATCTCACCTTCATAGCCTCGCCCGCCCCCGGAAGCAAGCGCATTCTCGCGTCGAGAAAGCGTTGCTTTTCAGCCGCACTGTGCTACGATCCCGAGCGCGGGGCGTGCGTTTCGCGCGGCCCGCCATTTCGCCCTTACGATTCAGGAGGAGTCGCATGGCATGGACCGCACTGGCGAAGAGGCTGACAAGGATGGCGCGCCCCGGCACCGAACCCGATGACCGCATTCGCGCCCGCTACGACCGGCTCCGCAAGGTGGGTCGGAACCTCAACGACCGCCTGGCGCAGCGGCTGTCGAAACGCTCCTTCGACGAGGGGGCGCGGAAGCTCGGCATGCTGCACGGCAACGTGCTCGTGCTCGATACCGAAGATGAGCTGGCCATCCTCCAGGACTACTGCATCTACGACGTCCGCGAGGGCGGCCGGACGTCTTACGAGCGGTATCTGGCCGAGAACCCCCCTCGTCCTGATTCGGATGAAATGGCCGTCCTGCAGGCCATGAAGGAGAACGTGTATTCGGTCTTCATGATCGAATCGGCCGAGCGTGGCCTGGGCGTGCAGGTGCGAAACCTGCTCTCGCAGGAGGAATTCCTGCTGGTCGACTACGGCTTGTCGCACACGGCCGAGCCGCGGCTGGTGCTCGCCGCGCGGGTGCTGTTCTTCGACGACCTCGCCTACAGCACCGGCGCGACGCTCCCCCTGGGCTTCGTGACGCCCGAGGACGAGGCGGAACTCGTCGACGGCCTGACGCGGGGAGGATCGATCGAGGCGGAAGGCTTCGCCGACCCCGCTCCGCTGATTCGCCAGGCCCTGCGACACGGAGCGTCGTCGCGAATCGTGTACGGGGAGCCGGAATTCAACGCGACGGGCCGCCGCATCCGGGACTTTCCCGCGCCCGGCGGCATGTTCGTGCCGCGCGATTCGGCCCGTCTCGATCGGCTCGCGCTTCCCGCGCCGCGCGCGCGTTCGCAGTCGTGGCGGGAGGGCAAGGTGCTGCGAAACGACCCGTGCCCCTGCGGCAGCGGCAGGAAGTACCGCCACTGCTGTCGGCAGAACGACCTCGCGGAGACGTAGCGGCTTGCGGCGCGCATCGCCCCGGAGGGGCGGAGGAATGTCGCCACGGGTGGAGCGACGACCGCCGCAGGCGGGCGTCGCTCCACCCGTGGTGAGGGGTCCATTCGATCGTGCTCGCCCCGGCAGGGGCGAAGGAAGGCGTGCTTCGACAGGCGCCGTTCCCTCGCCCCCTCCGGCGCGAACAAGTGCAGCCATCCGAATTGCGATCGTCACCGGCGTAGCGTGGGCTGTGCTACACAGCCTACCCTACTTCCCGAGCACCTCTTCCACCGAGTCCCGCAGAATCTCCACGATCCGGTCGAGTTGGGCTTCCGTCGTGATGACCGGCGGGGCGAGGCAGAACACGTCGCCGCGCAGCCGGCTGAACAGCCCTCGCTTCTGCGCCGCGAGATGGACCCGAATGCCGACCTTCTCCGCCGGCGGGAACTCGGCCTTGGTCCCCTTGTCCTGCACCAGTTCGACGGCCGCCATCAGCCCGAGGCCGCGGACGTCGCCCACGTGCGGATGATCGGCGAGGGCCGCACGCAGCCCCGCCAGCAGCCGGTCTCCCTTTTCCTGCGCCTGCCCGACGAAGTTCTCGCGCTCGATGATGTCGATGTTCGCCAGCGCCACCGCGCAGCCGACCGGATGCCCGCTGTACGTGTAGCAGTGCATCCAGACGGGATCGCAGGCATCGATCGTGCTCGCGATTTCCTCGCTGATGCCGATGCCCCCCAGCGAGAAGTAGCCCGACGTGATCGCCTTGGCGAACAGGATAATGTCGGGCTGCACGTTCCAATGTTCGAGGCCGAACATCTTCCCGGTGCGGCCGAAGCCGGTGATCACCTCGTCGGCGGCGAAGAGCACGTCGTACTTGTCGCAAATCTCGCGGATGCGGGGGAAATAGTCGTCGGGGGGAACCAGCACGCCGCCGGCGCCCTGCACCGGCTCGGCGATGAACATCGCCACCGTCTCCGGCCCCTCGCGGAGAATCAACTGCTCCAACTCGTCCGCCGCGGCGACGCCGGGGCTTTTGCCTTCCGGGGCGACGTATCGGTAGGGATAAGGCGAGGGGATGTGCAGAAAGCCCGGCACCCGCGGCTCGAACATCGGCCAGTACGACGTGATGCCGGTGGCGCTCATCGCCGCCATCGTCACGCCGTGATACGCCCACTGCCGGGAGACGATCTTGTTCTTCTCGGGCTGCCCCTTCACCCGCCAGTAGAAGCGGGCGGTCTTGAAGGCGGAATCGCTCGACTCCCCTCCGCCCGAGGTGAAGAAGAACCGCTTGATGTTGGGGTACGTCATCCCGGCGATCCGCTCGGCGAGTTCGATCGCCCGCGGGTTCGAGCTGCCGGTATAGCCGGAGACGTAGGCGAGCGTCTCCATCTGCTCGGCGGCGGCCCGGGCGAGTTCCTTGCGGCCATGCCCGGCGACGACGTTCCACAGGCCGGCGAGGCCGTCGATGTACTCCTTGCCGTCGGCGTCGAACAGGAGCGCCCCTTCCCCCTTCACCCACACGTGCCCCTTCTCGTGGATGCGGGGATCGTGCAGGGGATGCAGCAGGTGGGCCCGGTCGCGGGCGAGATAATCGGTCAGCGTGGCGGCGGACATCGGCGAACTCCGAACGGTCGTGAAGAAAGCGAATCGCCGACAGTATAGTGGGGACGAACGGTAGTTCCAACTTCGGCCTCCACGGTTCCGGCAGCGCAACGTCTTTACGCTGAAAGCGTCGAACATCACAGCCCAGGGTCGGCCGCGCAGCGGGCGCACCCTGGGTCTCCGACGCGACAAGCGCGCGTACCCTGAAAGGGTTCGACAAGAATGGGGAGTGGAGGTTCCTCCTTGAAAAGGAGGCGTTCCGCGTCTGTGCAACCCTTTCAGGGTAGACTCGGGCGGGCGATCGCCTCACCCAGGGTGCGCTCGCTCCGCGAGCGACCCTGGGCTATGCTGTTCAACGCTTTCAGCGTACAGCGCTTGCGCTCTCGATACCGCCAAGACGAAAACCTTGGACCACGGAAACGCTCAAGCCCCGAACTTCTCCAGCCGCCCGGCGTGCGCGAGCGCCTGCAGCATCAGGTATTTCGCCTCGAACCGGCCCAGACCGCCGCGGAGACACTGCGACTCGCCGAACGCTTCGCTGCCGTCGAACCGGCAGGTATCGGCCGCGAGCAGCACCGGCACGGGGTGCCAACTGTGCGAGCGGAGCTTCGATGGCGTGCTATGGTCGCCGGTCACGATCAGCACGTCGGGCTTCAGCGCGGTGATCCGCGGCATGGCGGCGTCGACCGCTTCGGTCTGCTTCACCTTGGCGTCGAAGTCGCCGTCTTCGCCGGTCGAGTCGGTGTACTTGTAATGCAGGAAGAAGAAGTCGTAGTCGTTCCACGCCGCTTCGAGCCGGGCGAGTTGATCGTCGATCGTCGCGCCGGCGTCGAGCACGTCCATGCTCACCAGCCGCGCGAGGCCGCGGTACATGGGATACACGGCGATCGCGGCGGCCCGCGTGCCGTAGACTTCCTCGAACGGGGGAATGTCGGGCTTCTTGTCGATGCCGCGCAGCGTGAGATAGTTCGCCGGCGCGCCGTCCTCGAGGATCTCCCGCGCCTGCCGTAGGAACTGGCGGGCGATGTCGGCGGTGCGGATCGATCCTTCGCCGTGCCCGACTGGTTCGAGCGGCGGGACGCCGGTGCGCTGCGGGTCGGTGTCTTCCACGTTGCCCCCGAGTCCTTCGCCGCGGAAGACGATCACCAGCCGGTATTCCTTGACCGGGCGGACGAAGACTTCGACTCCTTCGATCTCGATGCGGTCGAGCTTGTCGCACAATTTCTTGCCGATGTCGCTGGCGATGCGGCCAGCCCGTCGATCGCTGATGTTCCCGGCGTCGTCGAGCGTGCAGAAGTTGCCGCGGATGGCGACGTCGTCGGGCCCGAGTTCGAAGTCGATGCCAAGCGCTTCGAGCACGCCGCGGCCGATCCGGTATTGCAGCGGATCGTAGCCGAACAGGCCGAGATGCCCGGGGCCGCTTCCCGGCGCGATGCCGGGCAGAACGGGAATGCTCAGCCCGAGCGAGCCGCGGCGGGCGAGGGCGTCGAGGTTCGGTGTGTGCGCCGCTTCGAGTTCGGTCTGGCCTCCCGGTTCGAGAGGAAGGCCACCCAGTCCGTCGGCAACGAACAGGACGATCTTCGAATCGGCGGAACGCTGGAGTTGGCGGGTGAGGTCGTGGAGGTCGGTCATGGGGGAGACAGAGGTCAGAGGTCAGCGGGAGCGAGGTCGTAGGACGGGCTTCAGCCCGTCCACGATGCGGTGTCATGCGGG
>JBBDNT010000295.1:0-11816 GCA_040877445.1 Planctomycetaceae bacterium
GTACTTCTTGGCGTTGTCCCAGGCGCCGCCGGCGTTGGCCATCATGATCGCGACGGCGAACCCGCTGGTGAGCGCGCCGACGAGCATGCCCATCACCCCGCCCACGCCGAGGATCATGCCGCCGAGGATCGGCACCAGCAATCCCAGCAACGCGGGGGCGATCATCTCCCGCTGGGCGGCCGCGGTGCTGATCGCCACGCACGAGGCGTAATCGGGATCGGAAGTGCCCTGCATGATCCCCGGGTTCTCACGGAACTGCCGGCGGACTTCCTCGACCATCGACCCGGCGGCCCGGCCGACCGCCTTCATCGTCATCGCGCAGAACACGAATGCCAGCAGCACTCCCAGGAAGATGCCGACCAGCGTCACCGGGTTCATGATCGTCACGTTGTAGAAGCGGACGAAATCGGGAATGGTGGCCGCGTTGTGGGCGATCACCTTGCCGTCGTCGGACAAGCTTTGCAGATCGACCTGAAACTCGGCCCCCACCTCCTGTTTTTCGATGATCTGGAGTTGATCGTTCCGCAGCACTTGGGTGACGCGCGGGAAGACGAGCCAGGCTTGGTTCCGCGCGTCCTCGGTCGGCCGGTAGACGAGCACGCGGTCCGACAGCTTGCGGACGGTCGCCCCCTCCATCGGACTGGCCGTGACCGCCGGCACCTTCAGCACCCAGTGATCGAAGCCCAGCCGGACCTCTTCGACATACGCCGCCAGCAAGGCCAGCGCGGTGAGCGCCGCCGAGCCGATGGCGAACCCCTTGCCGGTCGCGGCGGTCGTGTTGCCCAGGCTGTCGAGCGCGTCGGTCCGCTCGCGGACGATGGGATCCTGGTGCGACATTTCCGCGTTGCCGCCGGCGTTGTCGGCGATCGGCCCGTAGGCGTCGGTCGCCAGCGTGATGCCCAGCGTGGAGAGCATGCCGACCGCGGCGATCCCCACGCCGTACAGCCCCATGGCGAACACGCGGGGATCGTCGTACACGAAGCCGGTCGCGAAGCCGAAGGCGAGCATGATCCCGACGCCGATCGAGAGGATCGGCACCCACACGCTGTAAAAGCCTTCCGCCACGCCGGCGATGATCACCGTCGCCGGACCGGTCACCGCCTGGTCGGCGATCTTCTTCGTCGGCGAGTATTCGGAACTGGTCGAGTATTCGGTCCACTTCCCGATGATCCAGCCGGCGGCGAGACCGGTCACGATCGACCAGAACACGCCGAACAGGGCGGACCCCTGAGGCATCGCGGGCGTGTCGTTGTAATCGGCATTCGCCGACGGTCCGACGAGCACCAGCCAGACCAGCACGAAGGCGGCGAGAATCACGCCCACGCTGCTGGCGTTGATGCCTCGCGCCAGCGCCGCGAGCAGGTTCTTCTGCGTCGCCCCTTCCTCGGTGCGGACGAAGAAGATCCCGCCGATCGACAGCCCGATGCCGGCGGCGGCGAGCACCATCGGCAACAACAACAGCATCACCTGCATGGTCGGGTTGCCGCGGAAGGCAGCCACGCCGAGGGCCATGCTGGCGAGGATCGATCCGGCGTAGGACTCGTACAGGTCGGCGCCCATGCCGGCGACGTCGCCCACGTTGTCGCCCACGTTGTCGGCGATGGTGGCGGGGTTGCGGGGGTCGTCCTCGGGGATGCCGGCTTCGACCTTGCCGACGAGGTCGGCCCCCACGTCGGCCGCCTTGGTGAAGATGCCTCCGCCGACGCGGGCGAACAATGCTTGAATGCTCGCCCCCATGCCGAAGCTGAGCATCGTCACGGTGATGTCGACCAGCGTGAGTTCATTGAAGATGGTGTTCGGGCCGTCTCCCATCGCGCTGTTGATCCACGGCACTCCCCAATACAGGAAGGCGAACCAGACGGTGATGTCGAACAGCACGAGACCGACGACGGTCAGCCCCATCACGGCGCCGCTGCGGAAGGCGATCTGCAAGCCCTGGTTGAGCGACGTCTTCGCCCCTTGCGTGGTCCGCGAACTGGCGAGCGTCGCGGTCTTCATCCCCAGCAAGCCGGCAAGACCGGAAAAGAACCCGCCGGTGAGAAACGCGAACGGCACCCATCGCGACAAGGCCCCCAAGCCGAACGAGACGAACGCCAGAACCAGCGCCATCACCACGAAGAACAGCGCCACCACGGTGTATTGCCGGCGAAGATACGCCCACGCTCCCTGGCGGACCGCCTCGGCGATCTTGATCATCGTGGCGTCGCCTTCGTCCTGGGCGACCATCCACTTGTAGAACCGGAAGGCGAACACGAGGGCCGCCACCGCTCCGGCGAACGCCGCCGCCAGGCCGATGACGACCGGCGTCTGGGGGACGTCCCCTTCGGCGGCGAACGCCATCGGGGCGGCGCCGAAGACGACCAGCCCGCACGTTCCGGAAATCCGCGCCATCCGACGCACGACCGCAGGGTTGATCCGTCTCATCCTGGGATTCGTCTCCGTGATCGAGGTCTCGCCGCAACCGTTTGCCCCGCAAACGTTTCTGACCGAGTATTCGAGTCCCGGCGGCAATCAGCGGGCGAGTGTAGCGGCGGTTCCGCGGCTTTGTCAACAATCCAAGCGAAGCCGCTCGCATCGACCAGGTTGACCGCCGCGCCTCGATCGGTGAAACTGCCGGCGCATGTGGACCCATTCCCTCGTCGCATCCCTCGCCGCCGCGCTCGGGCTGACCGCGGCCGCGTTCGGTCTGGCGGCGATCGAGCGAATCCTGGCCGGCGCGAGAACCGATCGCGAGAGCCGCGCCACACGTCCGCGACGCGAACGCTTCGCCGACTTGCTCGAGTTCGCGCGGGAACTGTGGGAACAGCGCACCGCCGCCGCATCGCCCGCGGTGCGGTTCGGATTGCTTGTGTGGCTCGCCGCCGGACTGTTCGCCTTCGCGCCGATCCCGTTCGGCACGACGCCGCACGACGCCGGCGGAACCGTCATCCCGCATCCGGTCATCGTGCCGGGACTCGCGGCCGGCTTGTTGTGGGCGATCGCCGCCTGGGGATCGTCGAACGTCGCGGGAATCGTCGCGGCGGAGTCGCCGGCGGATCTGAACGGGGCCGTGCGTCGCGGAACGTACTTCATCCCCCTCGTCGTCGCGCTGTTCGGCGCGGTCGCGACGAGCGGCACGCTGGTGATCGAAGGGGTGATCGCCTCGCAGATTCGAAGCGGCGTGTGGAACGTCTTCCCACATCCGCTGGGCTGTTTGGGGTTCCTGCTGTGCGCGGCCGCGCTTGCCGGCGGCGCATCGAACGTCGCGACCGATTCCGCGTTCTCATCGCTCCGCCGCGGCTTCCCCGCCGCGTTCGCGCTCGGCCGCGCGATGCAGCGGTTGCTCGCGGCGTATTTGATCGTCGTGGTGTATCTCGGCGGCTGGCACGCGTGGGCGTTCACGGCCGATGGGGAAGCCATCGCCGGCTGGGGCGAGTGGTCGCTGTCGATCATCGTGCTGCACGCGAAGGTGCTCGCCGTGTTGTGGGCATGGACCCGCTGGAGTGGGCGGATCCCGTTCGGCGAAAAGGCCTGGCTTGTCGCCTTGGCGCTGGGGCTGTTCGATTTCGCGGTGGCGATCATCCCGTTCGAGCGACTCTTCGGAGAGGAAGCCTGGCTGGCCCGGGCCGCGATCGGCTGGTGCGCCGTCGTGGCGCTCATCGGCTTCCGCAAGTAGGTCAGCGGCGGCGCGCTCCCCTGCGCTCGCGGCTGCGCCGCGAGACTTCGGGTCGCGGCTAACCGGGCGCGCGGCGCGTCACACGTCGAGGTCGCGGACTTCCAGGGCGTGCTTCTCGATGAATTCGCGGCGCGGCTCCACCTGGTCCCCCATCAGCACGCGGAAGATTTCGTCCGCGCCGACGGCGTTCTCCATCGTCACTTCGAGCAATCGCCGATGCTCCGGATCCATGCTGGTTTCCCACAGCTCTTCCGGATCCATTTCGCCCAGCCCCTTGAACCGGGTGAGTTTCAGCCCCTTCTCGCCGATCTTCCGCAACGCCGCGGGCAGTTCGCGCAGGTCGGACAACGGCGTGTCGCCGTCCTCGTTGCGAAGGACGAACGGGTAGATCGGCTCTCCCTGCTTCATGCCGGCGGGAATGAGATCCTTCAGCCCCAGCCCGAAGCCCTTCAACTCGTCGAGCACTTCGTTGATCGTCCGCACTTCGTGCAGGTCGAACCGCTGCAAGGGGGCCTCGTGCGAGTCGTGCTCGGCGATCTCCTCGGGGGCCTCTTCGCGAGCGACCGTTTCGGGAGTCTCGTCGGCGACCTGCAACTCCTCGCCGCGCTTCGCCTCTTCTTCCTCCAGGAAGGCGTCGAGCGCGTCCTTGTCGCGCAGCCAGTGCTCGTCCTTGCCCAGGAACACGCGATACCGGGGAAGCAATCCGTCGGCGCTCACCGGCAGCGACGCGATCCGCCGCAGGTCGATCCCCCGGCGCTCGAGCGTGATGAGCGGCTCTTCCAGCCGGCGGATCAGGTCGATCACGCGGTCGAAGTGCGCGTCGGCGAACGTGACGCCATCCTTTTGATGCAGCGCGGCGTCGGTCCTTCCCAGCTCGATCAACTCGTCCATCATCTGCTCGTGCGTTTGCACGTAACGCGTCTTCTTGCGCTGAATGACGCGGTACAACGGCGGCTGCGCGATGAACACGCAACCGTGCTCGACCAGCTTCCGCATGTGCCGGAAGATGAACGTCAACAGCAGCGTGCGGATGTGGCTGCCGTCCACGTCGGCGTCGGTCATCAGGATGATCTTGCCGTAGTTCCGCTTCTCGACGTCTTCGAGTTCGGCCCCCGGCGGCAGTCCGACCGCCTTGAAGATGTTGACGACCTCGGCGTTGGCGAGCACCTTGAGCTGTTGCGCCTTTTCGACGTTGAGGATCTTTCCCCGCAGCGGGAGGATCGCCTGGGTGTTGGAGTCGCGGCCGGTGTCGGCCGAGCCGCCCGCCGAGTCCCCTTCCACGAGGTACAGTTCGGTGAGGGCGAGGTCGCGGCTGCGGCAGTCGCGGAGTTTGTCGGGCAGTCCGCCGCTGGTGAGCTTGTTCTTGTCGCGGGCCATCTCGCGGGCCTTGCGGGCGGCCTCGCGGGCTTCGAGCGCGCGCAGCCCCTTGTTCGCGATCAGCTTGGCGACCTCGGGGTTTTCCTCGAAGTGCCGGGCGAGTCCTTCGTTGACGACCGACGTGACGATGCCCTCCACCTCGATGTTCGTCAGGCGGATTTTCGTCTGCGACTCGAAATGCGGATCGGGAACGCGGACCGAGACGATCGCCGTCAGTCCCTCGCGGAAGTCCTCTCCCGCGGGAATCGTGTCCTTGAAGATGCCTTCCTTCTTGCCGTAGGCGTTGATCGTCCGCGTGAGCGCGCTGCGGAAGCCGCTGAGGTGCGTGCCCCCTTCGACGTTGTAGATGTTGTTGGCGAAAGCGCGGACGTTCTCGAGGTAGCCGTCGTTGTGCTGCAGGGCGACTTCGACGCGCACGTCATCCGAATCGCCGACGATTCGAATCACGTCGGGATAACTGGCGGTCTCGGTGCGGTTGAGGTGCTTGACGAACTCGACGAGGCCGTTCTCGTAATGGAATTCGTCGGTCTGTCCGGTCCGCTCGTCGGAGAGCAGAATCCGCACGCCGGGCGTGAGGAACGCCAGTTCCTGCAGCCGCTTGTGGAGCGTGTCGTAGGAGAACTTCACGTCGGAGAAGATCGACGTGTCGGGCTTGAAGGTGATCTTGGTGCCGGTCTTGTCGGTCTTCCCGAGCTTCTTCAGCGGCGCGCTGACGCGGCCGCGGGCGAAGTCCATCGTCCACACGTGCCCCTGGCGGCGAATCTCGGCTTCGAGCCATTCGCTGAGGGCGTTGACCGCCGTGATCCCCACGCCGTGCAATCCGCCGGTGCCGGTCTTGTAGCCTCCCTGGCGATCGAACTTGCCGCCGGCGTGAATCTCGGTGAGCACCACTTCGAGCGCGGGACGGTTGCCCATTTCGGGCATGGGACCGACGGGGATGCCGCGGCCGTCGTCCACGACGGTCACCGAACCATCGGCGTTGATCTTCACGGTGATGACCGTGCCGTACTGGTTGACGACCTCGTCGATGCTGTTGTCGATCAGCTCATAGACGAGGTGATGCAGTCCCTGGGCATCGGTCCCGCTGATGTACATCGAGGGGCGCTTGCGGATTCCTTCGACCCCTTCGAGCGCCTGAATCTGCCCTTCGCCGTAGTCGGCGGCGCCGGGCGCTTGCTCGCCGGGCGGTGCGTCGTCGATCGTCGTGTCGCCAGGCGGCGCCGCCGGACCTTCCGCCGCGCTCGAATCCTCGATCGCTTCGTCTTCGGGCAACTGGTTCACGAAATCTCCCCGTTCAGCCGGAATTTCAAGTCGCGAATCTTCAAGTCGGCGTGCTCGCGCGTCATCGCCGCAAGCAGCGACGCCTTGTGAAACGACGCCAGTTCGCTCAGCAAGGCGGAGTTCGACACCCCCACTTGCAGCACGCCGCGGCGAATGCCGAGCACCTTGGTCGCGGCGGCGATTTGCGGGCCGGCGACGTTCCGCCAGACGTCCGCGAGTTGCGCGTCCCCCCGCGGGCGGGCCAATCCGCGGAGCGCGACCAGTTCCGCGAGGGCCTTCCCCAGCGACTCCGGGCCGGACCGTCCGTGTCTTTTCATCCGTGAGCTCTCCGTTCGCGCTCCGCTGGCGCGTCGCGGCTGACCGATCCGTCTCGTCTGCATCACCGATCGCGCGACAACGGCATGACGACGTAGGTGTACGCGTCGGCGACCCGGAACACCGCCGCGCTCTCGGCGTCGATCAGGTGCAACCGCACCTGTTGCTCCGGCTCGAGCACGCGCAGGAACTCCGCCACGAACCGCGGATCGAACAGGATCTTCAACTCCTCCCCGTCGTAGGGAATCGGCACTTCGATCCGCGATTGACCCACGTCCGCCGCCTGGCTGATCAACGTCAGCTTGCCGTCGCCGAACACGAAATCGACGCCGCGGCTTTCCTCGTCGGTGACGATCTGCGCCTGCCGCACCGCCGAATAGAACGGTCCGACGACCAGATCGATCACCGACTTCGCGTCGGCGGCGCGGGGAATCACGTCGGCATACCGCGGGAAGCGGCCCTGCACGAGCTGACTGGAGATCGTCGAAGCGCCGCACCGCACGACCACGTCGTTCTGGTGCACCGCCAGCCAAACCTCGTCGTCGTCCTCGGCGATGCTCCGCTCGATGAGCTGCATCGCCTTCGACGGCACCACCGGATTGACGTTCCCCGCCTCGACTCCGTCCGACTGGCAAGCCGCCGTCGTCACCGCCAGCCGGCGGCTGTCGGTCGCGGCCAACGCGATCGAATCCGCCTTCAACTCGACGAGCACCCCCCCCAGCGCGTACCGCGTGCTTTCTTCGTCGGTCGCGAACACCGTGCGGCGAATCATCTCTCGCAGCACGCGGCCGGGAACGCGATGATATTGCGCGTCCTGGAACGCGGCGACCTCGGGGAACTCTTCCGGATCGGCCGCGGAAAGCTTGAACTCGCTTCCCCCCGAACGAACCCACACGGCGTCTTCGGTGATCTCCAGCACGACCGCGTCGTCGGTCAGCTCGCGGAGGATGGACATCATCCGCGCGGCGGGAACGAGCGCCGTGACGTTCCCCTCCGCTTCGACGCCGGGAATCTCGTAGCGGATGCCGACCTCGGTGTCGGTCCCGGTGAGCGTCACCGTCCCGTCGACCGATTGCAGCTTGACGCTGCGGAGAATGTCCTTCGGCGTGCGGGTGGGAACCACGCCGCCGACCACCTGGAAGGCGGTCGTCAGCGCGGGGCGATGGCAATGCAGCTTCATGGGGACACGTCCGCCTTTCTGCGCTCCGTCGGCCGGGATGACCGGCAGCGGGCTCGCTCCGTGAGGTTCAGGAAACCGGCGGACGCTTCCTTCGAGAGCGTCCCTTCCGAACATTCGCCGGGATCGGTCCCGGGCCTTCCTTGTCTCTTAGAATTCTCTTAGCAGTCGTCGTATCAGGCTTCGCCGAAACTGTCGACGAAGCCCGCCGAATCGCGACGAAAACCCATAATACCACAACGGTTATTGCCCCTCAAGCGGCTTCCGGCCGGCGCGCGGAATCCGTTCGAAGATCGCGGAATCGCCGTTCGCGAGCGGCGCGGAAATCCGCCTTCGTCCCCACGCCGCCGTCGCCGGTTCGACGAATGCGCCGCCCTCCACGATTCCTCCACCCATTTCGAACGAACTGTTCGCGGATCGTATCATTCGGTAGTCGAGTTCGGCGTGGCGGCTTCGTAGGGCGAACTTCAGTTCGCCGTGCGAAGGTCGCGCCCCGCGCGCTCCGCATGGCTCTGCGGATTCTCGCGGATATCGATCGAAGGTGCTTTCGACGTCGGGAAGTTCGGCGTGCGATGGCGGGCACGACGAACGGAAGTTCGTCCTCCCCGCAGCCCGAATCCCCAGCGCGGACGAGTGCTCGATGCCGAACGCAAGGAACGCTGATCTTCGCTGATCGACGCTGATTTCGCGCGGCGAGGCCGCATTCAAAATCGGACTTCGCCGATCGAACTCTCCGCGCCCTCGGCGTCCTCCGCGGTTCGATTCCTCGCGCCGCGGAAGCATCGAAACCGCCGAGTGCGCCGAGAACGCGGAGAAGACCAGAGAGAGAGAGACACGGCGTTCGAACTCCGCTGCATCGCCGGTCGCCATCCGCGACAACCTTCAAGCTCTTGATCCCGTCTTCGCGGCCTTTGCGTGCTTTTGTTCAGGCATGTATCGAACAGAAGAGCGCCAAGAGCGCAAAGACGAAGAACCGTAGATCATCAGTGAAGATCAGCGAAGATCAGCCCTTCGATCGTGGTAGGGATTCTCCTTCATCTGTCTGGCGCTTGGGACGGAAGTCATGATGACGATTCGCCGTACATCGTCGGCTTCGAGGCACACTCTCACGCCACCCGCATTCCCGACGGAGAGGCCGTTTCGGATTCGTCATTCGAATACGATTCACCGACCACGAACGCGTTATTCATAGTGGTTCCTTTCGAATGGATGCCGCTCGAATGGATGCCGCGCGTCATTCCTCCGGCGCTCCCAGCGATTGGCGGATGTGCAGCAGCCGCCGACGCAAGGCCGGGTCTTCCGCCAGCCGTCCGCCCACTCGCTCGCAGGCGTGCGTCACCGTGCTGTGGTTCTTGCGGCCGAAGTAATCGGCGATGCGCGACAGCGGATTCCGCGTCAACTCGCGGGCGAGATACATCGCGCACTGCCGCGGGAACACGTGCCCCTGTTGCCGCGTCCCCGAGCGCATCGCCCGCACCGACACGCCGAACTGCCGGGCCACGGCCCGGGCGATGTCCTTCAACTCCAGGCCCGGCGTCGCGGCCTCGCGCGACAGCCAGGCCCGCGCGAACTCCAGGTCGATTCGCGTGCCCCGCATCCGCGATTCCGCCTCCAATCGCGTCACCGCGGCGAGCAGTTCGCGCGGCGAGGCGGGCCGCGATTCCGCGACGAGCTGCGCGGTCTCCACCGAAAGCGGGATGTGCCTAGTCGCCGCGAAGTGCCGCACGAGGTTCTCGCGGCTCTCCCGGCCGGGCGGGCGGATGGCCGCCGAAACACCGCCGCGGCACCGGCTGACGAGCCGCGGCTCCAGCGGTCCCAACTCGCCGGGAAGATAACGACTGGTGATGAGAACCCGTCCCCCTGCCAGCAGCACGTCGTCCAGGATCGCGATCAGCTTCCGCTGCGCTTCCTCCCGGCGGCGAATCGCCTGCAGGTCTTCGCAGATCAGCACGTCCACCGCGGCGTAAGAGCGGCGGAACTCGGGGATCGATTCGGCGTCCGAGGCGGAGACCAACTCGTCCGCGAAGCCGTCGGCCGTGAAGTGGGCGACCTTGGGCGCCGGTTTGAGCCGCCGAAGTTCGCGGGCGAACTGTCCCGCGAGGTGCGACTTCCCGACCCCCGACGGACCGGACAGAAACACCAGCCGGGCCGCATCCTTCGCGCGGGCGCTCTTCAGCCGTTCGATCGCGGTGTGCGCGAAGCGGTTCTCGTCGACCACGAGAAACGGCTCGGCCGGCGCGAGAGGCGTATAAGCGGGAACGGCTGATCGGGACATCCTGCACTCGATCGAACGAACCGGACTCCTCGACTCGACGAAATTTCCAATCACAGTAGTTCCAAGTTCCAGGTTCCGAGTTCCGCTTCGCCACGACAGCAACGCTGGAATCCTCGCCCTTTCGGAACTTGGAACTCGGAACTTGGAACTACTGGATCATCCACTCGCTTGCGGTTTCGCGCCGAGAAAGCCAATCAACCCTTGCCGCGATCCCTCATCCGCCCCACCACGGCGGCGATGCGTCGGGCAGCATCGTCGACTTCCTCCGCCGTGTTGTCCACCCCCAGCGAGAAACGCAGCGAGGCCCGCGCCACGTCGAGCGAACAGCCCATCGCCATCAAAGCCGGCGCCGGCTCGGCCGAGCCGCTCGCGCACGTGCTTCCCAGCGAACAGGCGATCCCCTCCAGATCGAGCGCCACCAACAGCGCCTCGCCGTCCAGACCGGGAAAGGCGATGTTCAGCGTGTTCGGCAACCGCGGCGCTTCTTCACCATGCACGACGACCGGACCGCACGTTTCCCGCAACCGGCCTTCGAGCCGATCGCGGAGCGCGGCGACGTTCCGCATGATCTCGTCCCGCCGTTCCGACCAGAACTCGAGCGCCTTCGCCATCCCGGCGATCAGCGCGACCGGTTCGGTTCCCGGCCGGCGACCTTGCTCCTGATGCCCGCCGAACAAGTACGGCGCCAGCTTCACGCCGCGCTTCAGCAACAACGCCCCGACTCCCCGCGGCCCGTGAAACTTGTGCGCCCCCAGGCTCAACGCCGACACCCCCAGCGAGCGGAAATCGACCGGAACCTTCCCGACCGCCTGCACCGCGTCGAGATGCAACGGCACGCCCCGCTCGCGGCAACGCGCGGCCAGCGGGGCGATGTCCTGAATCACCCCCGTCTCGTTGTGCGCGAGAATGACCGTGGCCAGTCGCAGCGAATCCCACGGCAAAGAATCGTGTTGCTCGGGAATCAATCGCCCTTGCGAATCGACCGCGAGCGTGTGCAACTTCCAGCCCCGTTCGGCGAGATGCCGGCACGCTTCGATGGTCGCGGGATGCTCCCCCGCGGTGAGCGCGATCGTCCCCGGCGATCCCTGCGCGCGGCCGAACAGAAACAGGTTGATCGACTCGGTCCCGCCGCTGGTGAAGATCACCTCATCCGGCTCGGCCCCGAGCAACTCGGCCATCCGCTCGCGGGCCGATTCGAGCGTCCGCCGCGCGACCCGCCCGGCGGCATGCCGGCTGCCGGGGTTCGCATAGCTCTCGCGCAAATGCCGAGCGACGACCTCGACCACCTCGGGATGCGGCCGCGTGGTGGCATTGTGATCGAGATCGATCCGGCCGGGGGAATCGTTCGTGTCGAAGGAAGATGCAGGCATCGGTCCGCGCGGGGAAGGCGGGCGAGAGGACGATCGTCATGATATTCCCCGCCAACGCGGCCATCAACACGCAAGTTTCTCGATCCGGCGCACCGTTTCCGGGCGAGCGGCCGGCGTGAGCCGGCTGGTACTTTCCGCACCAAGTGGCCGCCGTGCGGTGTGGACGCCACCGGGGGGCTGACGCCCCCCGCTCGCCGGGTCACTCCGGCACGACGAACACCGGCTTTTCCATGTCGCTCTTCGTGGTGATCCCCTTCAGCGGGTCGGCGGTAATCGTGCTGCTGGCGATCAGGCCGTTTTTGCGCATGATCTCCGCGGCGGTTTCGTTCGAGGTGAGGAACTCGGCGAACCGCCTCGTCTCGGGGG
>JBBDNT010000296.1:0-11800 GCA_040877445.1 Planctomycetaceae bacterium
GCCACGGGGGCTTCCGCGTTGCGGAGCGCCCCCGCCACCCATCGCCGAAGAGAGTGGGCGTCGCCAAAAACTCTTGCCACACCCCTGTCGTCCGCCTTCGGGACGAGCACTTCGCGCATCACCTCCGCCAACTCTTCCAGCAAGCGGCCGGCGTGATGCGAGTGGCGCACGTGGGTCGCGAACGGGCCGCCTCAGCGCACCGGCGCGGTCTCTCCCGCCACGTAGCCGCAGGTCTTGTGCGTGCCGTCGCAGAAGGGCTTGTTGCTGGACGCCCCACAGCGACACAGGGCGATCGACTGCTTCTCTCCCAGGTCGAAGGAATTGCCTTCGTGATCGACGAGGGTGACCGGCCCGGTCACGAGCAGCGGCCCGTTCAGCCGCGTCATGATCTTCACTTCCGCCTGCGACATCGGTGCTCCTTTTTCGCGTGGAACTCTTCCCGAACCGAATCGACCGCGGCTCGCGCGCACGCGGTCGAATCGGTTTCGCCATGCGACGATACCGATCTCGAGCTCTTCACGCAACACGTCGCCGGCTTCGCGGCCCTGAAGGGGATCCAGCAACGAATACACCATGCGCGCCGCCAACACGACCGACTCCTTGCGGTTGCCCGACCGGATGCTTTCCGAATATGGTGGACACGGTCTTGGAAACCGAAAGTCAAGTAAGGAGGCGCTTCGCTTGGTAGGATGGACGATATCACTTCAGGCCCTCGAGATCAGTCCAACCGGGGGACGCTCTGACCGTGGAGGATCATCCCATGTCCGGCAAATGGATCGAGGCCGTGCGTCTTTCCTTCAAGGGAGCCCGGTTTCGCGATCACGCTCTCGATTTGACCGCTCTCGGGGAGTTGGCCCACTTCCAAAAGCTGATCGCCGAGACCGCCAAGGAGTTATGGAAGGCCGCTCACCCGACGCGCGAGCGTCTGCCCGCTCACTTCGAAGAGCGGACACGGCTTTGTCTGCGGCGGATCCAGCCGGGGAGTGCGACGACTCCGATGGAGGTGTACATCGAGGAGTCGGCCGAACTCGAACTGTTCGAACCGGAACCATTCAGGGATCTCACCAACGCCGTCGATTTGGCCTATCGCGTGTATGCGGCGACCGCCGCTGACGCCGAGTTGCCCGATGAACTTCCGCGAGAGATGGTTGCCGATTACGCGCGATGGGGAGAGACATTGGCCGCGGACGAGGCGATCGAAATCCGCCCGGTCGGTCGTGAACGGGGAGTGCTCATCACCGATGAGGTTCGCAGGCGACTCGCCGCCCGGATCGACAAACCCTACGAAGATCCGGTCGACCTGGTCGGCGATGTCTTGGAAGCGAACGTGCGCCAAGGGAAATGCCAGTTGTGGCCGGATGGAGGCCACGCGGTGACCGTCAGCTTCACCGAGAGCCAGGAGGCGGAGGTCACCACGGCGCTGAAAGAGCACAAGTCGCTGAAGCTCCGGGTCCGCGGAAGAGGAGAATTCCTTCCGGGCGGGCGACTTCAGCGAATCTTCGACGTCGATCAGCTTTCCATCGTCGCGCCGGCACAGGCCGATTACGACCGGAGCGCACGTCCGATCGAAGACGTGATCGCGGAGATCGTGGCTGATGTTCCGCCGGAGGTCTGGGAGGCTCTGCCGGAGGACTTGTCGGACAACCTCGACCACTACCTCTACGGAACGCCGAAGAAATGAAGCCGGTATTCGCGGATACGCTCTACTGGATCGGTGTCGCCATTCCGACCGATCAGTGGCACGAACCTTCGACGTCCGCCAAGAATGCACTGGGAGAGGTGATCCTGGTCACCACCGACGAGGTGCTGACGGAGTTTCTCAACTCGCTCAGCAAGACTCCAGAGCTTAGACGAATCGCCACCCGAATCGTTCAAGGCATCATGGGCAATCCGAACGTGAAGGTCGTCCCGCAAACGCGCGGCGGCTTTCTTCAAGCACTTGATCGCTTCGCACAACGACCGGACAAGCAATATAGTCTCGTCGATTGTGGTTCGATGAACGTCATTCAAGCCGAGGGAATTCAAGAAGTCCTCACCAACGACCATCATTTCGAGCAGGAAGGCTTCACCATCCTGATTCGCAAAGAGTGATCGGAAATTGGCGTCGACAGGATCTCTTGTCGAACCATCACCCACCGACGGCCGCCGGTGCCGCAATTCGTCCCGCGAGTTCCGCGAGCAGTTCTTCCACCTGTCGATTCGCCTCGCCGTCCGACAACGTCGCACCCGCGCGGAGATCCTCCAGCAGCGTGCCCCACAAGTGCTCGTCGAGCATGCGCAGCAGCCATTCCACACGGCGGGCCGTGTAGGTCTCCTGGATGCGGCGGAACTTCGCTTCGATGTAACCCATGCCGCTCGACGCGGTGCCGCTGATGGCCGTGTCTCCCACGGCCGCGGCGACCGTGCCGCCAGTGACGTCTCCCACGACGTGCACCGCGGTTTGAATGGCCGAGTCGGTGACGAGATGCGCCGCCGCGTTCCCCGCGGGGCCGAAGCCGACGATGAACAGCACCACGCTGGTCGCCGGGCGGGCGACGGCGGCGGCCTGATCGAGCCGCTTCAGGAACGTGTAGAACTTCGGGCTGTCGCGCTGGAAGGCGTCCATCTCGACCGCGACCAGCCGGTCCAACTCGCGCTCCAGGTCCACTTCGGCGTGCGCCGCCTTGAGGCGTTCCAGCAGTTCCACGCGCGACCGTCCGCCGAGCACCTGCTTCAGCCTCCGGGCGAGCACTTCGTTCTTGTATTCGCTCATGTGGGTGAGATGGTCGTAGGCCTTTTCGACCGTCTCCAGGATCGCGGACCATTCCCGCTCGCGGTACAGGTCCATCGGCGGCCGCTGCTCTTCGCGGAACTGCCGGGAGATCGCGCGGAACGGCCACGCCAGCCCGCGGCCGAGCGCGTTGTAGGTTCCGTGAATCGTCGCGGAGAACCCGGTCCGCCGCTCCTGCCACCAATGGCGGATCGATTGGACCAGCACCGAACTCGGAATCGGCGGCCAGCGATCGACCCGCGCCAGTCGATCGTCCGCCAGCAGTTCGAGGGCGCGGCGGAATCGCCCGCTCGATTCGTCGACTTCGCGCAGATACTCCGGCACGCCGCTCTCGGCGTCGAGCAGATAACGCAACGATCCCCGCAGCGTGCGGAGCTTGATGTCGGCGAAGTGCAGCCGGGAGAGATCCTCCGCGAGATCGCGCGGTTCGTCGCCGGCGAGCGGGGGGCGTAAGCCCCCCGGTGCGTCCGGTTCGTGCAACGCCCCCGATTCGACGCGAGTTTCGCTCAGCGATTCGACGGGGGACGGCGGGCGTGAATGTTCCGGCACGCACCGGCCGGCTGACACCGGCCGCTCGCCATGGCCCGGCATGCGTCGTTCGTAGAATGGAAGTTCGTTCGCCTCGGCGGCCTTGCGATCGCTCGGCGCGATGTAAATCAGTTCCGGGTCGATGCCCGTTTCGCCGCAGAACGTCGCCAGCCACAGCGGCCAGTATTCCTCGTCGTCCGGAAGTTCGCACTGGTTGAACAGCACGACGACCGCCTTGTCTTCCTCGGCGGCCTGGCGGAAGAAGCGTTTGACCGCGGCGTCGTTGTACTTCTGCTGCGTGAGGACGGCGATCAGCACGTCGGCGGCGCGGCGGATGTGGTCCGCCCGCTCCCAATTGACCGGCGTGTCGCTGTCGATGTCCGGCGTGTCGAGCACCAGCAGGTTTTCCGGCAGCGCGGGGTTCGTCTGCCAGAACAGGCGATGCTCGGCGTGCTCTTCCAGCGCCGATTCCGACCGCGTCCACTCTTCGATGCGGAAACCCTGGAAGATGTCGGCCAGGTCGTGCCGCTCGTCGAAGCCGGCCGGCGCCAGGCAGACCGGATGCTTCGTTCCCGAGGCGAGGGGACTGGTGGCGCTGGCCTTCGCGCCGGCGATGTGGTTGAAGACCACGCTCTTGCCGATGTTCGTCCCGCCCACGACCGCGACGACGAGGAAGGCGTCGTCCCGCAGTTGAGGCAGCAGCTTGCGGGCGAGCAGTTCGTACCATTCCCGCCCCGCGAGCGGCGGCACGTCGAGCAAGCGGGCGTCGCGCTCCAACCGCGACAACGCCTGTTGCAGACGGACGACGATCCGGGAGCAATCGCGGTACGAGGCGGACATGTCGTCGGATTGTAGCAGATCGAACGGCTCGGTTGATTCCCGTCGATCGGCTTTGGTCGGCGGGCGAGGAATTCAAGAATCAAGTCCGACGAGAAACCGGGCGGGTAGGACGAACTTCAGTTCGTCGTGCCCGGCCATCCCACACCAACGGCCGCGATGTCGAAAACTCCGTCGGCGAAGATCGGCAAGAATCAGTGGGGCTGGCCGAGTCCCCGGGTGCGGGCTTCGCACGGCGAACTGAAGTTCGCCCTACGAAGCCGCCGCTTCGACCTCGACTCGGACGGCCACACGAGATTGATTTCGAAGACATATTCCGCCAATAGGCCAAAGCCGTCCTACCCCGGGAGCGCCGCGGCGAGGGCGTTCGACAGCCGGACGAGCGGGACCGAATGCGAGACGGCCGGCTGAGTCGAGAGGATCACCGCGAAGGCGTCGCGGTCCGGATCGATCCACATCAGCGTGCCGGTCGCGCCCCAGTGTCCGAACGTCCGCGGGCCGACCAGATCGCCGAAGCTCGCCGAGTGGGCCGGCCAGTGCAATCTCCATCCGAAGCCCCACGGCCGGCAGCGGCGGTCGGACTCGGGAAGGTCGGGAAAGTCGTCCAACCGGTTGCTCGTCGCCGCGGCGACGGCGGCGCTCGACAGCAAACGGCGGTCGACGTCGATGGCGCCTCGCCGCAACATGAACCGCGCGAACCGCCCCAAGTCGGCGGGAGTGGTCAACAGGCCGCCCCACGGAGCGCCGAGCTGCCGCCAGTAGCGGCTGTTCCAGTTCCAATCGGTCCCGTCGACTTGCTCGGGAGGAACGCGGATCTCCGGAACGCGTTCGACGACCGGCGCCGGTCCGGCGAACCACTCGTCGGGAGCGCCGAGCGCGGTGTCCGTCATCCCGAGAGGAACGAACAATTCCTCGCGCAGGAATTCCGCGCAGGTCCGTCCGGTCAGCCGGTGGATGATCTCTCCCAACAGCGCGAAGGCCATGCTCGAATACTGCACTCCGCGCCCGGGTTGGAAGTCCAGCGTCACTTCGCACGTCCCTCGCACGAACGCCGCCAGCGGGGCGTTCTCCGACCGCAGGCGGCGGTTGTGAGGCAACTGGTCCGGCAGTCCGGACGTGTGCGTCAACAGATGCCGTAACGTCGCCGCGTATCGCCCGCCGCCGCCGAACTCCGGCAGCAATTCACACACGCGCTCGTTGAGCGACACGAGGCCGCGTTCGACGAGCAGCAGAAATCCCGTCGCGACGACCGGCTTGGTCAGCGACGCGACGAGGAAGATCGCATCGTCCGGAACCGAAGCCGCGGTGTCCTTCAGCCGATGTCGGCCGAAGAATCGCGCTCCGCCGGTGCGATGCCCGGTTCCGGCCGCGAAGGCGATCGCCGGCGCGAGATCGGCCTCGCAGACGCTCCCGGCGAGCGCGGCGGCGCGCTCGTGGCGGGCGGGATCGAGCGGCGCGGCTTCGACGGGCGACGCGGTCACAGTTCGACTTCGTGAATCGGCATGATCTGGTCGAGCCGCGTGATTTCCAGCACCTCGCGGACGTCGGGCGACGGGTTGTAGAGATGCACTTCCGAGACCAGTTCCCGCAGCGACGCCAGCAGTCCGAGCAGGCCGCTGGGAACGAGTTTCACGCCGGTCAGATCGACCGCCAGCACGCGGCAGTCGTTGTCGCGCACGACGTCGGCAATTTCCGTCTTGAACGTGGCGACGTTGACGTCGTCCAGGACGTCGCGGCCGTCGAACCCGACGACCGTCAGTTCCCCCGCCTGATACACCTTGATGATCCGCTCTTCGTTCGACGCCATGGCGCGCTCCTCGAGACCGAGTTCAGGCGCGGCGAGGGAGACCCGGCGCATTCGCCCGGCCCGTCCGCCCCCGCGTCTCCGGTTCGCCCCCGATTGTACGGGATGCGCCCCGGTTGGAAAGTCCAAAACGTCAACTCCGCCCAAGCCACAGGTCGACCCCCTGCAACAGCATTTCGACCGCGATCGTCCCGATGACGATGGCCGAGACGCGGCCCACGATCTCGACGTACCGCTCGACGAGCCGTTCGGCGCGCAGGTTGACCCAATCGTGGATCGCCTTCATCGCCACCAGGGAGACGACCACCAGCAGCAGCGTGACGGCGATCGCCAGAATGGCGGCGGGCACGGGCAGCTTGGAACCCGCCAACACGCTGGCGCTGACGGTGCCGGGACCGATCATGAACGGCATCGCCACCGCGCCGGCGACGTGCTTGGGAGATCCGCGGAAGGTTTCGATCGCGGCGCCGCCCTCATGCACCATCCGCAGGGCGATCAGCACGAACACCACGCCGCCGAAAATCAGGAACGCCGCGAAACGCGCCTGAAGCACGTCGCGAAAGACGGCGTCCCCCGCCCACGCGAACAGCGCGAACACCACGCCCGCGATCGCCGCCGCCCGCAGCAGAACCCGGCCGAAGTCGGCGGCGGTCAGCTTCTGGATGAGCGGCAACAGGTAGATGCTCATCAGGAACGGATTCAGCAGCACGAACAACAGCAGCGCGGATTCGGCGAACGGGCGAAGCGCCATGGAGAAATCACCGGCACTCACGGTTCAGGCGGTCGGGAAGGCCGCACGCGGGCGCGCCGCGGGGAGTCGGCCCCGGCTTTCAGCGGTTCGTCCCCGAAGCCGATCGCGACCGTCAAATCGCTGAGATCGATGCGGATCCGTTCCTCCTCGGGATCGGAATCGAGTTCGACGGCCCCCATCGTCATGACCTGGCTTTGCTCTTCGAGCGCCGTTTCGCCCGTGCGGACGTCGATCAGCAGCACGTCGGCCTGGTTGTTGGTCGGTCCCACCAGCCGCCCCCCCTGCTGGATCCGAACGTAAGTGCGGAGCGCGAGCAACAGCGCGGGCGACTCCCGCGGCTGTCCCGGCGGCAGCGACTGGTGCGCGATCATCCGCGACCAGCGCGGTTCGCCGGTGGATCGGTCGAAGGCGTAACAATGCCCGTTCACGAGGGGTTGATTGTTGTTGATCGGCGTCCGCTGCACGTTCGGTTCCTGGTTGAGACCGGGATCGTTGGTCAACAGCACGTACTGGCCGCGTTGGCGCAGCACATGGAAGCCGGCCAGTCCCGGGCTGGCTTCGAGCGGTTGATCCAGACGAACCTTGCCGTCCTCCAGCGACACGATGCGAAACCTCCCCCGCCGTTCGTTCTTCGCCGGCGCCGGCGCTTCCGCCTCTTCGATCGCCGCCCGCTTGGCCCGGTCCGGTTCCTCGCGCCGATCCGCGTCCCGCGCCGCGCCGCGTTTCTGGGCCTCGCCGGCGGGAGCGGGGACGGGAGACGTGCCTTCGACGATGGCGATTTCATCGTCCCCCACGGGATCCACGAACGCCGTGGCGGGAATCGAAAGTTTCCACGCCGTCTCGCCCGAGAAGGCATCGAGCAGCGACAACTCCGATTCCCCCTGAACGTCGCCCCGCACGAGAATGTTTCGGCCGGAAGTCAGCAGCCGCCGGCTGGCCGCGGGCAGGTCGCGTTCGCCGATCGTCTCGCCGTCCGCTCCGCGAAGGACGGTCGCCTGGTCGGACCTCGGCGGAACGCAGAACACGAATTCATCGTCGCCGAACAGTTCCGCGCCGCGGGGCAAGTTCCGCCGCGTCCACAACGTTTCGCCGGTGAGGGGGTCCGCGGCGTGGAGCGTCGTCCCGACCTGATAGCAGATGAAGTCGTCGCCGATCGGCCCGACGCTGCCGAGCGACCGTCCGTTCGCGTCGACGATCACCATTCGGATGCCTCCGCCGACGGCGCGGGGGCGGTTCATCGGGATCGGCTGCTGCGTGCCGTCGTGCAGCGACTGGTGCCACAGGAGCGTCGGCGCTCCCCCTGAGGAGCCGTCCAGCACGACGAAGTGCGACCCGTATCCGACCACGATCAGACGCCCGTGCACGCGCACCGACACCGCGTACGGATTGCGAATCGGCTGCTGGGGAACCTGGATGTCGATTTCCCAGCGCTTGCGGCCGTGAGAATCGAGCGCGGTGAATCGCTGTTGGCGGGCCTGGTCCAGCCGGAACGACCATCCCTCGAAGAAGGGACCGGCCGGCCCGTCCGCCTCCACCGAAATGCTCTGCTGCACGGCCCGCGCCTGTCGGCGGGTGGCGCTCGCCTCGATTCGACGCGCCGGCCAGACCGGGCGATCGGCCGCGGCCGCGGCGCCTGTGGAATCGGCCGTCCAGTCCGCGACGAGTTCGCGGCCCGTCCGGCCGTCGAGGCAGACGACCTCGGCGAACCGAGTCCGCAAGTCGTCCAGCAACGCCGGAACCCCGTCGCCGCGGCCGCCATCGATCAGCGACTTCGCGAGCCGCGCGGTGGCGCGGCCGGCCGTCCCGTCGTCGCGCGAGTCGCGGAGCTTCAACAGGTGCAGTTCGGCTTCCAATCCGTCGGGGAGACGTTCAACGAGTCTCCAGCGGACGCCTTCGATCGGGGGAACGTCTCGAAAGCACGCCAGAACCCGCTTCAGGCCCTCCGTCCCTTCGGCCTCCGCCGCCTGGGCCGACTCCGCTTCGAGCAACGAATCCATCTTCGCGCGAATTTCATCGGTCGCGGCGGCGTACACGGCGGTGATCCGCGGCCGCACCCAGCGGTCGCTGCGGACCGAGTGGCCCGCGTTCACCGCCTGAAGTTCGGGCGTATCGGTCGCGGGATCGGCCAGTCGCAAGTATTCGTGGAAGGCCTGTTCGTGCTCGCCGATCTTGTGCAGCCCCGCCGCGTGCAAGCGCAGGAATTGCGACCGCTGTTTGGGATCGTCGACGAGTTCGCGGATCTCTTCCGCGTATTCGCGGTAAGCGGCGAAGTCGTGCCGCAGTCCCTCCAGCAACGTGGCCGCCAGCAACCGCCGAATTCGCGGAGAGGCGCCCCCCTGGACCGCCTTTCGGAGGTCCGCGAGCCCGCGGGCCTCGTTGCCGGCGTGCAGTTCGATCGCCCCGCGCAGGCCGAGGGCCTCGGCGTCGTTCGGATCGTCCTTCAAGGCGGCGAGGATCCGTTTCTGCTGCGCGTCGAGCGATTCGAGCCGCAGGACCGAATCGGCCGTTTGCGAGACGAGCGCCCCGCGGGCGGCGATCAGGTTCCCGGGAACGACCCCCGCGGGCGTCGGCGAGCGGGCGACGAGCCGGCCATGTCGCAGGTCGAGCGTGGCCAACTCGCCGGTCGACAGCGGCAAACGGTAGAATTCCCCGCTGCGCACGCCGCGCCCGGCGGGCAGCGGGATCGGCACCGGCTCGTCCCAGGCGGGCGTCCCGTCGGCAAGATCGAGCGCCGCGACTTCGGTGCGTCCGACGACGATCGCCTTGCCGTCGAACACGCCGGCGAGATACAGCCCGTCGCGCCGCGGTTGCCGCCACAAGCGGCGGCCGTCGGCGAGGCTCAGGCAGTGCAACTGGTCGGAGTCGCGCGGCGCGAGGAGCACCTTGCCGTCGGCGATGGTGGCGACGGAGTCCATCCACCGAGTCTCATCCTCGTGGAGCGCCAGTTGTCCCTGCATGGCGCGTTGCCGCTGGATCATGAAGGCGTTGATATCGCCGGTCGTGTCCGGCACGGAGCTTTCGTACTGGTAGGCCCACATCAGGGTCCGCTGACCGGGATCGACCGCGACGACCCCGCCGGCGCCGGTCGGACAGACGAGCACGCCGTCGTGATAAGAGGGGGAGATGCCGGCCGATCGCCGCAACGGATGGTGAATGCTGCCGCCGGACAGCGCGATCGCCTGCGACCACAGGACGGCGCCGCTTTTATGGTCGGCGGTCTTGGCGCGCGGATCGAGCACCAGCAGGCGGACTTCATCCTGCTGCTGGGCGAGACAGTACAACCGGCCGCCCATCGGCAACGGCGGCCCCAGAAAGAACGCGCCCGCCGCCTCCATTCCGTCTTCCGGAGCGCCCCCCATGACCCACATCAGCTTTCCCGTCGCCACGTCGTGCGCCACGAGCTGGTTGTGTTCGGTCGTCTGCGGCTCCATCCCGGGTTGCTGCTGGTTGATCAGAAAGGATTGCGGATCGCCCAGAACGTACCCGAGATCCTCGACGGAGAAGACCAACCGGCCGTCGCTGGAGAGCGTTCCGGCGGTGTGATCGCTCCAGAGCCGTTGCGACATGAACGCCTCGCGCGGATCCACGTTCGCGGTGCCGAACATCGAGCGGACCTGCCGCGGAACGCCCTTGCTCGCCACGACGTCCTTGAATTTCGGGTCGATCCAATAGGCTTCCCACATCCGCCGGCCGGTGGTGAAGTCCACCGCCCGCAGGTTCCCGGCCGTGCGGTACACGACGGCGTTTCCCACCACGAGCGGATGGACGGCCGGGAGCGTCGGTTCGCCGCTTTTCCGCCGCGCCGCGACCTGTTGCCGCACCGCCTCGGCGAAGGCTTGGCGGGCCGCGTCGTCCGGCGCGTCTTGATCGTGTTCCCAGGCATAGGGAGCGTCGAGCGTCGAGACCTCCCACTGCGGCGCCCACACGGGACTGGCGGAGGAAACCGCCGCCGTGCGCGCCGCGTTCCCGCGGAACACGGGCCACTCCGATTCGGCCGGGACGTCGAGCCGCTGCCGCACGCCGAGCGTCGCGCTCAGCCAGGTGAAGGCGTCCGCGTCGTCGTCGAAGACCGGCAGCGTGCGTTCCCCCAGCACGATTCCCCCGTCGCGAGACCGGGACTTCATCTCCAGGAGCGCGGCCCGGCTTTCTTCCGGAAACCCCGCCCGCGCCCAGGCGAGCGCCGCCTTCAAGGACAGCATCGGCTCGCGCCCCTCCGCCACGCGGGGAATCCGCCGCAATCGCTCGAAATGCAATGCCGCCGCCAACGGCTCGGAACGATCCAACAGTTGCGTCGCCAAGCGGTCGGTCGCTTCGTATCCCGCCTGGGTGTGGAAGTAGCGGCGCGTCACTTCCTCCAAGCGGCGGATGTTCCCGCCGGCGACCGCCTCGTTCAGCAATCGCCGCGCTTCCGCGCCGGACTGCTGTTCGTACAGGGCGCGGTGCTCGGGGGGAAGTTCGGCGATCAGGCGGGCCGCCTCTCCCTTCAGACTGCGGAACAGCGAGCGGTCTCCCTCTTCCGGGTTGAACGGGAAGTCTTCGGGGTGGTCCAGGATCCGCTGGAGCAGTTCCAGCCCCTCGGCCGGGCTTCCGTCGTTCAGCAGCCGCTGCGCGATCCGCATCCGCCGCGTCATCGTGCGGTCTTCGGCGAGCATCCGGCTCGCGGCGGCGGGTTCGTCTTCCGCGTCCGCACCGTCGTCGGCGACGGCCGCCGGCCGCGCCGCCGGCACGGGCTGAAGCTGGAATTGAATCTGCGCGGACAGGGCGGCCGGAAGGCCCACCGCCGCCACGAGAGCCGCGGCCGCCCACTTGCGATCGAACCGATTCATGGACCGTCTCCGGTGTTTCGTCGCGACCGTTCACTCCGGGCGCACCCTCTCACCCGACAAGACGCCCGACCGCGGCGCGTTCTAACGGCCGCGCTCGGTCCGCCCCGGCGAATTCAGCATAACCGATGTACCCGCCCACGAACAGATCGGGCGAAGACCGCGGGGAGACGGCGGGTGTGCGACGCACTTTGCGTCGAATGATTCTGCTTGCAGGGTGAACTCGCCGTTCCCTGAGGAAGTGCGCGCGGAGTCCCCCTCTCCCCTTTTGGGGGAGAGGGTCGGGG
>JBBDNT010000297.1:0-15498 GCA_040877445.1 Planctomycetaceae bacterium
CCCTAACCCTCTCCCCCGCAAAGCCGGGGGAGAGGGGACCGCAACGACCATGCCATCCGACCACCGACTTCTGATTTCTGATCGCTGACTTCTCCCCTCTGACTTCTCCCCTCTGACTTCTGACCGCTGACTTCTGCCTTCTCCCCTCCCATATCCCGCGGGGCGCCGCCCGCGGGCGTGTGCGATATCCCAATGATTCTTCCGTTTCTCAGCACTTTGATGATCGGCGCGGCGATCGGCCTCGCCGTCTACGCCGGGCAGGACGAAATCGCCCGCGGCGTGAGCTTCGTCGAGAACGACCTCCGCGAAAAGCTGCGGCGGCTGCGGGTGAGCACGCAGCCGCTGCGGACGTGGATCATCGTCTGGACGGTCGCGGTGATCGCCGTGTTCCTCGTGTTCACGGTGCTGTGGGGCGTGCCGGTGCTCGGGTTGATGGCGGCGGCGCTGCTCGGGGCCTTGCCGTGGTACGTCGTTCGCCGGCTGGCCGAACAACGAAAACTGAAGATCGAGGACCAACTGGCCGACGCGATGGTTTCGTTGTCGAGCGCGATCAAGGCGGGGCTGTCGCTGCCGCAGGCGCTCGACATCCTCGCCCATCAAACGCCCGCCCCCATCTGCCAGGAGTTCCAGCAAATCGTAGGGGAATACCAGCTCGGCAACCCGCTCGAACGATGCCTGGCCGACGCGAAGGTCCGCCTCAAAAGCGAGAACTTCGCGCTGTTCGCCGCGTCGATGGAAGCCAGCCGGCAAAGCGGCGGACGATTGAACGAAACGGTCGACCGCATCGCCCATTCGGTCCGCGAGCTGCAGCGGCTCGAAAGGAAAGTCGAATCGGAAACGGCGCAGGCGCGGTCCAGCGCGTTCTACATGGCCCTCGCCCCAATCGCGATTCTCACGATGTATTGGTTCCTGGTCGACCGCGAGAACACGGCGCGGCTCTTCACGACCGTGCTGGGGCAGATTCTCCTCTCGATCGCCCTGATCCTCAACGTCGTCGCCTACCTGTGGGCGCGGAAGATCCTCAATCCCGATCTCTGACGCACCCTGTCGACGCGCTCCGGTTCGACGCACCCCGGCGACTCATCCTCTCCGGAACCGCATGGACCCCCTTCCGCGAACCCGCTAAACTCGACGCACGTCGGCCGAAGCGCGGCGACCGCGTCGCCGATCAAGCGCCGGCGGCCGCACGGCGCGTTCCGCGCCCCGCCGCGGCCCCGCCCCGCCCGCCGATCGGTCCCGTAGTTCAGTTGGTTAGAACGCCAGATTTACATTCTGGAAGTCGTCCGTTCGAGTCGGACCGGGACCACCTTGACGCTATGACAATCACTGTCACGCGCCGCCATCACCGGAAATTCTCCCGCGTCGTCAACGGTCGCATCATGCGTTGTCCGGGCGTGTCCGGGGCGTTCGGGCGCTGTCTGCACCAGATTCTGCACCACGGTTGCACCGCCGGCGACGGCCCGCTCGAAGTCGTCATCGGTGACGCGCAGATAGTGTTCCTGCGCGATGGCCGCCTTGTTGCCCAGCCACTTGCAGACGACGTGAATCGGGAACGTCGCGGACAGTTCCGTCTGCCGGCTCGCCCGCAGATTGTGGAACAGCCGCGGCCATGCCTCGATGCCGGCCCGGTCGAGAATTCGGAGGAACGACGTGCGGAGATTCCCCGCGGAGCTTCGGCAGCGGGTCACCACGAATTCCGATGCGTCGTCCGCCTCTTGCCACTCGATCCATGCGGCGTCCAGGATCGGCCGCAGTTCCGGGAAGATGGGAACGATCCGGGAAGCGCCGCCCTTGTGGCGTTCCGTCTTCGGGGAATGCACCTTGAAGCGGTTGTTCGCCCAGTCGATATCCGCCCACCGCAGCCCGACGTGTTCGCTCGGGCAGCGCAGCCCGCCGAACCGCGAGAGCGCGAAAATCAACTTCCACTGGCTATCGGGGCAGGCTTCGAGAATCTTGTCGCTCGTCTCGCGGTCGACCATGAAGAATTTATCCTCATCGCCGCGAACCGATTCCTCGATGCCGTCGAATGGGTTTTCGGCGATCAGCTTCGACCGCAGCGCCGCCCGGAAGAATTGCTTGGCGATGCCGCACCGGCGGTTGACGGTGTTTTCCGCAAGCGTCCCGGCCGCGTCCCCCGTCCGCCGCGATTTCGGTTGCTGCAACAGCCACAGCCGGAACGCGTCGGCGTCGCCGGGGGTGACGTCCCGCAGCGGCTTCCCGGCCCCGAAGAATGCGAGCAAGTTTCGCCGCGCGTTCCGCCAGACGATGAGCGTATCCGCCTTCACGTCGGTTCGCTTCGCGATGTAGTCGTCGATGAATGCCGCGAGCGTCGCGTTCTCCCGCGGCTTGACCAGCCCCAGCTTCACCATGCGCTCCCGCAGGGCGCCGTCGATGGAGGTGAGCCATTCGGTGGTTTCCCGGTCGAGAGCGTGGCCGCCGGCCGCCGCGGCGATGATGGCCTCGATGCCGCTCTTGAAGCGGTCGGCGGTTTTCTGCGGAACCTTGCCCAGGGTGAGCTTCGCCCGCGGCCCACCGTTGGCGGGCGTGAAGTAGATCGTCCGCGTGCCGTTCTTGCTCTTGCTGATGGAAGCCATAGTCATCGGCCTTTCGTTGCGGGGGAATCGTTGGCCATGATCTTGCGCACGAATCGCAGCACGGCGACCGCCTCATGCACGGTCATGCCGTCCGCGAGCTTGTCGGCGATATCGAGCGCAACGTCGCGCATTACCAGCAGGTCGGGAATTCGCCCCAGTTCCGCCAGAACGGTCGGCTTCCAGCGCTTCCGCTGCGAGCCGATGTTGTGCTCGGTGGCGTGGGCGTCGAACAGCACGCGCAACCGGGGTTCGAGTTCCGGGTGATGCTCGATGAACGCCATCACGGCGGATAAGCCGCGTTGGCGGTAATGCACGTTGTGGAGCGTGCGAACGGTGGTCGCGTCGGGAGAGAGGTACCGCAACAGCGCCAAGTCGGCGGGGGCGAGCAGCCGCGGGCGGCCCCGTTCGCGCTTTTCGGAAACGGTTTCCGAATTCATCGCTGGCCTTTCTTGCTCGGCTTCCGGGTCGGCCGGGAGCGCTTCCCGGTCGTGATGTGCAGGTCGAGGAATTCGGCCAGCGTGTCGAGCGTCTTCATCGGCAGCCCGCGTTCGCCGGACGCGAACCGGGAGAGAGTCGCGTTGTCGATGCCGGTTTCCGCGGAGATGCGATAGCGGGTCAATCCGCAGCCTTCCATCGCCTGCCGGATTTCGTCGCTCAGTTTCAGCTTCGGTTTCTTGACCATGCCCGCATTATTTCGGTTGCGTGACGAAATGTCAAACATAATCCGGGGCGTGCCGAACGGATTCCGCGGACCGTTTCCGCCTGTCGCTCGGACGTGCCTTTCATTTCCGCGAGCGTCGGGAGTCCCCACTGCGGGCCGGGAGTCCCGCCCCGTATTCACCCCCTGAAGCGTCCGAACGGCGGATGGTGGATTGGTCGCGTCCCCCTCTCGGGATGCGTCAGCGGGCCGCACAGAGCGTCGGATTCCGTCCGCCGCGGTCGAATCCGCACCGTCCGGCGCTTCGGCCGCACAGGACGGCCCAGAATGCGTCGCGCCAGCGGGGGCCGGCGGGCCGTAGCCCGTGCACCGCAGGCCGCATGACCGCATGACCGCAGCGCGAATTTCAGTAGCCGGCGAATCCTCGGTGCGAGCGGAAGGCCGCGTTCCGGTCCTTCGATGCGAAATTGCAGCGTCCACGTTTCGCGGTTGTTTTTCATGGCATCATCGCCGCGCAGGTATCACAGATCGCTCCCGTCGAATCCTCCAGGTCGAATCCGCACCGGGCGCAATTCCCCACAGGGGGGGATGAGGGGGATGAGGGGGATGTTTCCCACTGTTTGCCAGATTGGAAATCTGAACCCTCACGCGCGAAGGGAGAAAACATCCCCCCTATGCCCCCATCCCCCCCGCCGGAGTCGATTGAGACGATTCGCCAGCGCTTGCTTTTCTTGCCCGAACCGGGCGCTTCGAGCCGGCAACCATCAATCACGCGCCCTTTGAACCGGCGGAGTCCGTAGCCGATTCGCAGACTGTCGAGGGGCTTTCCAGCCGGCGGATTGGCGAGCACGGTGAGCGCTTCGCGTAGGTCGGCGCATTGCGGCAGGTTGAGCTGCGCCATGATTTCGGCCGCGGTCAATCCTTCGGCGGGGGGCGCAAGGTCCGCCCAGCCGGCGAACAGCGTCCGCAGCGCCGCAGCATCTTGGTCGGATTGCTCTTGGAGTTCTCGGCGGGTCTCGCCGGGGTCCGGCAGGTCAACCCACGCGACGGCGTTCCGAACGAGACCGGACCAGCCCTCGAAACTTCCCCAGGGGGTCAGTTTCGCATCCGGTCGCCCCGCGAGGTGGAACGCGCGGAGCACGGTCAACCCCGCCGCCAGCAATGGCCCCCGATTCTGGTGAACGTAGCGCAGCAAGTTCGGATGCGCGAAGCCGGTGCGTTCTTCGGGATTCTCCATCGGCGAATCGAGCCGGCAATGGCACACGCGCCGCGAGGTGTCGGCGCGGAGAATCAGATTATTTCCACTGGCGAACCAAACCGCGCGGAGTGGGAATTCGACGATTTCGCTTGCGCCCAATCGGCGGTCTTTCCAGACGGTCGAGGTCAATGCGGCGTCGAGGGACGCGCTCCCCAGCGTCGCCGCGATGTTGTCGATGAGCACCAGCGGGTCGCCCGCGATTGCAAGCGCCGTGATTCGCTTCCGCGCTTCGTCATCGCTCGCCGGATTCGCGAACCGCGGCATGTTGCGGCCCGTAAAGATGATGGCGATGAGGTCGGTGAGCATCGACTTCCCGCTGCCGCGCACGTTCGCGTCGATGAGGAACAGCGGAGCGGGACCGGAGAATGCCCGGCGCGCCAGCACGGTGAGCAGTGCGGCGAACCAGGCGGAACGATGATGCGGCTTGTCGAACGGGAAATCGGCGATGATTTCGAGCAGCATGTCGCGGCCCGCGAGCGCGTCGGCGCGGGACGGCCGCTCGGGAATCTGCGGGACGGGTCCGGTCGGCTCGAACAGCAGCCCGGTTGCGGCGTCATATCCGGGCGCGGCGAGAATGGTTCCATCCCGGCGCAGCACTGGCGTTTCGACGATGCCGGTCAGACTTCGCAACGGCGGCCAGAATCCCCGCGTCGCAATGGACGAGACGGCGAACGCTGGCGGGGCGCATTGTGATTCTTCATCCTTCGCGCCGGCGCGATAGAACCAGCATGTCGCCGCCATCCGCTCGCGCAAGTATCCCGGCGAGACAAGTCGAATCCGCGGCGTGCCTGCCTTGCGTTCGATTCCATCCTCTTCCGCGTCCGCCTCTTCGCCCACGACGTGGACGAGTTCGCCGCCGCGGTGGAACAGCACGGGGTCGCCGGCGAGCGCGTCGAGCGTCTCGGCAATGACGATATGCTCGTCGGCGGTCACTTCCACCCGAACCCGCTCGCCGCTCGCCGCGTCCGCAGCCGGCTCGTATCGGCGGGTCGCCTTCGCCGACGATGAGCGTGGCTTGCCGTTGCGCTTCGCGGGATGCGCCGATGCGATGCCGAGTCCGTCGAGTATGTCGTGGTCGTCACGCATCAGCCCGCGCCTCCCTGATATGGTCGATGAGCCGGCCCCACCACTCCGGGTCCGCGGCGATGTCCTCGGCGATGCGGGCGCGGAGCGTGCGCGGGAGTCGCCGCGGCGCGGGGGCCGGCGGTGGCGGGAGCGCTTCCGGTGGCGGTCGCCATCCCGCCGCCATCATCGCCCGCGCGAAATCGCGCCAGTGAGCTTCGTCCCCTTCGGCGCCCGGCGGGAATTGCTCCCGCACGTCCGCGGAGCCGGTGAGACCATAGCGGGTGATGATCCGGTTCCCCCGCGGCGAACGTAGGTCGTCTGTCATGGCGGCGGCCCTCCCTCATCGCCATCAGCCGCGGCGAGCTGCGCGTCGATCCACCGCTCCAAGTCGCGCACGGCGTACCGTAGCCCGCCGCGGGGAAGCCGGACGGCGCGGAGATTGCCGGCCTCCCGAATGCGGAGTAGCGTCCGCTCAGATACGGACAACAGCCGGGCCGCCTCGCGCGACGACACCAGCAGCGGGCGGGAGATGGGGGCGGGGTCAGGCATAGCGGCGGCCCTCCCGCTCGACTTGTTCGGCGAGTTGCCGGCGGGCCTGTTCGGCGTCGCGCGCTGCGGCGAGCATCCGGTCGATGGCGGCCAGCAGCCGGCGTGCGGGTGGACTGCCGCCGCGGGGCTTGCGTTTCGTCGTGGGGGTCGTGTCGCTCATGCGGCGGATCGTACCCACCGAGAGCGACAGTGAAGCGGACTGCAAATAGGAAAGCCGCGAATCCCGTTATTTCTCGGGATTCACGGCTGCTTTCGGTCCGCGAGTGCAAGTAGGCTGCAAGTAGCCGGCGCTACTTGCGGGGTTTCTTCGCCTGTTCCTCCGCCTTGCGGGCTTCGATGTCGGCGAGCTTTTCTTGCAAGGCTTCGTCGTCCAGTGATTCGCTGGCCTGCCGATCCTTCTCGCGGAAGTACCGATGCCAGTCCGCTTCGCGGACGTACCGCCGTCGCCCGCGTTGTATGCTCTGAATCTCCGGCGTCTTGTTGAGGAACCGCGTCACTTGATACGCCCACTTGAATTCGGTCCGGTTCGGCCACAGTTCGGAGACGAGCACGAATTCATCCGGCTTCGCATTGCCGGCCTCGACCGGCATCCGGCCGTCGATGGCCTCCCCCGCGCGGCTCCGTTGCAGGTTCGCCCAATCTTGAAACTCCATGCCGGCCCGCTCGACCGCGTTCCAGTCGCCGCCGCGGGTCGCAGCCAGGAATTCCCGCCACAGCACCGTACCGCCGACAGGCAACTTGCCGTCCAGCATGAGCGCCTCGACGGACCGAACGGCGTCATGGACGTAATGCCCGGCCGTCACGGGTTCGGGCCGGCGGTCGGGATCTATCGACGTTGGGCGCTCGGCTAGATAGCTGCCCAGAGCGTTGTGCAGCCGCTCCCAAGTTTCGAGTGAGTCCCAAGCGCGCTCGACGCGCACCGCCTCGGGGTCGTTCATCCCTATAGCGTTCAGAATCGCGGGCCAGATGCGGAAGTCTCCTACCGTCGGATGCAGTGCCCGCTCCGCGATGAGCCGCTCGGCAACGGATTCCCAATCGGGACCAGCCAGCCGGTAGAATTCGTCCCGGTCGATCTTGTGATGGCCGCGGCGGTAGAGCGCCTGCAACTCCGCGACAACCCGCTCGTAGCTCATCATGCCCACGGTCCGACTGCGTGGCGTCCGATGATACCGACGATGAAAGCAAGCGGGGGAAACCGGTCGGACTTCCGGAGTTCGGGCCGTCACCCTATCCCCCGCCGCCTAAAGTATCGGCCGCGGCGCTGCGCCGTGCAACCGCCCGATTCGGTTCGGATTCGTTCGGCTTTCGCTTCGATTGGGCAGGCTTCGGCTGCCCGGCTTCGCGCTCGCGCGCGTTGCAGCGTGCGAGTGTTCGGAGCCGTTCGACGGTTGCTTCGTGTTGGCGATGCCGACGACCGGCGGGCAGTCCAGACTCCTCGATTTTCAGCCCGAGGGGTTGATTCATGGCGGCGTGGCGGGTTTCAATGAACAGTGGGGCGAATCGTCAATCACCGGCCATTACTGGGGAGGTGCGAGATGCGGCGACTTCTTTGCGGCACGATCGCGGCCATCGGAATAGTGGGGTGCGGAGAAGTGCCGGAGCCGCCACCGGTCCAGAGTCCGCAGCCGGCAGTCGCCGCAAAGCCGGAAGAGCGACCCGTCGTCGAACACAGGGTCGCGACCGAACCTGTTGCCGAGGTCCGCCCGCCGACCGACGCCGAAATCGTGGTGGAGTTCCGGCGTTTACTGAAAGGCGCTCTTGGTTCGGTCGAGACGGAAGAGCGTCTGGTTTCGACGGAGGGATTGGCGTCGATTGGCGAACCGCCTGTCCTTTGGACGCGCCGGAAAGTCGCGATGCGGTCCCCTGTGTTCGACATCCAGCGCACCGATTCGCTCGTTTCGCCGTTTCGCGCGGTGTTGTCATGGCGCGGCGTCGAGTGGTCGAGTGGCGAACATGCCGACAGGGCGACCGCGAATGCAGCGCCGCTCACGGGGCCGGAGCCGCTGTTTCCTGAATGGAGTGCCGATTTCGTCAGGCAGTCCGGCGAATGGGTGTTGAAGGACATCGAAGTGCGGCTGCCGTCGGGGAAAGTCGAACGCCTGTCCGGGACGCGGGATGGTCGCCTGCACGACTACATGCACGATTGGGCGCGTGCCATCGAAATGGTGCTGTCCGAAAGGAAGAAAACTGCCCCGCCCGACCCGGAGGATTGAGGCCAGAAACCGCTCCGGAGATTCGGTCTCGCCGAAACGCCCCGCTCCGCGCTCATTGATCGGGGCCGGCTTGGTCGAGCAGATCCAGAATGGGCCGCCGGACCGGCGCGGGGAGTGCCGGCCACGCTGCGATGATCGCCCGCAATGCCGCTCGCCGCCGGGGCCGGCACTCCGCCCCTTTCGATTCGGCAGTCCGTGCGCCGTTTGGAACGACTGCGGAGAATCACCCGGTAGGCTCGCGGAACGGCATCACCGCCCATCCGCGGCGATCGCCAGAATCCGCCCGCGGGCCTCGGCGGAGAGCCGGGGCCAGGCTTGCATCACGGCCCGCAAGTCGTCAGATTCGGGATCTGCACCAGATTCTGCACCAATCGCCGCGGGGCGAATCCCGCAAGTCGGGGCCGGCTCGGCACTTCCGCCGTCCGCAACTGGTCGGACCGGGACCAGCTTCGTCATTCGTGTCCTGTGAGTCGACCAGCGGAACGTCGGCGAGTTCCGCCGCGGACGGGCTTGTTCTGCGCGGTCGCGCAGTGGGCTTCAGCCTTGTTCGAGTACCCATTGGACGGCGTGGCGGGTCAGTTCGGAGCCGTTGCGGAGGTTGAGCTTGGCCTTGATGTTCTCGCGGTAGGTCTCGACCGTCTTCGGGCTGAGGTGCAGCTTGGCCGCGATCTGCTTGGTGATCAGCCCGTGGCCGATCATCTCGAACACTTCGAGTTCCCGGTCGGAAAGGCGTTCGATGGGGGAGCGGTTGATGTTCTCGTCGTGGCCGCCGGCGACCTGTTGCAGCATGCGGTCGGTCATCCGCTGGCTGAGGTGGATCTTTCCGTCGAGCACGCGACGGAGCGCGGTGAGGAAGGTCTCGGTGTCGTCGGTCTTGTTGACGTAGCCGAGGGCGCCGGCCCGCATCGCCCGCTCGGCGAACAACGACTCGTCGTGCATCGAGCAGACGAGCATTCGCGTGTCGGGCATCACCGCCTTGATCTGCTTGATGAGTTCGATGCCGTTGCCGTCGCCGAGCGAGATGTCGATCACCACGGCGTCGGGCTTCAGTTCTTCGATGCGCCGCAGGGCGTCGTTCATTTCGGCGGCGTCGCCGCAGATCTTCATGTCGTCCAGGTCGTCGATGATCTGAGAGAGTCCCCGGCGCATGACGGGATGATCGTCGACGATGAAGATCCGCGCCTTGTGAGTGGTTTCGACGGTATTCATGTTTCGTGCCTCGGCTCCACTAGACAGGTCACCACGGTGCCGCGTTCGGAACCGGGTTCGATCGACAGTTTCGCATTCATGACGTGGGCCCGATAACGCATGATCCGCAGGCCCATTCCTTCGGGACGCTCGCCGCGTCGGGGGTCGATCCCCACGCCGTCGTCCGCGATCCGCAACGCGACGCGGCCGTCGTCCTCGGCGAGCGAGATTCGAATGTGCTGGGCCTCGCCGTGATTCACGGCGTTGTTGGTCGCCTCTTGCGCGATGCGGAACAGGTGCGTGGCGGTCTCGTTGCTTTTCACGTCGACCGGCTCTTCGCATTCGAAGCGGCAGTCGAGATCGCATTGCCGCGACACCTGTTCGGCCAGTTCCCCGAGCGCCGCCATCAGCCCGTGGGCGAAGACCTCGACGGGGAACAATCCCTTGGAGAGCTGGCGGACGCCGTGATGCGCCTCGCGAATCAGCCCGATCAGTTCCTCGGCGAGCTGCGCCTCGGGGGCGGTGCGGGATTGCAGCCGCCATTTCAGGCTTTCGGCCATCATGCGGATACCGGTCAGTTCCTGTCCCAGGCAGTCGTGCAATTCCTGTCCGAACTGCCGCTGCTGCCTCCAGACGGCGTCGATCAGTTCCGCCTGCAATTTGCGGCGTTCGACGACGCGGCTGAGTTGCGTGCCGACGTGGGCCATGACTTCCAGTAGGGCGTCGTTGGCCGGCTCCGGCTCGGCGGAGAAGAATTCGAAGACCGCGACGACGTCGTCGCCGAGCAGCACGGGGAAGGCCATCAGCCCGTGGACGCCGGCGGCGACCGTCTGGGCGGTCCGCGTGAACTTGGGGTCGTCCGCGAGATTGGGGATCCACAGGGCGCGGCGGGTCTCGAGGATCCGCCCCACCAGTCCCATGCCCGGCAGGAACTCGTGCGCCGCCGACGCCGACTGCAAGTCCTCGAAGTGGTGTCCCGACTGCAACGACCAGATGCCGCTGTCGGAAAAGGCGTCCCGCTTCGGATCGGCGGTGCGGACGAAGACGTGGCCGGCCGGCCAATGCATGAATTGGCGGATCCGCTCGAGCGTTTCGGCGTAGGCCTCTTCCACGGTGTCGGCCTTGTTGGCGATCACTGCGACGTCCTGTAGCAGCTTGACGTAGCCGGTCCGCTGTTCGACGCGGAGTTCGAGCGTTTCATTCAGGCGCAGCAAGGCCTCTTCGGCCGCCTTCCGCGCCGTGATGTCCTGCACGATGCCGGTGAAGCAGCGGCGGCCGTCGAGCGTGAACTCCCCCACCGAGAGGTGCATCGGGAATTCCGTGCCGTCCTTGCGGCGGCCGACGACCTCGCGGCCGACCCTCGTCGTCGGGGATTCGCCGGCGTCGAACGCCTGGGCGATCGCCTGCGCGGCGAACGGCCCGTTCAGGAACGGGATCAGCCGTCCCACGCTTTGGCCGACGAGATCGGACCGCTCGTAGCCGAACAGCCGCCCGACCGCCGGGTTCACCGATTCGATGGTTCCCGTTTCGTCGATGGTGATGATGCCGTCCGCCGCGGTGTTGACGACGGCGCGATAGCGCACGCCCTCGCGGCTGGCGTACTCGACCGCCTGCCCGGCGAGGATGCCGATGCAGGCGAGGAGATCGAGATCCTCGCGATCGAAGGGGCGTTCGCCGTCGTCGCTGTCGACCCAGATGATGCCGCTCGGGTTCCGCGACGGTCCGAGCAACGGCGCCCCCATGATCGACCGCATGGGGACGTCGAAGATGGAGTCCTCGTGGTTGCCGGGGGGGCCGGGTTCGCTGCTGAGGATCGCTTTCCCCCCCGAGATCACGTGCTGCGCGAGAACCCGGTTGATGGGGCTGAGCGTTCCGGCCCCGGTCGAGCCGTCGCGCCGCCGGATGGCCGAGGGAATCAGCCGCGTCTCGTCGTCGGCCGCGGTTTGCAGGATGTAACCCCGGTCGGCCTGGGGAAACACGCGGAAGACGGTGTCGAGGATTCGCGGCAGAACCTGTTCGAGATCCATCGACCCCCGCAAGTCGCGGGTGATCTGCAGGACCGCTTGCAGCTTCGTTTCCGGCCGGACCCCCGCGGGAGGGCCGATCGCCTCGCGAATGTCGACCTCGGCGACGGTCTCGAAGGTGACGGGGGTGGAAAGCGCGCGTTCGCCGCCGACATGGGCCGCCGCGAGTCGTTCGTCCCGTGCGAGTTTTCGCTTTTCGGAGGGTGCGTCCCGATACCGCAACGGCAGGTCGTACAGCAAAATGTAGTCGTCCCCGACCAATTCGATGGGGCGGTCGATCCGGCTGCCGTTCACGAACGTGCCGTTCCGGCTTTGCAGATCCTCCACGCACCATCGGTCGCCGTCCCGGAAGAACCGGGCATGTCTGCGAGAGACGGTTTCGTCGGGGAGCACGATGTCGCAGTCGGCCAGCCGTCCCACGACGACCTCCTTGCCGTTCAATTCGCACTGCTCGCCGGCGCGCGCACCTTTGAGGATCTCCAGAATCGGCATCCGCCAGCCCATGTTGCTTCGTGACCCGCTTCGCCACGACCGGCGGAGAGGTTCCGCGATCGAACACCCTAAGTATACCAGAGGCAAAGAGTTGAAATGCCGGGATTTCCCCCATATTCTTTCAACTGGAGTCCCCGATTTCGACAAACGGCTCGCGACCGCTACCATTCAACCGCGTCGAGACGTAATCGTGCGTCGCCGCCGCCCGAGGAAACCGCGATGCCATCCCACGCACGACCGTTGCATTCGTTGCACGCCTACGCTGAATTGGAATACCTGCTCCTCGGCGACTTGCGAGACATGCTCGAGCAGCCGTTCGACGAAGAGAACGCCCGCTGGGTGCTGGCCGTCCTCGACACGCTGCTGGACACCCTTCCCCGCGAATTCGCCATCGAAGAGGACGGCGGGTACTTGCGGGACGTGGTCGAGGAGTATCCCAACTGGGAGCCGGAAGTCGCGCGGCTCCGCGAACAACACGACACGTTGCTCGCGACGCTGCGACGGCTGCGGATGCGCGTCGCCTGGCAGGCCCCGTTCACCGTGCTCGCCAACGACGTCCGCCGCGAACTGGCCGATTGGATCGAGACCCTCGCCGAGCACAATCATCACGAAAACTCCCTGATGCAGACCGCCGTGAATCTGGAAGTCGGCACCGGAGATTGAAGCCGCGAGGCGACGATTTTCCGTCGCCCGCGGCCCGTTTCGCGTAAGATGGACCCGCAGGACGTCGACCGCCGGTATCATCCAACAGGAGTGCAGCGACCGTGCCCGCAGAACTCACCGACCGCAACCCCGCGAGTGTCGTGATTCCGTTTCGAGCCCGCAAGGGAAAGCTTTCCGAATGGGGCGACGGGCTCGTGGAGCCTGCCGGACCCAGCCAGGCCGAACCGGGCACGTCCGAGAAAGTCGTCACCCTCGCGGCCCGCTACGCCGCCGGATTGCCCCTGTGGCACGACGACGACCGCGACGGCCATCATCCGCTCGACGACGACGAAGACTTTTGATTTCACGACCGACCCCCAGGCATCCCAACGAAGGACTTCGGACGGCAAACGACCCAACCGCCGCCCGCCCCGCTTCAAGGAGGAGCGAACCATGCTGGTGCTGACCCGCAAGAAGAACGAACGCATCCGAATCGGCGACGACATCGAAATCACCGTACTCGAAGTTCACGGGGACCGCGTAAAACTCGGGTTCTCCGGTCCGCCGGACGTTGCGATTCACCGCGAGGAAGTCGCCCGCCGCATCCACGAGGCAATCGGTTCCGGCAGTGCCGAGCCGGCGCTTGTCGGCGCCCGGTGAAACCGGGTGCGATTCCGACGCGGAAATTCTTACTGGCGTGCCACTGCTTCGGCCGAACAGGAGTAACATCCGACCTCGGCCGGTTTTCCCGCTCGGCCGAAGCAGTGCCTTCGCGTGGGAGCACTGCTTGTCGGAAGCGGTCGCGGAGATCCAAGCGCGACGACGGATCCTCTCCGCTTCCGCCAAGCAGTGGCACGACGCCGGCGTTGTTCGCCAGGAGGCGGTCAGGTCGCAGGCGCGGGGCGTCGACTCGCGAAGACCAATCCCCCCGCGATCGCGAGCGCGAGCAGCCATCCCGACCACGGCGCGGGCAGCAGGAAGAAGCCGATCGCGCCGACCGCCACGCACGCCACGGCGATCCGCGCCACGAGCGCCCCGCGCGATTCCGCCCGGTGAAAGGCGACCGCCGCCCCGATTCCCACCGCCAGCCAGACCAGCGACCAGACCAGCCCGAACCCGGTCTCGAGGGAATCGCGCGAGCGGACGGCGAGCGCCAACCGCGGATCGCCCCCGACCTTGGTGAAGGTCAACATCGTGGCGTCGGGCGGAATCGGCACGTCGACGTCGATCGACAGCGCGCCGCGGCTGACGGGACCGAACGCCCCCGCCGGCCCGCGACCTTCATCGCCGAATTGGATGAAGCCCGCGTTGGCGCCGTAAGTGAACGCGCCGTCGGACCCCGCGAACTCGCGATCCGCCGGCTGTCCACCGACCTGCGCCCAGTCGGACGGTCCGGGTTGGCCTTCCGTCGCGGGGCCACGTGGGCGACGGGGATCCATCGAGGCGAACGGATCGCCGGGTTGATTGTCCGGCGGCAGATCCCTCGACGAGGGCTTTTGCTCCCAGAACCGCTCTTCTTCCTTCGCTCGGTGTTGCGCCGACTGTTCGAGTTGCTTCAACCCCTGCTCCTGGCTGCGTTCGAGCAGACTCGAACGGCTGTATTCGGGGCTGCTCTTGCCTTGAACCAGGGACCGCCGCGGATCCGAATCATTGAATTTCGATTCGCCGGATTTCGAATCGCCGGACTCCGATTCGCCCTCCTCCTCCCCGTCGGATTTCAGCTTGAACGTTCCCCCGGCGATCGCCGCCATCTCCGGCGGAACCTCGCGAGCCTTTTCGTCGGCGAACAGTTCGTTCGCGAGCATGCGATTCGACAACGACCGCCACCGCTCGTCCTCCCGACGACCGCCGTCCTGTTGCGGGATTTCGGCGGCTTGCCGGTCCAAGTCCAGTTCGACCTTCGAGAGAACTCCTTTGACCCGGTCGAACTCCTGCTGGACCGCGCTCTGGGCGGCTTCGTTGACGTTGAGTTCCTCGAGCCGCATTTCCAGCCGTTTGGCGTTGTCGTAGGCCTGCTGCCGCACAACGGCGGATTCCGTCTTGCTGGTTGCGATTTTCCCCAGTTCGACCTGCTCCTTCATCAGGCCGATCGACAGAGTCGCCTTGGCGGTCGCCTCGTCCGCCGCGGAGAGGTTTTGCCGGCCGGGGTCGTCGACCGGCTCGGCGTCGTACTCGCGCGGGAGATAGACCCGCCACGAGGTTCGCTCGACCGCGATCCCCAGCGGATCGTCCAGTCCGCGCGGTTCGACGACGCGCGGAATCGCCGGCTGAACGCGGCCGGGACGCACGGTCAGCCCTTTCGGCAAGGCGTCCGCCTCGGTCGAGGCGAACGTCACGGACACTTCGAACGGCAAGTCGGAGCGGCCGGTCTGCGGGATCGGGACGAGCAACGTTTCCGTGGCGGTTTCGGCGTCGCCCGTCCCCGAGGCCGCCGCGCCGCGCACCAACCGCGCCGGCCGCGATTCGTTCCCCATCCGCGGATCCTTCACCATCACCGACAGAATGCGGACCGATGGCGGAACCGTCAGCGGCAGGTACTGCCGACTGCGGTTGCGCATCGTGTAGACCGCCCGCCCGCGATAGCTGCCGTCGTGCGCGTGAACGGTGAGCAGGTCCGCCACGCGGATGATCGCGGCGGCCCCTTCGTAGGCGGCGAAGCGTTCGATCGTCCACGCCGGGGGAGCGGCGCCGGCCGCGACCCGCAAGCGGGCCGCCGCCTGTTCCAGCTTTTCGGTCACGTTCGGCTGCAACCCGGCGATCGGCAATTCGGCTGCGCGCACGCTCTCGTGCGACTCCGGATCGACCGCGGCCAACC
>JBBDNT010000297.1:15508-57197 GCA_040877445.1 Planctomycetaceae bacterium
CCCCCCCCCCCCCCCCCGCGACTCGTTGAACAACACCACGTACCGCCCCTGCGCTTCGAGCGGCGCGTATCGCCCGCCGTCCGCTTCGGGAAGTGCGCGCTCGACGAGCGGGACCGGAGCGGCCACGCGGTCGTCCGCCGGAAGCGGCAGCGTGGCGAGCGCCGTCAGCGAAAACGACCGCGAGACCGGTTTCTGCAGCGTGACCGTCCAGCGGACCAGGCCGTCCGCCGGTTCCGACGCGCTGATCTGCCGCACGCCCGCCGCGTTCCACTCCAACTTTCCGGACAGTTCGGCGGGCGCGGTGAAGACGAACGTGTCCGCCGCCGCCCGCTCGATCGACCAGCGAACGTGCAGGATGTAGTCCACCTGCTGGTCCGAAACGGTGACGACCGTGATGGAATCGGCGGAGAGAATCGGCTCGGCCCGTTTCAAGCCGATCGCGACGATCGCCTCTTCATCGCTCGTCGCGCGGAATGCGAGCGCGACCGCCCCGTTCCGCTGCCGGAGTTCCGCGGGAAGCTGATCCGGAGAGATCCCCCGCCAACCCGCCGCTTCGTCGACCGTCGCCGAATACGCCTCGTGCAGCCGGATCGCCAGAAACTTTTCGATGCGGTCCGTTTCGACCGGTTCGGGAACGCTCATTTCGACGAACCCGTCGGCGGGTTCCTTGGGGATGCGTCCGCGGAGGACGATCTCGGCCGGCCCCTGCCGCGGCGAAGACATTTCGATCACCAGATCCCGCGTGCCCGCCCGCTGGTCCTCGGACACGTACCAGTCGGACAGCGACGTGGCCTCGACCTCCAACGGCAAATACAGCGCGGGGAGCCGCACGACGAGCCGCGAGCGCGCCGCGCCCCGCAGATCGTACGTGAGCCGGCTGTCGACGATCACCTGCCGTTCGAGAATCGTCGCGGCGTGCAGAGCGGTCGCCTGCGTTTCCGCCGCCTTGCGAGAGACATCGAGCGTCAATCGGATCGGTCGCGCCGCGTACCGCCACGCGAAACGGAGCGACGTCGCGGCGCTTTCCGGACGAGCGACCGCCCTACGGTCGGTCGCCACCTCGCCCGCCGTCACGTCGAGCCGCCGCAGACCTTCGACCCCGCGCGGCTCGACCGCGAACTGCTCTTCCGCGTGAACCGCAACCGTGCCGGTCTCGCGGGTGACGTCGCGCGGCGCGAACGCGGGAAACTCGACGGTGGTCGTCTCGTCGGCCGCGAACCGGGCGGCGAGATACAGTTCGAAGGCGAGCCGCGTGCTCGCTTCGATCGGGCGGCGGAAGTCGACCCGCAGCGTCCGCTCGGCCCCTTCCCCTTCGATCTGCCAACCGGCCAGATCGGGACCGGAGATGCGGCGGACCAGCACTCCCTCCGGCAGCGCGAAGCTCGCCTGCGCGAGCGTTCCCTGCCGCACGGTGAATTCGTATCCGCTCGACAGCATCGCGCCGGCGTCGGTGATGTCCAGCCGGTGCGTTCCATCGGCGTGTACGGTGATCTCCGCCCCTTCGCGCATCGCGGCGGGCTGCCAGGCGACCGTCACGTCGCCCCCCGCGTCGATCGGCACGTCGATCCACGTGCGGCCCTCGTCGGCGCGGCGGCGATAGGCGGCCGTCGTGCCGTCCACGCGGACTTCGAACTCCCCCGCCGGCAACGCGAACGACAGCGACCCCGCGGGAACCGGGCGCAACGGCAAGGTGAACCGCCCCGCCGAGCCGACCATCCGCACCGGCAGATCGAACTCGACATCGAGCACGTTGAGACCGGGTTTGGAAAGGACGACGGCGAGTCGCGAATCGTCCGCGGGATTCCGGAGGTCGACATCCTCACGCTGCGCGTCGGGTTCGATATTCGCGCCGGACTGCTGTCGCCGAAGCGGTGCGTTGATCGCTTGGGCTGCCGTGTCGGCACCGCGGGGATAAACCCCGCGGCTCATCGGCACCAGCGCCGCCGACTCCCCATTCAGCCGCGCGGACCGCAGTCCCACGTTGCCGAACGGGACCGCGAGCGTGACCGGTTCGTTGAGGAAGTTGTGGAGCACGATCCGGCCGGTGACCGCGACGCGCGGCTCCTGGTCGTTGCCTCCGGGGGCGATCTCGGCGGAGTAGGCCGCCGCCGCGACGATGCCGGGAATCGGCGCCGGGGCCTTCATCGCCCGCTCGGGATGCGCCCGGTTCCAGAGTTCGACGAACTTTTCATAGGGCAGGAACACCCGCGTCGCGGCGAGCGGATCCTGCGAGGCGTCGAACGGGACGATGACGGTGAACTCTCCCCGCGGCGCGTCGCGCCCGGTCGCGAGTTCGGCGCGGGGGCGGTTCGCCTGCGGCGCGTCGAAGGGATCGGCGTTCGCATTCGGCGCCGGATACCGTGCCGCGTTCGGCGCGGGGTTCGGCTGCATCGCCTGCTGGGGCGCATATTGCGGCGCTGCATTGCGCGGCGGGACCGCCTGTTGCGGTTGCGCGTCCGCGACGGACGGGATCGAAAGCACCGCGAACAGGATCGCCCCCGCCGTCGTCGCCGAGTTCGCGACGCCGCGGCGGAAGCGGAACGGTCGGCAGCACGCGCCGCCGCGGATCGCTCCGCGCACCAGCCACGCGATTACTCCCGCGAGAGTTCCCAGGAACACGCCGTCGAGAATCGCCTGCCAGGCGGTCGGCACGACCGTGGAGAGCGCGAGCGGCAGCGCCAGCCCCAGCGCCGCGAGCGTTCCCCGCAGTGCGAGCGGGAAGTTCCGCAGCAGCCACAGAACGGCGAACGCGGCGGCGGCGACGAGCCAGCGGAAGGCCTCGATCCGGTCGCGATCGACCGAGGCGACCCGCAACGCGACGTCTTGCCCCTGCGCGCCGCGATAGGCGAACGACCGCTCGCGGAAGCCGTCCGGAATCTGCGTCGCGACCAGCACGGAAAGCCGCGCGCCGCCGTAATCCTGGGTTCCGGCGGTGCGGTGGCCTTCACCGCGTCCCTCGCCCGGCTCGATCGACTGGCTTTGGCGGAGTTGCAAGCTCAAGTCGTCGCCGTCGTTCGCGGGCGGACCGGCCGCCCGACCGTTGCGATCGGCGCCCGATCGCGGTGACTCGGACTGGACCACCGCCGGCGGTTCCGCCATCGGCTGAGGGATCTCGAACGCCTGCGACGGAGTCGACGGCTGCGGGCGGCGAGTCGGTGATTCTTCCTTCGCTAATTCCGCGGGCTCCATCGGCGACGCCAATTCCTCCGGACGGCGATACCGATCGAGACCCATCCTGACGCGGCCGTCGGTGTCACCGAAACGCCCTTGCCGAAGACTCATGTCACTTTCCCCATCATCCATTTGCACCGGCTGCTGCACCGTGACGGAACCAGCCTCGCCACCGGGTCGCCCCATGCTACGTGAGTCATCGAATAGTTCCCGACTGCCACCGCTGAAGTAGGAACCCGAATCGCGCCGCGCCGCCTCCCGGGCCGATTGCACCGCCGGCAACAGCAGCGCCGCCGCCACTCCGGCGATCACGCACACCGCCGCGAAACCGACCAGCCCGCGGCGGCCCCAGCGGCGGAACGTCAGGCCGATGGCGGCGACCAGCGCCGCCGCGATCGCCAGCCACACCCCTTGCCGGACGAGATCCTCCGGCGAGACGTCGCGGAACCCGCGCCGCAGTCCGCCCAGGAAGCCGAACGAGTCCAGCTCGCGGTCGGCCGGGTGGAATTCGCCGTCGCTGCGCAACAAGAGCGTCTTCGGCGGGTAGTGGACGTCCCACGTGCGTTCCAGAACGTCGATCGGCTGCAGCGCTCCGTCGCCGCGCTCGACGGCGAGCAGCGGCGGCCGTTCGGTCAATTCGTCGAACAGACCCGCCGGATCGCCGGCGGAAACGTAATGCAGCACGAGCGAATGCACGGCTTCCGCGTTCCCGGCGGCGTAGGGAATGCGGTACGAGTCGCCCGAGCGTCGCACTTCGACCGGAACGCCGTCGAGTTCGACCGCCCACAACGGTTGCGGGCTGGCGTTCTCGGGGAACGCGACGCGGAGCGCCTGCACGCCGACCGCGCGCAGCCGCATCTCCGCCCGATGCTGCCTTTCGCCGCCGTCCGACACGACCGTGGACAGTCGCTGCTCGGTGCAGACGGCGCTCGGGACGGCGACGCGCTCCAGCCGTTCTTCGGTGAGCGTCGCGTCGAAGCCGGGGCGCACGTGGCGGAACGCGGCGACGATTCGCTCTTTCGGGCGGTACTGAATCGGGAACGCGAAGTCGACCGGGTCGAGCGGATCGAGCGGCCTGCCTTGTTCGTCGTTGGCGGCGATCGCCAGCCGTTGCTGCGGTTCCGCCTCGATCGCGACGGTGCCATGCTCGCGATCCGCCGCGACGACGCGCAGATCGGGAACGCGCGCCGCAGCGCCTGCTTCGCGCGGCAGGCGAAGATCCGCGGAAAGCAGCCACTCCCCTTGCAGCCGGCGGTCGAAGACGAGCGTCCACATGCGGCGGCCGGCGCCGGGGGCGACCGGCTCCGTCCGCTGCTCGGTGATGCGGGCGGAGGGGGGAATCAACCGGAATTGCAGATCGGTTCCGGCGGCTTCGGGCAGCGAGACGGTCAACTGCCGCACGCCGCCTCCCTGAACGTCGAGCAGCGATTCGACGTGCGCGCGAAGCGCGTCCGGATCGAGGCGGGCGGTCGTCGAGATCGTCGCGGCGACCCGCGGCGGCTCGACCGTGAGCCGCATCGTCCCGGCGAACCGCGAGTCCTGATAGCTGTAGGCGAGGTAGTCGCCGGCGCGCCGGTCGGACGGCGGTTGGGAAGACGGCGGTTGGGGAGGGCCGCCGTCCTTGAGGAACGTGGGATCGAGGCCTTCGATCTCCAGCGGGACGACGGCGAGGTGCGCGGGGTAGTGGATCACGTAGGTTCCGGCGACGATGCCCGCCGCAGGCATGCGGACTTCCGGCAGTTCGAATTCGACTTCGCCGTCGGTCTGCAAGCGGTTCGCCAGCTCGCGCCGGCCGCGCAGCTCGACGACCGCGTTCGATCCCGGCGGGACCGGCCGCGGCAGGGCGACGACGACATGATGCGTCCCCGGTTCGCGGGCGAGCAGTTTCCACTCGGCCGCCGCGCCGTCGACGAGGACCGCGGTGACCGTCCAATCGGCGGGCAGCGTGAATTCCGGATCGAACAGCGGCGCGAAGAACGAGGTGAGCGTGGCGGTCGTCGCGAGATCGAGCGCCTGCTCGTCCACGGAGAGCACGGTGCTCATCACGGCGATCAGCTCGCGCTCCTTGGTGCGCGTGACGAAGCTCAGCGTGAAGTCCTCCCGCCACACGTCGAAGGCGAGGGCGACTTGCGTCGGGGGCGCGCCGCCGAGCGCGCGCCGATCGCTCGGCCGCGATCGGCCGGACGCCTGCGGATTGCTCGACCTGCAACCGCACGCCCGGAGGCTGGCGGACCGCGATCCGCCCGACGTGCGAGGTCGCCCCAATCACTTCCAGCCGCGGCGTTTCCCAAGGCTCGCCCACGGGGGCGTTCATCACGCCCGTGAATTCGATTTGCCGGGTTCCTTCGACCGGTTGGCGGAAGGCGACGGTGATCCGCGTCGCGCCGGGCGTATCGGGGTCGTCGGCGAGTTCCCAGGCTTCGAGACCGGGGGAGAGCACGTCGGCGATTTCGAGCGCGGCGGGCACGCGAAACACGAGGCGGTCGACCGTGCGGCCGTAAAGCTGCAGGGTCGTCGCGGCGTGCCACAACACTTCCCCCGGGGCGACGTTCAGGCCGTACCGCGTGGTCGCGAACAGCAGGCGATCGGCGGTCTGCGTCGCGCCGCGATCGGTGACGCGGAGCGCGATGTTTCCCGCGCCGCCGATGGGAAGCCGATACGTCGCCGCCTCGTCCCCTTCCGCGGGCCGTTCGACCGGCGACTCGTTCAGCACGAGGTGCTTTCCGGCGGGAAGCTCGACTTCGAGCGTGGCGGGGGTGCGGGGCAACAGGCCGAATTCGGCGACGCGGTCGCTGCCGATCGACGCGAGCGGGGCCGACATTTCGAGCGACAGCGTCCTGCGGCCGGCGCGATCGTCGATGAGATGCAGCCCGCCGCCGGCTTCGGCGATGCGGCCGAGGCGGGCCGGTTCGTCGCCGAGGGTCGCGCGTTCGACAGCGAGTCCGCGGAAGGGAAGCGCGACGGCTTGCCAGCCGTCGCGGAAGGTGCGGAAGTCGATTTCGGCGGAGATCACGAGCCGCTCGCCGTCGATCCGGGCGCGGTACGCCGCGCCGGAAATCGCGATGCCGCGGGGGAGCTGGTCTTCCGCGCCGCCGCGCGCGCGGGCCTGTTGGTAGAGCTTGCGGAATTCGTCGCCGGGAAGGAGGACGCCCTTCGGCTCGTGTTCGAGGACGAGTTCGAAGGCGTCGAAGGGGACGTAGAGTTGGCGAACGCCGTCGTCCGCACGGTCGGCCGACTGCGCAAACGCGGTGGACGCCACGGCGAGGAGGAAAAGAATGGGGAGGACGAGATGGCGGGCGCCGAGTAACGAACAGTGAAGATCGAGTACCCAGTGCCGAGTACTGAGTACTGTGTGCTGTGTACTGAGTACCGAGTACGTAGCGGAATTCGCAAGAATTCCGGACGTCGCCCCCCGAGCATCGGAAGTCTTGCGACTTCCGCTACCAATTCGACGACTGTTTCGACCGCGTAACTCGTCACTCGTCACTCGCAACTCGTCACTCGTAACCTTAGTCATGGCCCACCGTCCCTTTCTCGCCGTACGGTTCGTCGGGACCGTTCGTCGGGGGGACGACGGTGGGATCGGGCTGACTCGTGGAGGAGGGCAAAGCCTCGTGGGGACCGCCGCGGGCGAACAGGGCATGGACGATCCACAACACCGCCAGCGCCGCCAGTCCGTAGCGCCCGGCGAACACGACATGCGCGACGGCGGGGGCGTCCCACTGGGCGAACAACGCCGCCGCGACCGCGGCGAGCACCACGATTCCCAGCTTGTTCTCCCAGGTCGTGTTCCGCAGCACGACGGCGATCAGCACCAGCGCCCCGCTGACGACCCAGGTGTAGAAGGGCATGTTCCACCACATCATCGTCGGCTCGCTGGGAAGGCCGACGCCGGCATAGAGGTAGGCGTGCCCTTCGGTCGGGAAGTCGCTTCCGCCGCCGGTCGCGTCTGCGATCCATTGATCGTTGTCCGGCCCGAGGCCGGCGTGATATCCGCTCGCGTGCGACACGCGCGTGCCCAGCGGCCCGAGCCACCATCCCCGCGGATACACGATCGTCCGCGATGTGAACCCTTCGGGCGTGTCGACGAGGGCGAAATCGTCCGGCACCCACACCGCCAGTCGCGATTGCTGCACGACGACCGTCCCCGCGCGGCTCCCGCCGATGCGGGGCAGTTCGAGACTCACCCGTCCGCCGGATCCTTCCAGCGCCGGGACGTCGTCGAAGCGAAACCGCAGCGTGAGCAGGAAGACGTCGTCCGACTGCGAACCGCGGGAGACATCGACGAAGTACGAGTCCCAATCGCTCCGCGGCGCGTCCCCTTCGGCGGGCGGCGGCGGCGCTTTACCCAACAGAACGCCGCGGCCGTCGATGAGCACCGCCAACGGCTGCGCCTTCGCCGGCAGGTCGATCGCCAGACGTTGTCGCTCGCTGCTCGTCAGTCGGTAGCGGCACGAATAAGTGCGCGCCCCGTCGCGGCCGATGACGACTTCGACGAGCGCTTTCGAGACGACCGTTTCGACGACCTCGCCGATCTCGTACCGCCGCGCCGAGATCGTCAGCTCGACCGGCTGCGAATGATAGCGGTACGCCAATACGGCGGTCTGCATCGCATCGGCCGTCGAGACGGCTCCGCCGCGCTTCTGCTGCGCGGCGGCGCTCGCGGTCAGTTCGCCCGAGACCGACAGGAAGTCGAGTTCGCGGACGTCGATCGGTTCGAGGGCATCTCCCGTCGGCGCGGCCGAAACGGCGAGCGCGCGGTCGCGGAGGATCAACAGTTCGCCGTCGATCTTCGTGAGCGGGATTTCCGCTCCTCCGTTCTTGCCGGGCGAACTCAAGGCCCGCGGGGGGCGGACGAGATACGACCACTCGGCGTCGCTCTCCTTCGGCGTTTGGGCGGGAGCGGCATCCGCGGGAGCATCGGCGTCGGCGGGCGGTTCCTCCGCACCGGCGGCGGCGGCTTGCGCGGCGCGGGGCACGTCCCACGTCACCTGGAACCGCTGCGGGCCGAGCACGTCCCGCTGCATGACGATGGTCCACGTCACCCATCCCTCGTCCGCTTGTTCCGCCCGCGTGCGCTGCTTGATGATCCCTCCCGAGATCGATTCGATCTGCGTGCGGTCGGCGACCGCTTCCGGCACCGCGATGCGGAACGTGTCGATCCCCGCGTACTCGACGGCGAACTCGACAAGTCCGGAGACTTCGGTGAGTTCCTGCCGCACGCGAACCGTCGTTCCCACACGGGCGGAAAGCCGCGTCGGCCGGCGGGCGGTCTTCACCACGAGCGACACCGGGCGGCGATTGTACGACCAGGCCGAAACGAGCTGCGCGTCGCCTTGCGGAATCCCGCCGAGTTCCTGAACCTGCGGCGGACCCGTCGCCGCGTACAGGCCGGCGAGCGCCTGCGGATCGGTGACGACTTCGATTCCCGGGGGAGCGAACACGAGCACGTCGCCCGTCTCGCGCTCGACGCCGAGCGGTTCGAGGATCGGCAGCGTTCGCGCCGGGGCCTCGGCGCCGGGTTCCGCTCCTTCACCGTCCGGCTCGAGCGGCAGATGGCCGACGATGCGGAACAAGAGCGCTCCCTGCTGCTTGCCGTTGAGCGAGATATTCAACGTGCGCTCGGCCCCTGCGCCGGTCACGTCGAATCGTTCGAGCATTGGCGAAGCGACGTCGTCGATCGTCAATCCCTCGGGAATCTTCAGCGCGAGCGAGAACACGCCGGCGCGGTCGATCTCGTACCGCAGGTCGGCGAACAGCCGCAGTTCGTCGTCGCCGAACACCAGCCGCGTCGTGTGAGCGACGACGAGCCGCGGCTCGACCGGCTTCGCCTCGACGCGGAGCGTGAATTGCGGCCCGTAGAAGCGGTAATACTCGGCGTTCGCCCGGCGACGGTTCTGATCGAACTCGGCGGCGTCGACGCGCATCACCCCCTGTTGGTTCTCGACCGTGAGCGTGAGTTCGTCCCCGCGCGTGACGACGAGCCGGCCGCTCTCGCGAACGACGCCCGCCGCATGGATGCCGTGAACCGTGCCGTCCTCGGCGATGCCCGCCACGTCGAACGCGCCGGCAGGCTGCGGGGCTTCCGTGCGGATTTCGAACGTCACTTCCTTACGGACGGCGGCGAGCAATTCGACCGTCACCAGGCGGCGATTCTCCTCGTCCTCGGTCTTCCAACCCTTGATGGCGGCGTCGCGGGCGGTGACGTCGAGAATGCGGTGCCCTTTCGGCACGGCGATTTGCGCCTGCGTCAGGTCGCCGCGAAGCACGCGATACGCGAGATTCGCCGCGGTATGGACCAGCCCATCGGCGATCGACACGGAGAGATCGTTCTCGACGTTGGCGAGCAGATCCATTTCGGGACGCAATCCCGCTTCGGGCCGCCAGGTGACGTTCACCGAACGCGTCGAGCCGAGGCTCGCCTTGACGTGCGTGCGGTCCGCTTCACCCTCGACCGGCAGCGTGACGAGTTTCGGCTCCAACTCCACCGTCTGCTGCGCTTCGGGCACGATCAGTTCGAACGTGGTGATGCCGACCGGGGGAATCTCCAATTGGAGACTGCGGCCGTCGGGAGAGGTGTGGACCGCGGCGATCAGTTCCAGTTCGACCTGATGCTCGCCCTTCGTGGGAAGAAGCAGCGAATAAGTGCCATCGCCGGTGCCGCGGAGAATGACGGGGTTGTCCTCGTCGCCGCCGGTCACTTTGCCGACCGCCGCCTTGCCGAACCGCACGGGGACTTCGGCCCACGGTTTCCGCAACACGCGCACGGTGAGCGTCGCGGAGATGCGGGCCTGGTCTTTTTCGATGGTGGCCTTGTAGTGGGCCTCGGTGATGACGGCCTCGACCGGGGCGGCGTCCATGGCGCCGGCGGCTTCCGATCGCTGCCACAGCCGGAGGTATTCGAGATAGGGGAGGAACACGGTCCCTTTCTGCCGCTCGACGACCGCCCGCACGTTCTGATAGGGGACGTAGATGAGCTTTTCGAGAACGTCCGGACCGCCCGCGTCGGTCGCAGCGCCTCCTGCGGTATCATCGCCCGGAGCACCGGTCCCGGAACTCGAAACCGCCGGGGGTTCCGGCGGCGAGGCGGCCTCCTGCGCCGGAAGCCGTTGCGACCCGAAGGCCGTCGTCAACAGAAGTGCGCCCGCGAGAATCAGCCGGTCGGGTCGGGAAATCATGCATCGATCCTCGAAACGCGTGGTGTGCCGCTACTCATTCCGTAGTTCCAAGTTCCAAGATTCCATTCGGAAAGGAGCGTCATTCCCGCGCCGAATCGGCAACGACGCATGATGCCAACTCCCGCATCCGCTGGATGCCCGCCTTCGCGGGCATGACGCACGGGGCCGCCTCGCCGAAGTGCCAACACGGAACTTGGACTGTCATTGCATCCGTTCGATCCGAACGATTCTACCATCCGGGTGGGATGCGCAAAGTTCGCGGACTCGAAAATGACGTAATCGGGGCGATCCGACGACGACCGCGCCGAATGGGAAACCGCTGCCGATTCCGCTCATGTTTACGGACGGACGTTCCACGGGGAAAGTTCCCACCGATTTCGTGGGAATTCACCAGTGCAGCGGCTCGCGGAGAGCCGGCTCGAGGTCCGCCGCCCGCGAGGTGACGAAATCCCCCGCCGTCGCGATTTCCGCGGGGCAGCCCGCCAATGCCAGGAAATTCGCCAGAATCGCCGGTCCCGATTCCGTCAGCACCGACTCGGGATGGAACTGCACCCCGAAAATCGGCAGATCGCGATGCGCCAACGCCATCGGCACGCCGTCTTCCGTGCGGGCGGTGATTTCCAGGCATTTCGGCAGCCTCGTCTCATCGACGATCAGCGAGTGATAACGCGTCGCTACGAGCGGATCGGACACGTTCTCGAACAGGCCGGTCCCGGCGTGCCGCACGAGCGACGTGCGCCCATGAACCGGTTCGTCGGCGCGCACGATCGCTCCATCGAACGCGGCGGCGATCGCCTGATGCCCGAGGCAGACTCCCAGAATCGGCAGTTTTCCGGCCAGTTCCCGCACCGCCGCGACCGAAATTCCCGCCTCCTTCGGCCCGCACGGTCCGGGTGAAATCACCAGCGCTTCCGGCCGCAGGGCGGCGATCTCGGCGACGGAGACCGCATCGCTCCGCACGACGCGCGTGGCGCACCCCATCTCGGCGAAGTACCGCGCGAGGTTGTGAACGAAGCTGTCGTAGTTGTCGAGGAGGAGGAGCATGGCGGTGATGGGCGGAAGGCAGTCTGCGGAAGGCAGTCAGCGGTGGGCAGTCAGCGGTGGGCAGTGGGCAGCCATGGGGTAGCGGAATTCGCAAGAATTCCGGATATCGTCCCACGAGCATCGGAAGTCTTGCGACTTCCGCTACCAATCGACCATCGTTTGCCCCCTCCGATCACTGCCGTGGGGTGGCTGGGGTCGATCCGCCGTAGAACGCCGCCCACTTTGGCCGACGACGCTCGGCGGATCGCCCCCAGTGATGGACGAGCGCGTCGGCGATTCGCTGGGGGCTGCGCTCGCTCCGACCCCAGCCACCCTTCCTCCATGAAAACGTGCCACACCCGCGGAATGGCAGAACGGGAGGGCGAGTTGATCTTTACCCCATTCGCCGAATTTGCAACACTCCCGGCCTCTCCTCTTTCTCTCTGATTCCGTTCGCACAATTCGGATCGTCTTCGCGCACCCCCCGGCTGTTCGCCGGCAATGGGAGGGACTCTGATGTCGCGCCGTCTCGCGTCGCTCGCGCTCGCGTTGTCGCTGCTCGCTCCGGCGGGCGGTTGCCGGTTGATGGGTGGTTCCGGCGGAAATTTCTGGAGCCCGTTCAAGACCGCCGAGAGCGAGGACTTCGCCGAACCGATGATCGAAGAAGCGGACGACGACTGGACCTCGTTCCCCGGCCGCGCGGTGCGGGGCGCTCCGCCGCCGCGCGAGAAGAAGAAGGACTCGTGGTTGCGAAGGTTCTTCGAGTCGCTTCAAGATCCCCGCGTCGGCCAGATCAATCGAAACGTGGGCGTGTAGCGGACTCACGAACTCTTGCGGCGAGCCGTCTTGCGCTGCGTCGTCGAGGGCCTCTTCAGGCCGTCCTCCTGGTCGCACAGCGCCCGCTCGATCGCTTCCAGCAGCACGTCCATGGCGAACGGCTTGCGGATGTAGTCGGCGACGCCGAGCATCTCGGCGTAGGCCTTGTGCCGGCCTCCCTCGTTGGCGGTGATCATGATCACCTTGGGAGGCTCGTCGAGCGTGCGCAGGAATTCCAGAATGGGAAATCCGCCCATGCGGGGCATCATCATGTCGGTGATGACGAGATCCGGCCGTCCGGACTCCACGAGCTTCTGCCCTTCCACGCCGTTGGGGGCCGCGGCGACCTCATACCCGGCCGCCTCCAGCACGCCGTGAATGGTCGACGAAATCTCGCGGTCGTCTTCGATCAGCAGAATCTTCTTCCCGGACGCCATGGAATGTCTCGCTCCTGAAGCACCGTACCCCTCGCAGTGGTTCATCCTAGTGGGCGCGACGCGGCCTCACAAGGTTCGGCCTTCGTGCACCGGGTGGAACACCAGCCCCGAAAGCAGCTTGGGGTGGAAGAACGTGCTTTTGGGTGGCATCTTCTCGAACTGCGAGGCGATCCGCTCGACCTGCTCGATCCCGGCCGGCTGCACCAGGCACGCCAGATCGCAGGTCTGCTCCGCCAGCGACTCGTTGACTTCTTCCGTGAGATGCACGTACCGGCATTGGATGTCCGCCCCCGGATGGGCCGCCGCGAACAGGTGATCGAGCACCAGCCGGTGCAGCAAACTCACGCCCAATCGCCGCCAGTCGGCGCTGTGCTGCGGCGCGAGGCGGGACATGTCCGACGCGTCGGCCACGCGGGCGAACAGCCACTTCCCGTCCACCGCCGTCCCGAAGCCGAACACTTCCTGACCGCCGTCCGCCTCCATCAACTCCCACGCCTCGCGGGCGGCGTCCGGCCCGCTGCCGATCAGTTCCAGTTCGAACTTCTCTCCCAGCGCGGCGCGGACGCCGTCGGCCGTGAGTCCCGGCATTCCCGTGACGAGCCGATGCGTGGGCAGAATGGCGAGTCCGGGGTCCGCCATGCCGACGAACATCATCAGCGTGAAATTGGCGGGATGCGCATCGTCGAGCGCGTGCCCTTGTTCGATCAGCCAGTTGCGGTAAGTGCAGGCGGTCTCGTACCGGTGATGGCCGTCGGCGATGAAGATCGGCTTGGACTTCATCAAGTCGCGGACCGCGTTGAGCGCCGCGCGATCGTCGACCGGCCACAGGCGGTGCTTCACGCCGTGCTCGTCGACCACTTCCAGGGGCGTCTTCCCGACGATGGCGCGTTCCAACGGTTCTTGCACCGCATTGTCCGAGTCGGGGTACAGGCCGAAGATGGGCGACAGATTCGTCCGGCAGGCCTTCAGAAGCAGCAAGCGGTCGGCCTTGGGGCCGGACATGGTCTGCTCGTGCGGATAGACCCGACCCTTGCCGAACTCTTCGAGGCGAATCCGGCCGAGGAAACCCTTGCGGACGTAGTGCGTGCCTTCCCAGTCGAATTCCTGGTGGTAGACGTAGAGTGAATCCTCGCGCTCGCGGACGAGGATCCCGTCGTGCTCCCACTGCTTGAGGAACGAGGCGGCCCGCTCGTACTTCGCCTCGGGGCTGTCGTCCCCCGGCTCGTCGCGATTGAGAATCAGCCGGACGACGTTGCAGGGGTGCTTTTCGTAGAGGGCTTTTTGCCCGGCGGGATCGATCACGTCGTAGGGAGGGGCGGTGACGTCGGCGAGATCGCCCACCTGCCCGAGATCGTATCGCCAGCCGCGAAAGGGTTCGACGTCCGCCATGCCTGTCACCATTTCGGAAGAGAGCCAAGGACGCCCGAATTGTAGCGAAGCGCCGCGCGGCATGCAGCGCGCACCGCGGCGCCGCCGCAATCTCCAGGACGACTCCGGGCGGCGCGGGCTTGCCTACGACGCAAAGGAGGCGCGCGACAGGCTGCGTGCAAACGAGAAGTACGACCGAAGATCCGCCTCCCGCAGCGGGCGATCGACGCGCTCCTCGACCACCGCAAGCGACTGCTCGCGGACGGAAAGGCCGGCCGACCGCGGGTCTTCACGAACGCGGCCGGCGGGCCGATCTACCGCCGGAACCTGCTGCGGACGTGCAAGGCGATCCTCACGAACGCCGACTGCCCGGAGATCCGGCTGCACGACCTGCGGCACACGGCGGCGACCTTGATGATCCTCGCCGGCGTGCCGATCAACGTCGTCTCCGAGACGCTCGGGCACAGCCGGCCGAGCATCACGATCGACATCTACGTCCACGTGATGCCCTGCCAGCATAGCCTGGCCGCCGACGCGATGGACGAGATGTTCAGGCACAAGTCGGCATGACGCCGCGAGGCGGCGGAACGCGGCGCGAGGGGGCATGGAGGCCCCCTCGTATTCGTTTGGGGCGGTCGTCGCGTGCAAGTCGGTGGATAGAATTACCGGCACTTTCGTGACCCGGGATCTTTCCAACACGAACGGTCCTGGTCCACGCTACGCACGGCGACTTCCTCGAGTACGTCCTGCCGTCGAACGCGGCAGCGGTCATTCGGGGAGCGGCTTCCCGCGGGTCTCGGGTGCGAACGGCAGGATCAGCAACCCGATTACGAAGACGGCGCACATCGTCACGCCAGCGTAGCGCATCGGCTCGTCGTAGCCGGCGAAGACGCGGCTGGTGAGCAATCCCAGCGTGAGCGGCCCGACCGCGGCGACGATCCGCCCCACGTTGTAGCAGAACGACACGCCGGTGCTCCGCAGGTGCGTCGGGAACAACTCCGGAAAGTAGATCGCGTATCCGCCGAACAACGCCAACTGGCAGAAGCCCATCAGCGGAATCATCCAGAAGATCTCGCTGAAGTCGTCGAGGAACCAGAACACCGCCGCCGTGCTGAACAACGCCAGAATGAAGGAGACCGCGAACGCCGGGCGGCGGCCGGTGAAATGCGCGGCGTAACTGAAAGCGTAGATTCCGAAGAACGCTCCCAGGTTCTGCATCACCGACGTCACGCCCACCCAGAACGTGAGCTTTCCCGAGACTTCGTTCGGCGAGAGACCCTGCGCCTCGAAGTACGGCCGCATCACCGAGCGGATCAGGTCGAAGCTGAAGAACCCGATTCCCCACACTCCCACCACGCCCGCGAACGCCAGCACCATCCCCACCAGCGCGTGCTTCCGCCAGCGATGGTCGCCGAACAATTCGGCATACGAGCCGAGACGGCGGGCCGTCGGCGACGTTCCCTCTGCGGTGATCGCCTGCCAGCGCTCCGGCTCCTTGAGCCGCCGGCGGATGAGGATCGCCAGCAGCGCCGGCAACGTGCCGATGACGAACATCCACCGCCACGCGCTGCCCACCGTTCCCGCCTGCTCCATCTCGCCCAGCCCGATGCTGATGAACGCCGCCGTGATGTTGCCGAGCGCCGAGAGCGCTTGCAACAAACCCAAAGCGAACGGACGAGCGCGGTCCGGCATGACTTCGGCGACCAGGGAGACTCCGACGGCGAACTCGCCTCCCACGCCCAGTCCGGTCAGAAACCTGTAGAAGGCGAAGTCCCAGAACCCGATGGAAAGGGCGCTCAAGCCGGTGCACAGCGAATACACGAGGATCGTCAACATCATCGTCTTCGCCCGGCCGATGCGGTCCCCCAGCACGCCGAACGCCAGCCCTCCCACCGCCCAGCCGATGAGAAAGATCGACGTGGCGTACCCGCTGTACTCGGCCACGATCTCGCGACTGGGCGGCTGCCCGGTCGCGGAAACGAGCAGGTCCTGCATCGCCGGCACACGGGCCAGGTTGAACAACTGCTGGTCCATCGTGTCGAACAGCCAGCCGAGGGCGGCGACGATCAGCACGAACCAGTGATAGCGGGTCAGCTCCGTATGCCAGGGGCGCGAGGGTCCGCCGGACGGAGGAGTGATGGTCGGCGTTGCCGGCTCGAAGACGTGCATGGAGGGAAATCCTGTACGGGAACCAAGATGATGGATCGCTGTTGAACGACACGCCGGACCGTGGAAAAGCGGCGGGTCACCGGTCGAGAATCCGCCACAGGCACCAACCGGCGCCGAACGTCACGACGCTCCAGGCGGAAAGCATCAATACGAGAGCGCTCGCGGTCATCGTGCCGCCTCCTCGTTCGAAGTCGCCGCCGCGTTCGCGCGACGCCGCCATGCAATGCCCACCAGCGCCACCGTGCCGACGATCACGCCGGCCATCGTCGCGCGGGCCAGCCAGAGATACGGGCGGTGCTCCGGGGGAACGCCCTTCATCAGCACCGCGTCGCCAAGCTCCTGCATCATCCACCCGGCAAGCAGAATCGAGAGATAGACCGGCACGACGTACCGAATCACCGGGACGACAAGACGCGGAATGCGAATCTCGGCCCCGCGCCGCAGCTCGGCCCACATCCTCCGCTTGCCGAATGCCCAGCCGAAAATGAGCACCTCCGCCAGCGCGCAGATCACCAGCCCGAACGTCCCCACCCAGAAGTCGTACTGGTCCATGTAGCCCGTCTCGAAGCAGAGCACGATCGGCAGGCCCAGCCCGAGCATCGCGCCGCAACAGACGCCGGCGGCGACCCGACGCGACAGGCGGAACTCGTCCTGCAGAAACGCGACGAGCGGCTGGCACATCGCCACGGAAGACGTGATCCCCGCGAAGAACAGCAGCAGGAACCACAGCGTCGCGAACAACTGGCCGGCGGGCATCTGATGAAAGATCACCGGCATTGCCACGAAGCCGAGGTTGAACGACCCCTGAGCCGCGATCGTCTGCGTCGCGACCAACCCGAAGGTCGCCACCGCCATCGGAATCGCGATCGTCCCGCCGAGGACGACTTCGGCGAACTCGTTCGTCGCGGCGGTGGTCAGTCCCGTCAGCGCGCAGTCGTCGCGTCGCCGCAGGTAACTCGCGTAGCACTGGATCGTGCCCGTGCCGATCGACAGCGTGAAGAAGATTTGCCCCGCGGCCACCAGCCAGACTTCGAAGTCGGCCAGCGCCCTCAGTTGAGGCTGCCAAACGTAGTTGAGCCCGACCCAGACGGATCGCTCGGGATGCAATGGGTCCGGCGTGCCGTAGGTCAGCACGCGCACGGCCAGGACGATCGCGAACAGAAACAGCGCCGGCATCGCCACCTTGGCCAGCCGTTCGATACCGCCCGAGATGCCTCGCGCGATGATCCAGCAATTGAGGCCGACGGCGATCAGCCAGAACGAAATGGCCGGGACCAGCGTCGTAAAGAACCGCCGCTCCTCGGGAGGCGTGATTCCCTGGTAATCGCGCAGAAACTGGTTCGACGCCGCCCCCGGCAGCGCCGCTGTTTCGACACCGACATCACCGGCGGCCGCGCTCGTGGCGGCGGTTTCCGCTTCGAACTCGCCGGTCACCGAGAAGCAGGCATACGCCAGCGTCCACGATTCGACGTAGGTGTAGTAGACCGCGAACAGCAGCGGCAGCGAGATCCCCAGCGAGCCGACGTACTTCGCCAGCGGCGATCGCCACATCCGCTGAAGCATGCCCGGCGTGGTCGAATGCCCGAACTGGCCGCCGTAGCGGCCCATCGCCCATTCGAGCCACATCAGCGGAATGCCGAGCAGCACGAGGGCCACGAGATAGGGAATGATGAACGCCCCGCCGCCGTACTCGGCCGCCAGCCGCGGGAACCGCAGGAAATTCCCCAGCCCGACGGCGTTGCCCGCCATCGCGAGCACCAGTCCGATCCGCGTTCCCCACCGCTCGCGCTTCATCGGCGTCGTCATTGTGCGTGCCCTCCGTCCTCCGGTTCCGGCAGCCAGGAAGAAACGACCGTTCCGATCGCATACACCGCGAAACCGACGATCGCCGCCGCATACGCCAGCCGCGTCGCCGGCGAGTCGCCGGGCAGAAACGCCTGGGCCGCGAGCGTCGTCGTGACCCACGCCAGCGACGTTCCGAGCATTCGCCCGCCGATGTTCGCCGCGAAGCTCTCGCCCGTTCCCCGCAAGTGAAGCGGATAGACCCGCGGCAGGTAGTTCCCCCAGAAGCTGAACTGCGCCACCGTCACCATCCCCGCCAGAAAGATTCCGATCGACAACAACGGCAAACTCGTCACGGCCGCGTAGCCGAACACCAGCGGCATCAACATCAGGCCGGGAACCTGAAACATCCGCAGCAATCGCCGCCGGCCGACGACGTAGATCGCCAGCACCGCCAACAGACAGCGGCCGACGAGTCCGCCGACTTCCTGAATCGTGGTGACGCGGGCGGCGACGCGCTGCTCGACGCGCTTCGCCACCTGCCGGGGATCGGCGTTCGGGGTCGCATTGGTCTCGCGGGCGATTTCCTCGCGCACTTCGGGCAAGCCGGGCACCATGCGTTGCACGTGCTGAATCGCGCCGAACGCCGCGCCGTAGCTGCACGCGAAGAGGATCGTGGTGACGACCGTCGTCCGCACCAACGAGGGGGCGAACAACTCCCGCAGGCTCGGGCGGCGGAGCGTCCCGGCCTCGCTCTTCGCCTGCCAGGCGGGCGACTCCGGCAGGAACGGGCGAATGAGAATCAGCGGGATCGCGGGCACGATTCCGGACATCAACGTGTACCGCCATGCCGCGTGAGAATCGGCGATGCTTCCGCCCAGCCAGCCGCTCGCCCATTCCGGCAGCGCGATCTCGGGAAGCCGGGCCGCGTAGGCGACGGCCAGCCCGTTCGCCACCGCGACCAGCAGTCCGCCGATCGACGAGAACGCCTGCGTGAAACCCAGCACGCGCTCGCGCTGCTTCGGTTCGGGGAAGAGTTCGGCGAGCCAGGCGATCGCCGCGACGAACTCGACGCACACGCCGATGAACGTGGTGCAGCGCAGCACGAGCAGCATTTCGATCGAAGTCGAGAAGCCCGCCAGAAACGCCGAGACCGCGTACAGCAGAATGCTCCAGGTGAGCACGCGCCGCCGTCCGAGGCGATCGGTGAGATAACCGCCCAGCATTCCGAAGATGCCGCCGGCGAAGGCGGGAATATAGAACAGGCGACCCACCCACATCTGGAATTCGGGGCTTCCCGGCGATAGTCCCGCCAGGTCGGCGAGCGCCGGCGAGACGATCAGCGGGAGCATCAACAGTTCGTAGATGTCGAACGCGAAGCCGATCGCGGCGATCGTGCAGATCAGCCATTGCACCGGCGTCAGCCGCGTGGATGTTCCGTTCATGGACGTTCCCGTCCTCTCTGATTGGTTGCCGAAGGTCTCGGTCGCTTTTCGACCGCTTCGGCGCTGTCGTCCGCCCGCTCCGGGGCGGGTGAAGCCGTTGCGGGTCGCTTCGGGGCGATCAGCGATGCCAGGATCCCGGTCGCGAGGATTCCCCCCACGACACCCAGCGATGCGCCGGTCGAGATCGGATAGTGATGCTCCAACAGCATCTTCACGCCGACGAAGGCGAGCAGCGCGCACAGGCTCGGCTTCAGGTAGCGGAACAGGTCGAGCAGCCCGGCGAGCGCGAAGTACAGCGACCGCAGTCCGAGGATCGCAAACACGTTCGACGTGAAGACCAGGAACGGATCGCTCGTCACTGCGAAGATCGCCGGAATCGAGTCGATCGCGAACATCACGTCCGAGCTTTCGACGAGAAGCAACGCCAGCAACAGCGGCGTCGCCGCCCATCCGGCCGGCGTGCGGACGAAGAATTTGCTGCCGACGTAGTCGTTCGTGACCGGAAAGACCCGCCGCGCGAGCCGCACGAGCAGATTCCTCTCCGGGTGCAGATCCTCGACGCGAATCAGCAGCATCTTCACCGCCGAGGCGATCAGCAGCACGCCGAACACGTAGACGGTCCATTCGAACCGGGCGATCAATGCCGCTCCGGCGGCGATCATCAGCCCCCGCAGCACCACCGCGCCGAGGATTCCCCAGAACAGCAGCCGGTGCTGATCGGCCGCCGGCACGCGGAAATACGTGCAGATCAGGGCGATCACGAACAGATTGTCGACCGAGAGCGCCTTCTCGATCAGGTACCCGGCCAGAAACTGCAGCGCGGCCTGGCTTCCCGAAAGCGAGTGCGCGCCGTGATCGGTCCAGCCCAGCCAGTTTCGGTCGTAAAGCAGGTAGACGACCCCGTTGAACGCCATCGCCAGGACCACCCAGAAGGCGGTCCAGCCCAGCGCCTCGCGCAGTCCCACCGGCCGGGCCGTGCGATGAAACACGCCCAAGTCCAGCAGGACCAGCGCGAGCACGAACACGAGAAACGCGGCCCAGACGAGAATCGTCATCGCCTCACCTTCGAGTAACAGTCGGTCGCACTGCGGATACCCCGCTCCGCGTCACTCGAAGTCGCCCGGGACGAAGTCGATCGTCGCGGGGATCTCCGGCGGGTTTCCCAGCCGCCACATCAATCGCTGGAACAGCGTCAGCCCGGATTTCCAGTTCTCGATCGCCGCCCGCAGTTGAGTGATCCGAGGGTGGTCTTCGTTGCGAATCTCGTGGAGAATTTCGCAGCAACCGCCCACGTTGCCACTCATCAAGAGCGCCGTCGCGAAGTTCAGTTTGAAGATCAGCGGCACATTGGACCGGATGACGATGCCGCCGCCCGTGAGCGTCAATTCCCGATACACGCGGACCGCCTGCTCGGGCCGCTGCATCCGCAGCAGGCACACGCCGCGGGCGTTCTTCAGCAGGGCGTCGGCGGCGCCGCGGTTGGCGAGGTCGAAGGCGTCCTGAAGACGTCCGGCCTCAACCAGCGTGCGGACTTTTCGTAGCGTCGCCGCATGCGCGCTCTCGGCGGGTTCATGCGCGGATGACGTGTCGGGCCGGGAGCCGGGGAGCGTGGCGGGCGAAGGGCGGCGTTGGGTTTCACGTCGAGTAGCCATGATCGATGTCCTTGATGAATCGCACGGCGCGCAGCGAAGATTCGCCGCGAACGATGCGGAGCAATCGATGGAAACACAGAGAAACCGGCAATCCGCTCGCTGGAGCGACCCAGCGGAGTTCCGCACCTCGATGTGTTCGGGAATGGATCGAACACGGAACGCGGGCGCAGAGGCGGTTGCGGTGCGAGGGCGACGCCACGGACGATGATCCGGCGCGGAAAGCATGCGCCGGTTCAACGGGGCGGACGACGACCGGAAAGTCGCGCCGACCCGCTCACGCCGCCGCGAGGAGGGAAGAACCGCGCCGGCCGCTCGTCGCGTGGCCGGATTCTCCTCTGCGGGGCGCGACCTCTTCTACAGCAAGAGAGGCGGGTTGCAGTGGAATAGTGCCGCCCGGGGCTGTTGCGAAACCGCCTGATCCGCCGGCCGCAGCGTCAGCGGAACGAACACCCGGCTCACGGCGGCGATCGATCCGACCAGCCATGAACGCCACGCGGCGATCTCTTCATGCCGCGAACGCGACTCCACCGCCGCCGGATCGTGCGGAACGCCGACCGACCAGATCACCGGAGCGGAATGGTCCGACTGGTCTGCATCGCGATCGGCCGATCCACAACCCGCGAACCGTGTCGGATCACCTTGGCCGGTGGTGGCGCCGTTCGCCGAAACGTCGCGCTCGGTCGTCACTGCCAGCGACAGCATCTCCTCCAGAGCGATGCCGCTGATCGCCGACCAGACGCCGATGCACCAAAGAGTGTGTCGCAACGCAGCCGCCTGTTCCGGGAAGACCGTCCTCGCGATGATGAAATCAAGGACGTCGCCGCGAATCTTATCCCGCCGCCGGTAGCTTGGAAAGAGATCTGGGTACGAATTATGCGGCCGCCGCCTGCCCGACTCGGAACCGGCAGCATCCTCGGATGACTTCGACATCATCGGCGTCCGCGACCATTGCCGGCATCAGAAGGCCTCAACGAGGAACTCGGCAAATTCAATCGGACGCCCCCGTTATCAGCGTCCACGCGCTCCATTGCCGTCCGCCCGCGTCCGCCGGTATCCTTGGTGCGCCATCCACCGCGATCCGGGGGCGTCCAAGTTCGGGATTGGCTGCAGTTTGGCTGCAGAATGATGCTTTCGGGAGGTTATCGGAAAAAAGCAAAACCCGCAACCCTTTACGGGTTGCGGGTTTGCGGAAGCGAGGCCGACGGGACTTGAACCCGCAACCCCCGGATCGACAGTCCGGTACTCTAACCAATTGAGCTACGGCCCCAACGTAGTCCCGATTCTAGCGTCGTGCGGCGGGGCGTCAATAGTCCCTCCGGTCGATTCATCCCGGTGTCGGAAGATCCGGTCCGACACCTGCGTTACCTCCTTACGAGTTCCCCAATGAGCAACATGCCCCTGGCGAATTGGAACGGCGAAATCCTGCCGCTCGATCAGGTTCGCGTCTCGGTGCTGGACCGGGCGTTTCTGTTCGGCGATGCGGTGTACGAGGCCTTGCGGGTCTATTCCGGCCGGCTGTGGCTGCGCGAGGGACACATGGCCCGGCTCGTCCGCAGCTTGCGCGAAATGCGAATCGAGACCGAATTCGCCCGCCTCGAACGCCGCATGGACGAGACCCTCGCCGCCAGCGGCGTGAGCGAGGCGATCGTTTACCTTCAGGTGACGCGCGGGGCGGCCTTGCGGTCGCACGCGTTTCCGAACCCCCCCGTGTCGCCGAACGAGCTGATTTACGTGCAGGCGTATGCCGATCAGTCGCCCGTGTGCGATCCGTATCCCGCCGAGCGGGCGACCGGCGTGCGCGTGCTCACGCATCCGGATTTGCGATGGAAGCGCTGCGACATCAAGTCGGTCAACCTGCTGGGGAACGTGCTCGCCAACCAGGCGGCCATCGAAGGCGGCTACTTCGAGGCGATTCTCGTCGCGGAAAACGGCGACATGACCGAGGGAACGCACACCAGCCTGTTCGGGGTGAAGGGAGGGAAACTGCTCACCTCGCCTCGCGGACCGCACATTCTGCCGGGGATCACGCGGGCGTTCGTGCTGGAACTGGCGGAGCGCATCGGACTGCCGGCTTCCGAAGAACCGCTGCGGGCGGAAACGCTGCGCGCGATCGACGAACTCTTCTTGTGCGGAACCTCGGCGGAGGTGATGCCGATCACCGGCGTGGACGACTGGCAGGTCGGCGACGGTCGGCCGGGAGCGATCACGCGGCGAATGCAGGCGGCGTTTCGGGAGCGCGTGGCGGAGTGGCTGCGGGAGGGTTGAGAGTCGAGGGTCGAAAGTTGAGAGTTGGGGATCGAAGGTCGAAAGTTGAGGGTCGATGGTTGAGGGTTGAGAGTCGAGGCCGGTTGGTCAGCGCTTGCTGTTTTGGACGAGGTGCTGTTCGCTGATTCCATGAGCCGAAGAGTTCATCCCCTCAGCGATTTTCAGGCAACCGGAAGAAGAAACACGAGCCTCCTCTCAAGGCAAACCGTGTCCCCACCGAGGGGATAAACCCCTCGGCTCCTGATCTTCGATTCGAACATAGCGCTCCGCCGTCAACCCGGCGGCCAGGTCAGTTTGCGGCCGCCGAGGACGTGGACGTGCAGGTGATCGACCGATTGGCCGCCGTCCGGGCCGCAGTTGATCACCGTGCGATAGCCGCTCGTCAGTTCGAGTTTCTCGGCGAGCTGCGCGGCGACGACGAGCAGATGCCCGGCAAGCTCCGCGTCGCTCGGTTCGAGGTCGGAGAGGGCGTCGATCTTTCGTTTCGGAACCACGAGCAGGTGCGTCGGCGCTTGCGGGTTGACGTCGCGGAAGGCGATGCAGCGGTCGTCCTCGTGGACGATGTCGGCGGGGATCTCGCGGTCGATGATCCGCTCGAAGATGGATTTGTCGGGCATGATCGGAATGAGGAATGCGGAATGCGGAATCTCGAGGCGAACTGTTTGCGGCCTATTGCCGCGCGCGTCGCAACTGGCCGAGCGTGCCGCCGATCTGGTGGTGAACTTCTCCCGTCTGCCGAATGACCAGCGCCATGCCGGGGCGCCAATAGGAGATCGTGCCTTGTCCGCCGTTGACGGCCCACGTGTCGGGGGCGACGGTGGTTTCGATGAGGTCGATCAGTTCGCTTGCGGCCGGGGGGACGGCGGCGCCCCCGGCGGTCATCCGCGTGCCGGGAGCGCGTTTCGCGTCCCGCTCGGCGCGGATGATTTCATGCCGGAGCCGGGTGTGCATTTCGACCAATCGGCCGTCCAATGCCCGCGTCAGTCGGCGGCGCTGGAGCAGGGGAAGGGTGGCGTCGGCGGCGAGTCGCGCGCGGAACCCCACCAGCGGCGTCACGCATTCGTGCGGGTCGGGCTTCTGCGAACGCGCCGTGCGTCGCATCAGCGACAGATGCTCGGCCTTCAGGTCGGCGGCGGTCGTCGTTTCGTCGGCAGCGTTCTCGGACGGATCGGCGACCCGCCCGACGGACACGGACTCGGACGCGGCGGCCGTTTCGGCGGGCGGGGCGCACAGCGCGATCGTGAGCATCCAGGCGGCGGTCATCACGAAACCTCCTTCGGCGTGACGGGGGGCGATCGACCCGCACCGCCACCTTACCTTCGCCGCGGCATGGCCGCAATCGGGAACGCCGGCTCGACCGGATCGCCCGCGCCGGTGGAAGCCCGCGAATCGAACGCCGCCGACGTTCGCGATCCGCGACCGTTGCGCCTCGTCCGGATCGAACTCGTGGGGCGACCAGGGGGGCGGGTAGTACATCGTCAACCTTGATCTTGTGCCCGCCCGATTGCCGATCGCGTTTGCCAAAGAATCACAACGCGGCGGAGCCGCAACCGAAGGCAAATAGGATTCTCACCACGGATGGGCACTGTTGAGCGCGGATCTTCCTTCTCATCAGTGCCCATCCGTGGAATCCGTGGTCGAAAATTTGCGCAGAAAACACAGAAGTGAAACGATTGCACTGCGAAGTCGATTGGCGCGCCGGCACCGCGGCGAGGATCGAGTTCGCTGGCGGATCGGCACGGTCGCGGGCTATCATGCAACGCTTCCGTACTTGCACGATTTCGCCACGAGGAACCGCACGTGCGTTCGATGTTCGAAAAGACGCTTGCCGCGGCGATGCTCGTCCTCATCGTCGCGGCCGTTCTGTCGCCGCGATCGGCGTGGGCGCTGATCAATCCCGACTTCACGCCGCTGCACCTGGTGGATCGATCGACGGCGATCGTGGACTGCCGCTTGCCGGAGGGAGAGCTTGGCGACCGCGTCGAATTGACGGTGGTGAAGGCGATCAAGGGGATGGCGGGGGAACGCGTCGCGCTCGATCTGTCGCGGGCCCCCGCGCCGCAGCAGAAAGGCGCCCATGAATTGCTCACCGGCGTGAAGGATCGGCAGGTGCTGCTGTTCGTCGGCAAGAACCAACGCGACGAAAGCGGCGCGTACCTGCACGCCGGCGGCAAATGGTTGCGGCTTGTCCCCGGGAATGACGGTGCGTGGTTGCTCGCCGCGCTCGACACCGGCATGGAAGGCACCTGGAACGGCGGGACCGACATGTTTCTCCGCTGCGTCCGATACATTCTCGATTCCCCCGGCGACGCGTACGTCCCCGTCGTTCCCGGAATGGACTGGCGCGAGTTGAAGGAGATTGGCGCGGCGAACGGCGACGTCTCCGGAGTCGCGGCTATCGAACTCACCACCAACGCGCTTCCCGTGCTGCACGTCGCCTCGGCGGAAGGGGATCTGCTGTTGCAGTCGAACGATGACGTCGAATTCGAGGACGTCACCAAAAAGACGAAGCTCGTCGCGAAAAGCCTCGCTTTCGCGTGGGCCGACTTCGATTCCGACGGCCGGCTCGATCTCGCGTCGTGGGACGGCAAGGCGCTCACGCTATGGATGCAGGCAGCCGACGGCACCTTCGCACCGAGTGTTGCGAAGGGGGTGGAGGGCGTTCCCGCGGAGTGCCGTTCGCTCACCCCGTTCGAGACGAAGAGCGGAACCGCGCTCGCCGTCGGCGAGGCCTTCCCGCCCGTCATCCTCTGGCCGAAGGAGAAGGGCGCATTCGAGTCGCAAAAGCTGTTGCCGGACGGCTCCGTCACGCTCGACTGGGGCCGGCCGAGGAACTGCCTCGTGGCGGACTTCGACGGCGACGGACTCAACGACCTCATCCTGCCGTTCGAGACGAACGGGCTCTTCTTCGTCGGAACGAAGGAGGGCGGATTCTCCGGCGGGAAGAACTGCGGCGTCCACGGCACGAAGGGAGGCGGACGCGCGACGGTCGGCGACTTCGACGGCGACGGATTGCTGGACATTCTCGGCGCCGGCGCCGCGGGAATCGAAATCTTCCACAACGATGGCGACGGCAGCTTCTCCCCCACGATGCAGCTTTCCGGCGAGGTCTCGTACAAGTCGCAGCCAGACGCCTCGTGGTGCGGCGCGTGCGACTTCAACGCCGACGGCCTGCAAGACGTTTACATCACCTACGCGGGTCAGCCGCCGCTGTTGTACTTCAATCGCGGCTTCCGCAGCTTCGGGCAGTCGCCGGAACAAGAAGGACGGCTTCACGAAGCGGAAGGGCTGAACGAGGGACAACAGGCGGGCATCTTCGCCGACTTCGACGGCGACGGCGCGCAGGACTTCGCGTTCGTCCTCGCGAGCGGCAAGGTCTGGTGCGCGTTCAACGGCCGGGGGGAAGACGCCCTCGCCATCCGCGCGGTGCTGGCGGAAGACTTGAAGTCGGCCAGTCCGGCACAGGCGGTGATTCATCACGGCGAACGAAAACTCGGCGCGATCCCCATCCGCCGCGGCGATCCGGGTTATCTCGGCGTGCTCGAAGCGGGCCGCTATACCGTGACGTACCGGTTGAACGGCGGCGAAAAGAAGTCGGCCGATGTCATCGTGGAAGACCGGCCGGTGACGGTCGAGTTGAAGTAGCGCCCATGAGCCGCGGGGTTTATCCCCGCGGTGCGAACAGAGCCTCGTGACGAATACGAGTTCCGCTCTGGAATGAAGCCGCGAAGACCACCGCGGGGATAAACCCCGCGGCTCATTGAGTCAACCGTTTGATTCGAGAATCATCGGTGGGCACAGCCCACCCTACGAATGGGAGAGATGCGATGCCGCGCGGTTCGTTTTCGATCGCTTTTCTCGCGACGCTGCTGTCGGCGTCGGCCGTCCACCATGCGCACGCCGCCGAGACGGTCGAGGTTCCCGAGGGCGCGCGGGACATTCTCTCGGAGAAGAGTCCCGTCCGCTGGCACATGACGTGGCGGAAGCCGATCGTGCCGGTCGAGGCATTGAAGGCCGCGGGCGAACAGGCGAGCGAACCGGCCGTGCTCGACATCAAGATGCCCTACAGCAGCCGCGTCGACATGGAGACGCTCGAAACCCCGCCGCCCCCCGCGGAATGGAAGAACGCCGATTTCGACGACTCCATCTGGAACCGCGCCTACGGCCCCGTTTTCTCGCAGTTCCTGCACTTTCAGAACGGGCTGTTGTGCTTCCGAACGAAGTTCGTCGTGACCGACCCGGCGCAGGTCGAGGGGCTGTTCCTCGATCTCGGCTACCGCGGCGGCGTGGTCGTGCATCTCAACGGCAAGGAGGTCGCGCGGAATCACATGCCCGCCGGCGAAATCGCGCCGAACACCCCCGCCGTGCCCTATGGTGAAGAATCGTGGCTCGACTCGAAAGGGCAGCCGATTCCCTCGTCGTACCACGGCGGGCAGCGAATTCGCGCCGGCGAGACCGATCTTCGCGATCGGTTCGACAGCCGCAGCCGGCACCTCGGCCCGATCCGCATCCCCGCCGACGCGCTGAAGAAAGGCGTCAACGTGCTGACGATCGAAAACCACCGCAGCGACTATCACCCGGTGGCGCTGAAGTGGTTCGGCGGTCGGCTGTACGATTCGAACTGGATCCCGCTCGGCATCGAGTCGTTTTCGCTGAAGGCGACCGGCGGCGGCATCGAGCCGAACGTCGCCCGGCCCGAGCAACCGCAGGTGTGGAACATCGACGTTCACGACGAGCCGGACTTCGCGAGCTTCGGCGATCCGAGCGAGACGTTGCGGCCGGTGCGGATCGTCGCGGCGAAGAACGGCGCCTTCCACGGCGCGGTCATCGTGTCGCATTCGCGGAAACTCGCCGGAGTGAAGGCGACCGCGAGCGAACTGACGCAAGCGAACGGCAATGGGAAGATCGCTGCGGCGAGCGTCGATGTGCGATACGCGGTCCCCGGGGACAAGTCGCGGTTCGACGTAAGCCGCCCGCAGTTGGTTCTGGAAGCGCTGATGGACCGGCCGCCGGCCGAAGCGACCGCTTCCGGCGACTCCGGCGGGGCGGTGCTGCCGATCGTCGTCCGCGTGCGCGTGCCGAAAGATGCGGCTGCCGGCAATTACGCGGGAAAACTCTCGATCACGGGGACCGATCTCGATCCGATCACGGTCGAGCTTGCGGTCGAAGTCGCCGATTGGGCGCTTCCCGACCCGGCCGACTTCCGCACCTTCGCCGGCGTCTATCAATCGCCCGACACGCTCGCGAAGAAGTACGAGGTCGAGCCGTGGTCCGACGCGCATTGGAAGCTCATCGAGAAGAGCCTCGAACTGTGCGGGCGGCTCGGCACGAAGCTCGTCAACATTCCGCTGAGCGAGCACACGCAGTTCGGCAACGACGAGAGCATGGTCGTCTGGATCCGCAAGGCGGACGGCTCCTTCGATTACGACTATTCGCGGTTCGACCGCTACATGGATCTCGTCGTGAAGCACATGGGGAAGGTTCCCTACGTGTCGTTCCACGTTTGGCACGCGGGAGGCTGGAGCGCCCGCCCCATCGACCAGGAGAACACCGTCACCGTCCGCGACGAGAAGACCGGCAAGCACGAAAGCGTACAGGTGCCCGTGTTCGCCACGCCCGAAAGCAAAGCATTCTGGTCGCCGGTGCTGCGCGCGCTGAAGGAGCGGCTCGAGAAGCGCGAAATGGGGGACTCGATGTGCCTCGGGATCCTCAGCGACTCGACCGGCCCGCCGGAGATGTTCGCCATGTTCCAGGAGATCATCCCCGGCATCCCGTGGACCCGCGGCTGCCACGTGCAGACCTTCGAGCGCGAACCGGGGAACATCAACGGCGGCGGGAAGGTCGTGGTGCAGGAATTCGTGTACGGCAACACCATCCAGGCGCCCGAGAAGATGCTCCCCCCGCCGATCTGGAACATGAACGGTCCCGGCGTGTCGTTCTTCCGGGGCGACTTCGACACGGTCGAGCGGCTCAACTTCCGCAGCCAGCCGGAGCGCGGCCTGTTCTGCCGGACCGCCGGGTTCGGCCGGGTGTGCCTCGATTTCTGGAAACTGCCGGTGCAGGTGGGCGACCGCACGGAGTCCGCGAACCTGTTCAACAAGTATCCGTTCTCGAGCTGCGCGCAGCGGCAGCCGACGATCTACGCGCTCGCGCAACCCGGTCCCGACGGCCCGGTCCCCTCGATGCGGTTCGAGATGATGCGCGAAGGCGTGCAGGAGGCCGAGGCGGTGATGTTCCTCGCCGAAGCGCTCGACTCGAAGAGCGAGCGACTCGGCCCCGAACTGACGGAGGAGGTGCGCGAAGTGTACCTCGAGCGGATCGACACCGCCCGCCGCTACAACGGCTCGCGGGGGATGCTCGTCGAGCACGACCACTTCGGCTGGCAGGACCGCTCGCAACGGCTGTACGAGACGGCGGCGAAGGTCGCCGCGAAGCTCGGAGAGTGACGCGGTCGCGAGCGGGCGCGGGATGATGAACAGAAAAATTGAAGACAGAAAAATGAGAGTCAGGGAAGCCGTTGGCAGATTCGTCGCGACGGCATTTTCTGACGCACATTTTTCTGTCCTTGGATCGATCGCCCGTGACGCGACAACCATTTTGATTCTCATTGCACCATGACCGATTCCCCCAGTTCTCCCCCGGCGCGGAACGTGCCGTTTCTCAATCATCTCGGCTTCGAGGAGGTCGAGCGACGCGCGGGGCGGGCCGTGTTTCGGGTCGTCGTCGAAGAGCGGCATCTGCGCACTCTGGGACTCGCGCATGGCGGGTTGATTCTCACGCTGCTCGACACGGTCCTCGGCGGCGCCGCGGGAACGACCGCCCCGGAAGGGCATTACGTCGTCACCGTGCAGCTCGACGCGAACTTCATTCGCCCGGCGTGGGAAGGGGAAACGCTCGTCGCCTCGGGAGAAGCGAAGCATTCCGGGCGCCGCACCGCCGTCTCCACCGGCGAAATCCGCACGGCGGAGGGGCATCTGGTGGCGATCGGCGCCGGCACGTTCATGTTCCTGCCGCACTCGGGGGAAGCCAAGATCGAGCGCCGCGACTCGTCGTCGCAGACGTGACTCCCGTCGCGGCGGGACGGCACGACCGGCACTATTGCTCCGCGGGTTCCGGCTCGAAGTCCGGGAGGATCGGCTTCTTGTCGGGGAAGCGATGGAACAGCGGGAACTCCCGGCCCGCTTCGTGGATGCAGATCACGCGGCCGCTCTCGGTGGCGAGAAACAGGCGGTCGGTCCGGTCGTTCGAGTAGCGGACGTCGTACTCCCGCAACGGCAGCGAGCCGGTCCGCCGGCCCGTCTCTCTCGACAGCAGCACGACGTTTCCCGAATCGTCGGAGGCGAACACCGTCGAGGTGGTCGCCGCCAGGAATCGGGTCACGTCCGGGTTCCACCAATTGCGGCGGCCGGTGGCGGTCTTCAACGAATGCAATCCGCCTCGCGTCGGATTGACGAACACGTCGTCGTCGACGACGGCGGGCTTCCTGCGGATCGGCAGTCCGGTGACGAACTCCCAGATCACGCGGCCGGTCTCGATGTCGAGCCCGTAAATGGTGAAGTCTTCCGACGCGAGCAGCAGGATCCGCCCACTGGCGGCCATCGGCGCCGCGACCGGCCGGTCCGTCAGGAATTGAAACATCAGCCTGCGATCGGTCACCCCCACCGAGTACAGCGAGCCCCGCCGCGTGGCGAAGTTGACGACGCGCCCCGACAACACCGGCGGCGTGGTGATTTCGCCGTCCGCCTGGTACCGCCAGGCGATCGTCTGGTGCGACCACTGCGGAAGCCGCTGCTCGTCGTACAACCGATCGATCTTTTTCAGATCGAAGGCGTACATGCTGCCGTCGAGCGCGCCGATGTAGATTCGCTCGTCGTCGATCGCGGGGCTGGTCGCGGGATGCGCCGGGAGCTGAATCGTCCAGGTCGAATTCCCGGTTTGCTTGTCGAGGGCGTACAGTTGCATGCCGGAGGAGACGATCACCAACTCGTCGTTGGAGACGGCGGGATGGCTGGCCCGGTCGCGCCGTCCAAGTTGGATGGCCCACTTCTTCGCGCCGGTTTCGATGTCGAACGCGGAGATGATCCCCACCGACGCCTGCACGTACAGCGCGGATTCGTCGCTCGATACGTGGGCCACCCGATCCCGTTGCGGGTTCATCGTGGCGTGGTTGTGCCAGTCCAGCACCAGGCCGTGCCGCGCCAAATCCCGCGCCGCGGGAAGCCCGCCCCGCGTGGAAAGCGACTGACCGAGGGCCGCCGGCGCCGCCGCGGCGAGGCAGAAGGTCGTGACAAGGAGAGCGCGCCAAGAAGTCATCGCGGCCTCGCGGATCGGAAGTGACTGGGAAGACGGTGCGGGCGGACCGCCGGAAAGGAGACGACGTGCCGCGCGGCTGAAAACGGCGACGCGGCGAAGGGTTCACCCATCTTACCCCGGCGACCAAGCCTCCGCCCAGCCCGCTCCGGGGTATTTATCGGGATTTCGCCATGAAGAAGCCGAGCGACGGGAACCGCTATCCGCCCCCCCGCCCGCGGTGCATCCGATCGCGCGGATCATGCCGGTTCTCTCCGCACCGCACCGAGGCCGGCGAACCTGTTGACCCCTTCGGCCATCTGATAGAATGCCCCGCCGCAGGCCGAGATGCTTGATGGTTCCTCGGTTCGGCTATCCCACGTGGCGCTGCCCCGTGGGATAGCGAGCGATCGCAACGACTGCCGACTGCCGACTGCCGACTGCCGACTGCCGACTGCCGACTGCCTACTGCCGACTGCCGACTGCCTCCTGAACCGGAGTCCCCGTGCGCTGGTCCCAGACGTTCATCCCCACGCTGAAGGAAGTCCCCGCGGATGCCGAGATTCCCAGCCATCGCCTGATGCTGCGGGCCGGCCTGATTCGCCAGTTGATGGCCGGCGCCTACAGCTATCTCCCGCTCGGCTGGAAGGCGCTCCGCAAGGCCGAGGCGATCGTCCGCGAAGAGATGGAGGCCGCCGGGGCGATCGAACTGCATCTTCCCGCGCTGCATCCCATCGAGCTTTACGAACGGACCGGCCGCCGCGAGGCGTTCGGCAACGTGCTCATCAACTTCCAGGTGAAGCGCGGCGACCGCAAGGTGCATCTGGCGCTGGGGCCCACGCACGAAGAAGTCATCACCGATCTCGTCGCGCACCACGTCAGCAGCTACCGGCAACTGCCGCTCACGCTGTTTCAGATTCAGACGAAGTTCCGCAACGAGGAACGCCCGCGGTTCGGCGTGCTGCGGACCAGCGAATTCCTAATGAAGGACGCCTACAGCTTCAGCACGTCGCTGGAGCAACTCGACGAAGTGTACCGCCGGCAGTACCGGGCGTATTGCCGCGTGTTCGCCCGCGCGGGGCTGAACTATCTCGCGGTCGAGGCGGAAAGCGGCCCGATCGGCGGCGATGCCTCGCACGAGTTCATGGTGCCTTCGCCGAACGGGGAGGATCGCATCGTTCACTGCGAAAAGTGCGGCTACGCGGCGAACCTCGAACGGGCGGAGTCGGGACGCAAGCCGTTCGACGCCGTCACGCCCGAAGCCGACATGAAGCCGCTCGCCGAGTTGGCGACTCCCGATGTCGGTAGCATCGAGCAGGTGTGCAAGTTTCTGAAGTGCAAACCGGCGCGGATGATCAAGACGCTGATCTACGTCGCCGACGGTACTCCGGTCGCCGTGCTGCTGCGGGGTGACGCGGAAGTCAACGAAGGCAAACTTCGGCGGGCTCTCGGGGCGACGTCTCTCGAATTCGCCGACGAAGCGACCATCGAGCGGGTGACCGGCGCTCCGGTCGGCTTCGCCGGCCCGGTCGGGCTGAAGTGTCGGATCGTCGCGGATCACGACGTTCCGGCGATCGCCGCCCCCATCACCGGCGCGAACAAGAAGGACGCGCACCTGGTCAACGTCCATCTTCGCCGCGATTACGACCTCGACTACGACGGCCAGGGCGTTCCGCTCACCTTCGACCTGCGGAACGCCGACGCCGACGATCCCTGCCCGCGCTGTTTGGAGAAACTGACTCTGGTGCACGGCATCGAAGTCGGCCATGTCTTCAAGCTGGGAATGAAGTACAGCGTCGCCCTCGATGCGACGTATCTCGACGAGAAGGAACAGCGGCACCCGATCATCATGGGGTGTTACGGCATCGGCGTGAACCGCATCATCGCCGCCGCCGCCGAGACCTCGCATGACGAGAACGGCCTCATCTGGCCGCTCGCCATCGCTCCCTACGAAGTGCTGGTGATTCCGCTCAACGTGACCGACGCCGAAGTGATGGCCGCCGCGAACCGGTATTACGACGAACTCCGCGCGGCGGGCGTCGACGTGCTCTTCGACGATCGCGACGCCCGGCCGGGCTTCAAGTTCAAGGACGCGGATCTGATCGGGATCCCGTTGCGGGTGGTGATCGGTGGACGCGGCTTACAGGAAGGGCAGGTCGAGATCAAGTGGCGCACCGAGGCCGAACCGAGGAAAGTGCCCGTCGCCGAAGGAGTCGCCCGCATCGTCGAACTCCTCGCCGCCCGCCGCGCGGAGGACGCGAAGAAGGTGCCGGAGTGACCGCGATTCGAGCGTTTCGATCGAGTTCCGCGAAATCGTTCGACTTGCCGACCCATCCCCGTTGACTCCCCCGCTCACGCGGGAGGCTCGCTGCGTATTCTTTGGCGCCTTTGCGTGAGACATCGCTTTCATGTCCACCCCTCTGCGTGAAGACGCGCTCGCCATCTGGCGGGCGGGAGTCGCCGCCGTCGATTCCGAGCGGCTCGTTGCGCAGAACGTGCGGGTCGATGGCAATCAATTGACGATCTGCGGGCATCCCTTCGATCTCGCGACGCTCGGCCGAATCGCCGTCGTCGGCACGGGGAAGGCGGGCGCGGGAATGGCGGCGGCGTTCGAGCGGGCCATCGGCGACGGTGTGCTCCGCGAAAAACTGACCGGCTGGGTCAACGTGCCGGCCGATTGCGTGCGGCCGCTCGAACGCATTCAGCTGCACGCGGCCCGTCCCGCGGGAGTGAACGAGCCGACCGAAGAAGGCGTCGCCGGTGCGGAGCGAATTCTCGACATCGTTTCGGGCCTCGCCAAGCGCGATCTGTGCGTGGTGCTGCTTTCCGGCGGCGGGAGCGCGCTGTTGCCCGCGCCGGTTCCCGAGATCACGCTCGCCGACAAGCAGCGCGTCACGCGGCTGTTGATGCGCGGCGGGGCGACGATCGACGAATTGAACTGCGTGCGGAAGCATCTCTCGCGGATCAAGGGGGGCGGACTGGCCCGCGCGATTTCCGCGGGAACGACGATCGTACTCGTGATCTCCGACGTGATCGGCGATCCGCTGGAGACGATCGCCTCCGGACCGACCGTTCCCGATACGACGACCGCCCGCGAGGCGCTCGACATCCTGCGCCGATTCGTCCCCGACGACGGAGCCTCGAACGGCGATGAGACCGTGCCCCCCGCGGTGATTCGCCATCTCGAACGCGAAGCCGCCGCGGAAGCGCGCGCAGCGACCCGGACGCTTGGAGCGTCCGGGTCGCTGCCGCCTCGCTCCGAGGTGCATCACCACATCATCGGCAACAACGCCACGGCGCTCGACGCGGCGGCCGACGAGGCGCGGCGGCGCGGTTACACCGTGCATTCGCTCGGCTCGCACAATGCCGGCGAAGCGCGGCGGGTGGGCGAGGAACTCGCGGACCTGTGCGTGTCGATCCGCGCCACGCACGCGCCGCTCGCGCCGCCGGCGTGCGTGCTGAGCGGGGGGGAGCCGGTGGTGCATCTCGCCGCGACCGACCGCCCGCGGAAAGGAGGCCGCAATCAGGAAGTGGCCGTCGCCGCCTTGCACGCCTTGGAAGGCGACGGGCTGCGCGACATCGCGATCCTCTCCGGCGGAACGGACGGCGAAGACGGCCCGACCAACGCCGCCGGGGGCGTCGTCGATGCGGAGACGCTGCGCCTCGCGCGCGAGAAGCGGCTCGACGCCGCGGCGTTTCTGGCCATCAACGACACCTACCCGTTCCTCGACGCGACACACGGCCTGATCCGCACCGGCCCGACGCACACCAACGTGATGGACCTCCGCGTGGCGCTCGTGAGCCTGCCGGTCGATGCGTCATGAAGAGAACGACAAGGGTGTACTGACTGTTTGTTCATAGTCGGAGGTCTGCGTTGGTATGGAGGATCGGCGGGGATGGGAAATCCCATCTTCGCCGCCGACCGGCTGAAGCCGGTCACTACGGGCGTGTCGCGCGCGCGATGGAGAATGGGTGTGGCAATTTTCACTGGCGTGTGGCAAAAAGACGGGTGGCGGGGGCGCTTCGCGCAGCGAAAGCCCCCGTCGCGCGCCACGGGGGCTTCCGCGTTGCGGAGCGCCCCCGCCACCCATCCCCACGGAGATTGGCGTCGCCAAGAACTCTCGCCGCAACCTGGAGAATACGCGCCCGGCATTCCGCTTGCCGATATCCTCCCGTGGCCGTTAGTATTGAAGAATTCCCGGGCGGAGTTGGCCCGCGGGACGAATCATTGCTCCGTCCGGCGGCGGATTTTCATGGAACACGGCGGTCGCATGTGCGAATCGAACGGTACGGGGCGCGATCGAACGGCCCTCCGCGGGACAGTGCCGAATCCCTCAGTGCCGAATCCTGACGAACGAACCGTGCGGCGGACCCGTCCCCGGCGATCGCGCATCGCGTGCGCGGCCCTGTTCGCCACGATCGTGGCGAACATGTCGCTGCCGATCGCGCTGGCGGCCCCCGACGACGACTACCAGGTCGCGGTCGAGTCGTATCGCCGCAAGGACTGGGACGCCGCCGTCAGTTCGTTCCGCCGGTTTCTCGCCGCGGCCCCGCGGGACCATGCCCGCATGCCGTTGGCGCGGCTGTATCTCGGGCTGACGCTGTTCAATCAGCAGAACTACAAGGACGCCCGCGAGACGTTTCGGAGCTGGGTGAAGGATTATCCCGAAAGCCGCAATCTCGGCGACACGATGTATCGGCTCGCGGAATGCAGTTACCGGCTGGACGATTTGCCGGCCGCGGAAACGGAGTTCGCGGCGTTCGTCGACAAGTTCCCGCAGCACGAGTTTCACGAGTGGGCGCTCCCTTACCTGGGAGACGCCCAGCTCCGGCAGGGAAAGACCGACGCCGCCGCCGAGACGTTCCGCCGCTCGCTGTCGAAGCATCCTCAGGGGGCGATGTCGGAGGATGCCAAGTTCGGATTGGCCCTGGCCCGCGAAGCGCAGAACCAGCCCGACGCGGCGATCACCCTGTATCGCGAACTCGCCTCGAACCCCAGCGGCGAACGCGCCGGCGAAGCGCAGCTCAAACTGGCGACGCGGCTGTTCGACCTCGGCCGCTTCGACGAAGCCGCCAAGTCCTACGATGAACTGGAAACGAAGTTCCCCGGCCATCGCTACGTGTCGCTGTCGCGGTTGAATGGCGGATTCTCGTGGTACCGGCTGGGAGATTATCGGAAAGCCCACGATCGTTTCGCGGAGGCCGAAAAGGACAAGGAACTGGCCGTCTCGGCCGCCTATTGGAAGGGGCTGAGCCTGAAGGCGGCGGGGAATTATCGGGAGGCGGCCGACGCGCTGGCCGCGGCTGCCGATCTCGACTCGCCTCAGAAGACGAAAGAGCTTTCAGGCGAAATCGCGTTCCACTGGGCGGACAGCGAACTGCGGGCCGGCAACCCGGACGCCGCCCGAACGCGCTTCCTCGTCGTCGCCGACGACATGCGCGACCACGCACTCGCCGACGATGCGCTGCACCTCGCGGCCGAGTTGACGTTGCAACAGGGCGACCTCGCCGCCGCGCAAGCGTTGGTCGCGCGGTTCCCCAAGGAGCATCCGCAAAGCCCGCTCGCCGTGCAGCACGCGCTGTTGGCCGGGCGCGTGCTCGATTCGCGCGGCGAGAAATCGACGGAAGAGAAAGAGCGAACCGCCCTGTACGAGCAGGCGGTCGCCGAGTTCGGAAAAGCGCTCTCCACCGCGAAGCAATCGCAGCACACGGCCCTGGCCCGCTTTCACCTCGCCCGCACGCACAGCAAGCTCGGCCGGCATGAACAAGTTCTGGAGGCCGCCGCGCCGCTGGCAAGCGAGTTGCGCGAAGGGAAGGCGTCGGTCGAGTATGCCGACGTGCTGATCCTGCACGCGGACAGCTTGCTGTCGCTTTCGAAATGGGACGAGGCCGCCGCGGCCGCGAGCGACTATCTCAAGCTCCGTCCGGAATCCGACCAGGTTCCGCAGGCCCTGTCGCAGAAGGCGATCGCCGAAGCCCGCGCGGGAAAGACCGCCGCTTCCGATGAGAGTCTCGCGGAGTTGGGCAAGCGGTCTCCCGACGACGCGCTCCTGCCGCGCACGACGTACCGCATCGCCGAGATCGCCTACGAAGCCGACGCCTGGGACCGCGCCGCGGGACTGTTCCGGAAGGTGGTCGACGCCGAGTCGCCCGCTTTCGCGGCCGAGGCGCTTTCCGGACTGGGTTGGTCGCAATACCGACAGGGGCAATTCGCCGAGGCGGCGTCGGCGTTCGGCCGCGTCGTCGACGAGCACGCCCAGTCGGAACTCGGGCCGGAGGCGGCGTTCATGCGGGGACTGTCGCTGGAATCGGCCGGCCGAACCGAACCGGCGGCGGAAGCCTATGCCCGCACGTTCGACAAGCTGGCGCCGGAATCCGCCGCACCGAAAGAGGCCGAGCGAGAAGGTTCCGGCCGATACGCCTATCAGTCCGGATTGCAGGCGGCGCGGATGCTCCACAAGCTCGGGAAGATCGACGAGGCCGACAAGGCCTACGAGCGCGTGTTGGCGAAATTTCCCGAGGCGGCCGATCTCGACAAGCGGCTCAACGAATGGGCCGTCATCAACTACGAGGCCGAACGCTTCGAGCGGTCCGACGAAATCTTTCGCCGGCTCGTCCGGGAGTCGCCGGAAAGCGATCTGGCGGACAACGCCCGGCTGAGCCTCGCCGAGAGCGACCGCATCGCCGGCAAGTCCGACGCCGCCCGCAAGGTGTTCGAGGCCCTCCGCGCGGACGCGGCTTCCGACGCCGAGGTCCGCGAGGTGGCGACCTATCATTTGATCGGCATCGCCGTCGAGGCGGAAGACTGGAAGGCGGTCCGCGAGTTGGCGCAAGCGCTCGCGAAGACGTTTCCCGCCAGCCGCTATCGCCACTTCGCGCGGTTCCACGAAGGGGAAGCGGCGCTCGACCTGGGAGATCTCGACGCGGCCCTCGCCGCGTTCCGCAAGCTGTACGACGAACGTCAGGCGGCGGAACTGGCCTCGGCGACGTGGCTGCCCCGGCTGTGGGTATTGCTCGCCGAGACGTATTTCAAGCAGAAAAAATACGCGGAAGTGGCACGCACGGTCGAAGAGATGCGAAAGGAACGCCCGCAGTCCGAGTTGCTCCATCAGGCGGACGACGTGCTGGGACGGGCGCTCAAGCAGCAGGCGAAGTTCGACGAAGCCCGCGCCGTGTTCGCGCGGGTCGTCGAAAGCGCCGCCGGACGCCGCACCAAGACCGCCGCCCGCAGCCAGTTCTTCATCGCCGAGACGTATCTCATCGAGCAGCAGTACCGCGAAGCCCGTGACGAGTATCTGAAGGTCGTCTTGCTCTATGATTTTCCGGAGTGGCAGGCGCCCGCGCTGTTGCAGGCGGCGAAGTGCGAAGAGCAACTCGGCAACTGGCCGCAAGCGGTGCTGAAGTACGAGGAGTTGCTGAAAAAGTTCCCGACCAGCGAGCACGCGGCCAAGGCCCGGGAGCCGCTCGAGGCCGCCCGCAAACGGGCCGGGGCCTGACGATCCCCGCCGAAGCAGGAATCATCCACAGTGGAGGCCTCGCGCGAGATTCTTGATCGTGTCTTCGCGGCCTTTGCGAGCTTCTGTTCGATTCATTCCGAACAGAAGAGCGCCAAGTGCGCGAAGATGAAGGAGCCTTTTTCGCGAATGGAAGCCCTCATGATCACGTCTCGATCGCCGCTCGAACAGCTCTCTCCGCGCGGCGCCCACGTTCGACGAATGCGATCGGTCGCTCCACCGCCGGACGCCGAATCGCCGCCCTCGGTCTCCCTGATTCGAGCGGCGCTGTTCGGCGGGCTGTTGCTGCTCGTCGTTGTTGTTTCGGATCGGCCGGCAATGTCTCAACAGCCGGCGGGAACGGCCGATCCCGCCGCAGCCGCCGCGGAAGCGCCGTTGCCGGGACCGATTCGTCCTGCCGGACGCACGATGATTCCGAACGTTCCGGAATCGGTGCAGTTCGCGGCCAATTGGTTCTTCATCGCCGCGTTCGCGTTCGCCTCGATGATCGCGCTGTGGTTCGCGGTCGAGCGGCTGGTCGTGCTGCGTTCCGGGCGGGTCATTCCCCGGGCGTTCGTCGACCGCTTCCTGCAACACCTGGAAGGGGGGAAGCTCGATCCGGCATCGGCGCTCAAGCTGTGCGAAGAGAACGGCAGCCCCGTCGCGATGATCTTCGCCCACGCCGTCCGCAAGTGGGGCAAGCCCAGCGTCGAGATCGAACAGGCGACGATCGACGGCGGCGAGCGACAAGTCTCGCAGCTTCGCAAGCACCTGCGGGTGCTCAACGGCGTCGCCACCGTCACGCCGCTGGTCGGCCTGTTGGGGACCGTGTGGGGGATGATTCTCGCCTTCAGCGACATCGCCAGCAGCGACGCGATGGGGAAGGCGGAAGAACTCGCCGCCGGGATCGTGCTGGCGCTGCTCACGACGGCGGCGGGGCTGTCGATCGCGATTCCCTCGCTGGTGGTCTACATGTATCTCGCCGGCCGGGTCGATGCGCTGGTGATGGAAATGGACCACCTCGCGCAGAACGTGGTGTACCTCATCTCGTCGGAGGCGCTCTCCGGCCGGGTGCCGCGCCCGACGATCGCGACAACTTCCACGACCCGCCGCCGCAGGGCTTCATCACCTTCGAGCGGTTCGACGAGCGGGGCCGAACCGCCCGCGGAGAAAAAGGCGGTGTGATGGTCATCGGGTTGCCCTTCGAGTGACGGTAGTGCCAAGAACGCGACTTCCGTCATTCCCGCGCAGGCGGGAATCCAGACTCCCAACCGCGCCGCCCCTGGATGCCCGCCTCCGCGGGCATAACGCGCTGTCGTGAGCTTGGCGCTACTGAGCGAACTGCCCGCCGCTCGTTTCGTTCAACAGGGGTTGCTCCGGCAGGCGGTCACGGAGCGCCGCCGAGAGCAATACGTTCGTATCCACGACGACGTTCATCGCCCGGCCCGATATTCGTCGATTTCGCGCTGGATTTCGTCCTCCGCGATTGTGGTCTCGGGTGATGCGGCCCGCATCGAACGGGTCAGTCGCCGCCATGCCGCGGCGAATTCCTCCGGCGGCTTCCGCTTCGGCGCGATCGTCACCTCGACCTCCGTGCCCGGCGAAAACGGCACGCCGACCACGCGGACATCACCATCCCGCTCGACCGTCGCGGATGTTTCGTAGGCTTTCATCGAAGATCTCCACTTTGCGCCAGCGCCACGCAGTCCGGCATCGATCGCACCAGTTCCGGCGCACGTCGTTGCCGACACGTCCAGCTTCTCCGACTCGACTCGCCGCCGCGTCAGAACTGCCGCAACATTCCCACGACCACGCCGACGATTTCCGCGCTCTTCAGGTCGATCGCTTTCGCCTTGCGGCCGATCGGCTCCAACCTGTTCGCTCCCTTCCCGCGCTCGGCGCGGGCCAGCACCGCGTCGCCGCCGTTCACGAGAGCCACAGTGATGTCGCCGTTGCGGTACTTGTCCTGCCGCCGCACGACGACGCAATCGCCGTCGGCGAACTGCATGTCCCCCATGTCTCCCTTCACCTTCAGGCAGAAGTGCTCCTCGTTGTCGAACAGTCCGCGGAAATCGACCTTCTCGCTTTGCTCTTCGGCGAGCAGCGGCTTGCCGGCCGCGATCTGCCCCGCCATCGGCAGGGACAATTGCTGCCGCACCGAATGCTTCAGCCGAATGCCCCGGGAGACCTTTTCGTCGCGGTCGATGAGCCCCTTCTTCTCGAGCGCCTTCAAATGGCAGACGACGCCGTTGGGCGACGCGATGTCGCAATACGTGCCGATCTCCCGCACCGTCGGACCGTAGCCGCGGTTGAGAATCTTGTCCTTGATGAACTCGTAAATCTGCTTCTGCCGCGGAGTGAGCGTGGCATTGCCGTATTGCTTGGACATGACGATTCCTTCCGAGTGAGTGCGCGAAACCGGTCGCCGACGCGACTGGGTACCAATGTACCCAAGGCGCGGCGGATGGGCAATGCCCGGTCGGTGCGAAGGGGCGCCAAGCGTGCGACGCAGATTGCGCGGCGGGTGGCGGGGGGCACGGCCGCTTGGCCATTGGTATCTACACAACTATCCGCTTCGGAAGAGCGATGGGGCGGCGGTGC
>JBBDNT010000298.1:0-11703 GCA_040877445.1 Planctomycetaceae bacterium
CGAGCAACCACCGCAACGCCAACCGCAGACAATCCGCATTCAGCCGGACCTTGGCGTCCTTCGAGTCTTGATGCGACATTCCCGATTCCTTTCGGGTGAGCGAGGGGCGGAACCTTCCTTGTGCCAACCGAAGGATCCACCATAACGCTCAGTCGCATCAAGACTTCTTTCGCATCACTCGAAAAGGGTTAACGGCGTAGAGTGGCACCCGGCGCTCCGCTCTGATCGGGTCGTATTCTTCCTGCTGTCCAACGGTCTCTTCGACGACATCGCGTAGATCCGACCGGACGACGAATACGACTGAGCCGGTGTGGCTCAGTCAGTAGTTCCAAGTTCATGTTCCAGCAGCAGGACGTTCGAGTTTCGACCCTGTAAGGGTCACATTCCAAAGCCCAGGGTCCCGAGCGATAGCGAAGCGCACCCTGGGTCCACGACCGCCCCCTCGCGAATCAACCCTGAAGGGGCAGCCCTTCCAACATGTGCAGTTCAATGTTCAGGCACGAAAGCACCAATCCTGGTGGACCGGCGGCGCATCATCGGTAGGCTGGTCTACATGTTGTGGGTTACACCTCGGATCACCACATGATAAAGCATGTTGGAAGGGCTGCCCTGAAAGGGTTGCACTCCGACACCATCGCCATCGTCGAGGAACGATGCGGGTTGCGCCGCCCGAGTGCAACCCTTTCAGGGTTGAGGCCGATTCGCCGGCCTCGAACCCAGGGTGCGCTCCCTCCGGTCGCGACCCTGGGCTGCGGAATCGCACCCCTTCAGGGTGCCTTGGAATCCTGGAATGACTTCTTCAACGACTGAAACCCGTCCGCCGGCGGTCCTCAACGTGCGCATCGATGACGATTCGCTCTCGGTCGAACTGGCCGACGGCCGCACGATCTCGGTCCCACTCGCGTGGTTCCCGCGAATGGCACACGGCACGCCCGAGGAGCGGGCGGACTGGCGATTGATCGGCGGCGGCCGCGGGATCCATTGGCCCGCCCTCGACGAGGACATCAGCGTCGATAACCTGCTCGCCGGCAAACCCTCCGGCGAAAGTCAGGCGTCGTTCAAGCGCTGGCTCGATGGACGAACTTGATGTCCCGCACGCCCTTGGGAACCGTGGCACGAGCGTGAAGTGCAGGCGCACGCCCGAGTGGCGATCGGCGAGGTCGCGCAGCCGTAGGTCGCCTACGACTTGGGCGCGGAGCCGTCATTTTCCGAGTCCGTCCCGTTCTCGGTCTCGCCCGCCGGATTGTGCGTGGTGAGCCACATCACGTAAGAGGCGTGTACGCCCGCGAATATCAGCGTCGTGAACACGACCGATGCCCATTGGCCGGTCGCGATGCGATGAACGAGCAGGGCGCAGACCAACAACGGCGCGCCCACGTTGGCGATCGTGCTGATGATGTCTGTCCGGCGGTATCTGGGCATTGTTGCATTCAAGGAGTCGGCAAGGACTTCGACGTTGCGGGCGCCAACGATGTCCTGTTTCGATGAGATACCAATTCATCGCAGCGGCAGGTAGCGAATCTGACCCTCCCATTCGTCGTCGAGGCTGCATTCCGCGATCAGAAGAAGGTCGTCGATCGCGGAGCCGACTGATACGTGGCGGCTCACCTCGAACACGCCCGGCATCGGCTGTCCGGTCCGGACTCTCTCGTAGGCGAATCGGGTGATCGTCGCGGCGTCGTGCGTGAGAAGCACCCGTTCTTCTTGCGCCGCCCATTCCAGCACCGCCGCGTCGTCCGCGCCGGACAATCCCGCATCCTGAACTCGCACGATATCGACGTCCGCGGTTCGGCGCAGCAATCCACGGACGATGTCGTTGTTGAAATTCTCGTCAGCAGCGAAGCGCACCATTACTGGCGGTCCGCGTTGCGGCGGGCCAGAAGGCGGTCGCGGATCCCCTGCGGATCGAACCGCGCCTCGTTCTCCCGCCGGACGGCCTCGGCGACGTCGCGGCGTTGCCTCAGATGTTCGTCGATCTCCGCCGTGTGCCGCAGATAGTGGGCGATCACCTGATAGACGTCGGCGAGATCCAGCGAGGGATACTGCTGCACGATCTCCTCGGCCGACGCGCCTTCCAGAAAGGCGGAGACGACCGTGTCGAGCGTCACGCGGGTCGCGCCCACGCGGACGACGCCTTGGGAATCCGCATGAAGCGGGACAGTGTCCGCGGGAAAGGAAATCGCCATCGAATACCTCCGCGATCCATTCTAGCTCACGGCAGGGGTGGGTTCCATATCCCGTTCGCCGAGTTTCGTCATGCGAACTTCGACGTTCCGTCGTCAGACGAGCTTCGAGATTGGACGTTCGCGCGTTCGTTTGCCGCGTCCGCCCTGCCGCGACCTCGGCAATGATCCGCGCTCACACTGCGAAGCGGGCGAGCGAGCATGCCCAGCGACTTCACCGCCCGCCCCGACTCCGCCGACCGCCAATTCCGGACGACCTGTCGCGCGGGAGGTTCGCGCGATGCGATTCGGCCTTATGACGCGCGCATCCGTTCGCTAGAATGCGGCGCCGGCCGTTTTCACGAAGGTTCCGCATGAGGCGCAACCACTTCCGGGCCGAACGCGTCGCGGGGTTTCTCGTTCGCGTTCGCTCGCTCCTCTTCCCGATCGCGCTGTTGCTCGTCGCGGTCGCCTGGCCCGTCGCGCAGCGGCTCGAATTCGAGCAGTCGATCGAGGCGCTGTACCGCCCCGACGATCCCGTGCTCGTCGATTATCTCGAAAGCAAGCGGCTGTTCGGCGGAGACGAACTGGTCCTCGTCGCTTACGACGACGGGCAACTGCTCCAGCCGAACGGACTCGATCTCACGGCCGAAGCCGTTCGGCGAGTGAGGGAACTCGCGGCGCGGCTCGACGAGGTGCCCGGCGTGTTGCCGCAAAGCACGCGCGATTACGCCACCGCGGCCGGTTCGCCGCTGCTGCGGCTGTTCCGCGGCAAGCGGGAGGTCATTTTCGAGCTTTCGGAAGGCCTGCTGGTCGGCAAGGATCGCCGCACCGCCGCGGTGCTCATTCGGCTCGCGAACCCGGGGGAAGGGCCGGTGTCGCGCGGAGAGACGATCGAGGGGATCCGCCGGGTCGCCGCCGAGTTCGATCCGCCCGCGCACGTCGTCGGCGAGCCGGTACAGATTCATGATCTGTTCCGCTTCGTCGAGGAGGACGGCGAGCGGTTCCTGTGGTGGTCGCTGGGGGTGCTCGCGGCGGTGCTGTTCGTGCTGTTCGGCAACCCGCGGTGGGTCGCCTTGCCGCTGCTCGTGGTGATCGCCACGATTCTCTGGACCAAGGCCGCGCTGGTGCTCGCCGAAGCCCGGTTGAGCATGGTCGGCTCGATGCTCAATTCATTGGTGACGATCATCGGGATCGCGACGGCGACGCATGTGGCGGTCCGCTTTCGGGAAGAGCGCCGCACCCGCGACCGAGTCGACGCTCTCCGCGAGACGATCGCCGACCTCGCCCCCGCGATCTTCTGGACCTGCGCCACCACCGCGGTCGGGTTCCTCGCGCTGTTGTCGAGCCGCATCGTCCCCGTGCGGAGCTTCGGCACGATGATGGGGCTGGCCGCGATCATCGTGCTCGCCGCGGCCGCCTCGATCCTGCCCGGCGGCGCGCTCGTCGTCGGCGTCGGCACCGATCCGCGGATGAACCCGGCCGACCGCCCCTTGTCCGGCCTCCTGACGCGCGGCGGTCGCTGGACGCGGCTGCGTTCCGGCCGGCTGCTCGCCGGAGCGCTCGCGCTGTTCGCCTTCGCGGCGGCCGGCGTTCTGCGGCTCGACGTCGAGACCGACTTCAGCCGCAATTTCCGCGGCGACAGCGAGATCGTCCGCTCGCTCGAATTCGTCGAGAAGCGGCTCGGCGGCGCGGGAACGTGGGAAGTCAACTTCACCATCCCGACCGAGCCGGGGAACGCCTCGGCTGGCGGAGCGCTCCGCAACGACGATCTGCGACGCGTGCGCGAGTTGACGGCGCGGCTTCGCGAGTTGCGGCGACGACACCCCGAACTCACCAAGGTCACTTCGCTGACCGACGCGCTCGACTCCATCCCCACGCTGCCGTTCATCACCGGCACGCCGCAGCGGCGGCTCGAAGTCCTCCGCCAGGCCGAGCCGGAGATGGTCTCGAACCTTTACGCCCCCGATCCCGACGGCGACCCGAACACTTCCGACGGACGGATGCGGATCGTGCTGCGGTCGATCGAACGGCAGCCCGCCGAAACCAAGGAGGCGCTCATCGCGGCGGTGCGCGAGACGGCCCGCGAGGAGTTTCCGGACGCGAAAACGACCGGGCCGTTCGTGCTGCTGGCGGAGTTGATTTCGAGCCTGCTGGACGATCAGCTCGCGAGCTTCGCGATCGCGGTGGCGGGCATCGGGCTGATGATGATGATCGCCTTCCGCAGCGTCCCGGTGGGGCTGATTTCGCTGGTGCCGAACATCGTGCCGATCGTCCTCGTGGTCGGTTCGATGGGCTGGCTGGGATTGCCGGTGAACATCGGCACGGCGATGATCGCCTGCGTGTCGATGGGGCTGACGATCGACTTCAGCATCCATTTCATCGCGGGCTACCGCCGCGGCCGCGAGCGGGGGCTGAGCGTCGAGGACGCGCTCGAGGGAACGCAGCAGCAAGTGGGACGGGCGCTGGTGTTCTCGACGGCGGCGCTGGTCGCCGGCTTCAGCGTGCTCACGCAGTCGCACTTCATCCCGCTGGTGCACTTCGGCGTGCTGGTGAGCGCCGCGATGCTGGGCGGCCTCGCGGGCAACCTCGTGCTTCTGCCGGGGTTGTTGCGGTGGGCGGAACGGGGTGCGGACGATCGACCGGCCCCCGTTCCGGCGACCCCAACGGTTTCGCATCCCGAAGCCGAGCGTCGCGAGCGATAGCAGGAGTCTCTCGACCACCAAAGGCACGAACGCCTGATCGACGGTCGAAAGAACCGCTCGGCAGGCGGGCGCGAATCGCGTGCCGGATTCTCGCAAAATGGCGGGGAGTCGTGTGTAATCGACAGCGCAAAGCGCCGGGGCGCGGCACCCCACCCTGCTTCGTCACACGCGGTCAGCGCTGGCGTTCGAGCAGCGTTCGAATGCGCCCGCGGACTTCCGGTTCCGGTTGCCGCTCGAGCGTTTCGCGCAGCAGCGCGTCGGCGATCTCGCCGAGTTGCCGCAGTTCGCGGGTCGCCGTCTCGCGGGTTTCGAAGTCTTCGTCGCCGAGCTTCGCGATCAGCCCGGCGATGCGGACCCGCACTTCGTCGGGGTAAGCGAAGACGTGCATTTCGCGGAGGTCGGCGACGGGAAGGTGCAGGGTTTCGTTTCCGGCGGCGACGGGCAGCACCACATCGACGAGCCGCCCCTCGAGCACGCTGCCGTCCCACATCCGGGTCCGCCAGGTCCGCGGGCCGGCGTCGTCCTGGGCGTCGGCGAGCGACTCCAGGTCGCGAATCTCGCGGGGATCGAGGGGCATCTCGCGGCCTTGCACGACCATGCGGAGCGACGCGAGATCGAGGCGGCCCACCACGCGATTGTCGCCGGCGACGTCGAAGGCCGGCTCGGAGGGAACCGGAAGATCCTCGTCGTCGATGGGCGCGCGGCCGGTTTGCACGTACCGCAACTCTTCGGGACGGAACTCGCGGGGACCGAACGCGCGGGTCCGCACCGTGAGCGGATCGCCGGACAGGAACGCGAAGAACCGGCTGCCGTCGGTCAGCGACAATTGGTAACCGCCCTGCGGGCCGGATTGCAGCAGGATGATTTCGTCGAGCGGAACGGTGCGGACTCCCCAGGGGAGGACCGCCTCGATCCGCACCGCGTTCGCGTCCGCGGGATCGAAGGCGACGCGATCGCCGTCGATCGTCTCGAGGAAGGCGGCGACCGGCTCCACCGGCTCGTTCGACGCGCGGAACACGAGCCGGTCGAGACGGTCGGGATCGACCTCGGTCCGCAGACCGCCGGCCAGCGTGAAGGCCAACCCGTCGAGCCGCAGTTCGCCCGTATAGCACTCCTGGTTGCGCAACAGGACGCCGGGGCGGCCGCCCGCGAAACCGGGACCGGCGACGGCGGCGATCTCCGCGACGGGAACCGCCATCTCGCCGAACCGCGTGCGGACGACGACCGTCTCCAGCGCCGCCGTCCCCAGCAGCCGCGTCGTCTCGCCGATCGCCAGCAGGTCGATCTGCTCCGGCTCGGTCTGGAGCGCGTGCCAGTCGAGCGCCGCCTGGGGCGATGCGGGCCAGTATCCGGACTGGCGGTGATTGATGATGGTCCGCGTCAGCTCGCGTGGCAAACCGCGGATCCACGTGCCGCTGCGCAGCGGCTGCACGAGCTTCGCCAGTTCGTCTTTGGGCGGCGAAGCGGCGAGGTTGCGGATCGCGAGTGAATGCACCAGCGAGACGGTCTCGCCGGGCTTGAGGCTCAGGTTCCAATCGCAGCGGAAGCTCGCGTTGTTCTGGTTCTGGAAGACGGGGCGCGGCGTCCCCTTCCCTTCGCCGACGTGGAACAGCACCGAATTCTGTCCCTGGTTCGGATCGGCCCAGGCGAGCACCGCCTCTTCGCCTTCCTCGAACTGGGCCGGGTTATCGCGGCCGCGATCGCTGACGATGCGGCCGGCGGGGCTTCGGCCGAACTGCGTCGACACCGACACCGGCAGGTTGTCGATCCGATTCGCCGAGCGGTTGTGAATGCTGTCGACGTGCCGCACGACCCCCGCCTCGCGGTCGAAGAACATCCGCCGGGTGACCTGCAACTGCAAACCGCGCTGCCCGTTGAAGACGTACTCGTCTCCGGCGGGGGACATCATCACGTTGGTCATCTGGACGGAGCCGCCCTGCACCTGCAACGCCGAGGCGCTGGAAATCGATCCGTTCCCATTGGCGAACGTGCCGTTGTTCCGAATGGAGTATTGCTGCCCCTGCTGATCCATGACGGCTTGATAGGTCGGCTGGACGAACCCCTCGGGGGCCGCGACGTGGGGCGCCGCGACCAGTTGCAGGTCCGCGGCGCGGAACTGGGCGATCCGCACTTCGAACGGATCGAGCGCCGCCGGCTGCGGATCGAACTGGAGCGGCGCGAGGTCGACGGGATCGAAGAACGGGGCCGGCGCCAGCTCTTCCGGGAAGATCGGAAAGAAGACATCGCCGGCGCTGGGACGCGCCGCGAGAATCGTCGCGGCACAGGCGGCGGCCAGACACAGCGACCGGAAAACGGCGCTCGACGCGCGCGTCGCACGCGGCTGGGTAGCGTTCATGCCGTCATGTCCTTTGTCGAACGGAAAGAGCCGAGGCCGGGCGTGGAAGCCGCCCGGCCTGGAACCAGCGAGTCAATCTTCGGGAGCGAGTTCCGCGTCGACGGAGTACTCGAGCACGTGCTGCCAGGGGATCTGCCAGGACCGCCCCAGAGCCTGGTATTCGAGCCTCGCGTTCACCGGCCGCACTTGGATCGTGCGGCCGTCCTTCAGTCGCAGCGTGACGTTCTCCACGCGCCGCTCGGGATCCTCCACCGGCTGGAAACCGGCGATCCCGGCGGCGTCGATGCGCAGTTCTCCGGCGGTCGTGACGAACGCCATCCGGGCTTCGGCCAGCCGGCCCACGAGCAGATTTCCTCCGATGAGACGCAGTTGAATCGGGAAGCCGGGCCGCGAAAGTTCGGCATCGTCGGCGTCTTCTGCTTCGGCATCTTCGTCGGAAGCGACTTCGGCGGCGGTCGCCTCGACCGCGGCGGCCGTCGATGGGGCGGGGGCGGATGGTTCGCCCGCCGCCGCCGGCTCGGCGGTTCGCGGGCGCGGGATGTCGCGCAGAACCCGCTCGGGCGTGTCGTCGTCGGGAAGCAATTTCGCCCCCAACTTCCGCACGACCTCCGCTTGCTGGCGGGCCTCGTCGAGCTCTCCCTTGGCGATCGACTCGCGGGCGCTCTTCAACAGCGCGAGCGCCAGTTGACGGCGGGACTCGTCGGCCGCGGGCAGGTTGCTCGCCGGTTCCGGCATCGGCGGCGGCGGCGTGCTCGACGAAGCGACTTCCGTCCCGGACGCGGAACCGGAGGAACCGTTTTCCGCGGATGCCGCGGCGTCCGCGTTCGAAAGCGAGGCGGCAGGCGGGATCGGCGAGACGGTCTGCCAACCGGCGATCTCGATCGTCGCCGCCTCGACCGTGCCGAACCGCGTGTCGCGGAGCGCGAGCGATTGCGGCGGAAGGATGGTCCGCAGCCGGCTGCCGTCGCGAAACTCGATCCGATGCAGCGGCTGCTCGTCGCGGACGATCCGCATGTCTCCGACATCCTTCCAGGAAACGTCGTGCGAACCCCAGGGGGTCGCCATGCCGATTCGTTGATCGTCGTCGAGTCGGCCGGTCAAGCGGTCGCCGGATCGCAGGTCGAGAGCGATGAGGTCGATTACGGGCGCCCGGCCGTTATTGTCGGCGGCGCGGATCGCCCCGTCGTTCTCGGAAGCGCGCATCATCAGCAGGCGCACCTGGTGGGGTTGCAGATGAACGCGCACGCCGTGCTCGCTGGCGAGCACGAGGTCGCACCGCGAGACGGCGCCTCCCAGCACGTCTCCGTTGCGGAAGTACAGCCGCACGAAATGCTCCCGGCCTTCCAGCGCGGCGATTTCGTCGAGGACGACCGGCGTCTCTCCGAACCGGCCGCGAAGCGTCAAGCCGGTTCCTTCGACTTGGCCGACGAGCCGCGTCTGATCGTCGATCAGCAGCACGTCCTGCCGCGGTCCACGTTCCACGCCGCGGTCGAACACGAGATCGAGCACCGGCTGCAACAGCGAGCGGCCGGTCGACCCCGCTCCGCGAACCGGCCGCCAGTTCACGAACGTGGTCCGCAGTTCGGCCGGCAAGTCCCGCGTCCAATCAGGCTGGCTGAAGGGGATGAACAACCGCGCGAGTTCCCCTCCGGCCGGCGCGGCGGTCAGCCGTTGCGGGGCGACTCCGTGCAACACCGCCGCGGTGCGCCGCGGCTCGATCGACAGGGGCAGCGTGAAGATGATGTTGCTGTAGCTCGTGTTCTGAACGGTGGGCTTCGCCGCGCTGTTTCGGGCGGCGAGGAACACGGCGAGCGAGGTCGCCTCGGCCGTGCCCGATCGGTTGTGGACGATCAGCACTCCCGATTCGTTCTTTCCCAGCGTGGTCGTCGAATCCCGCGGAAGGTTGGTCCCGCCGTCCGTCACCATCTGTTGCGCGTTTCCGGAAACGGTGTACCGCTGGCTCACGTTCACGCTCATCGCGACGCCGCCGACGTTCTCGAAGGCATCGACGAAGCGGCACAGGCCGGACTTCACGTCGATCCGCACGCGGCGGGTGATGCGGAGGTTGCCGAGGGAAGCCGTGCCCTTCAACTCCAGTCCGTCGGCACTGATCGCCAATTGCGAGAAGCCGAGCGCGCTGCCGTCGACGGTCAGCGTGCCGGCGGTGTTGACGTACGACGTGCCGAATCGCATGGCGCCGTTGGGCGTCATGTTCCAGGGCGTGCCGGCGGCGTCGCGCGTCTGGATGGGATAGCTGCCGGTCGAGCGGAGCGGGACGAACTGCTCGCCGGCCTCCGCCGCCCAGACCGCCGGCGTCGCCGCGAGGAACATCAGAGCCGGAAGACAGCCGCAAGCGAGCCGGAATCGAGTGGCGAACATTCGGTGGTTCCTCGCGCGATTGGAAACCCCACTATGGCGTCCAGCGCGGCAAATGTCCAGATTCCGGATTCGCACCGTCGCCGCGCCGCGTTCATCGCGGAACGGCATCCAAGCCGCGCTCGATCCGCGACGGAGTGAATTCGAGCTTCGTCAGCGGCAGATCCGCCAGTGGCGAGAGGTCGGCGACCGCGGTTCCGGCGATGTTCAGCCGCTGCAAACGGCGCAGCGTCCTCAACGCCGCGATGTCCGCGACCGGCGTGCCGGACATGTCCAGCGACAGCAGCGGCATTCCCGCCAGCGGACGGACGTCGGTCACTTGCGTGTTCGACAGCACCAGTCGCCGCAGCGGCATGCCCGCCAGAGGCGACAGGTCGGCGACGCGCGTCTCCGCGAGGAACAACTCCTCGAGCGGCATCCCCCGAAGGGGAGTCAAATCGTCGATCGGCACGCCGGTCAGATCGAGGGCGATCAACGGGAGCCCGGCCAGCGGCTGAATGTCCGTGACTCCCGCGTCGCGGAGGCTCACCACCTTGATCTCGCCGCCGGAACTCGCGATGGCCGCGTTCCCGTTTTCATTGAGCGCCGCCCGCAACGCGCGGTGATCCGCTGGCGGGAACGACTCGTCCGCGCAACCGGCGACGAACGGCAACGACGCGCAAGCCGCGAGCAGCGCGCCGGTCGCGAGCCTCCCGCGTGATCCTGCGAGCCTCCCGCGTGAGCGGGGGGAGTCCGCCCAGGCGCGTCCGCGACGATGACGAAGAAGCGGTCGCACGCATGCCTCCGAAGACGCCGCGCGGCTTGCGCCGCCGCGACTGCGATTCGTCGATTCGGAACTCATCGGAGGGCGGCCCCCCTGGTCGCTTACTTCGTGGTCGTCGCCGGTTCGCTGGCTTCCGACGGGAGAGGCTCTTCCGACGGGTGCGGGTCGGGCATCAACAGCGACTGCAGCACGAGCATGACGGCGCCGGTCACCAGAAACACGTCGGCGAAATTGAACACGGGCCAGTGCCATCCGCCGAACGAGAACAGCAGGAAGTCGCGGACGGCGTGGCGAATTTCCCCGGTGGCGATGTTCACGCAACCGTGCCCGCCCAGTCGATCGTAGAGGTTCCCCAGCGCTCCGCCGGAGACGAGCGCGAGCGCCACGGTCAACCAGGCGCTGGCGGCGGCCCCGTGGAGGAAGAGCCAGTAGATGACCCCGACGATCGCGATCACGCTGAGGGCGGCGAAGACCCAGCTTCCCCCCTGGCCGACCCCCCACAACGCCCCTTCGTTGAAGCTGGTGTAAAGGCGGAAGGCGACCCACCCGTCGAGATACGCTTCCGAGACCCCCTCGATCACGTTGCCCGCGAGGTCGCGGGCCGGCTCGAACTGTTCATGATCGCCCGGTCGATCGGGAACGTGCGGGCGGTTTTCGCTCGACGCGGGGTAACCCAGGTCGCGGAACACGACGTGCTTGGAGTACAGATCCGTCCCGGCGGCCGCGAGCGCGAGCACGACGTACAGCGCATATCGGCTTCGAGGAAGCGGCGTCAAGCCGCCGACCCTTCGCGCTTCCGTTCGCATTCGATGCAATTGCGGGCGTGCGGAATGGCTCGCAGCCGCGCCTTCTTGATGGCGGCCTTGGAAGCGGGCTTGCCGGCCTGCTGACAGGCTTCGCACAGGCCGTAGGATCCCGCTTCGATCCGGCCGAGGGCCGCGGTGATTTCTTCCAGCACCTCCTGGTCGTTTTCGGCGACGCGGAGGGAGAAGTCCTGCTCGTAGGTTTCGGTGCCGAGTTCGGCGATGTGGGTGGGGCTTTTCGTCTCGCGGTGGCCGTTCCCGCCGTTGAGCGCCCCATCCCTCAAATGCTCGACGTCGCCGCGAATTCGAGCCTGAAGAAGCAGCAAAGCCTCCCTGAACTCCTGAAGTTCAGCCTTGTTCATCGCCGGGCGGCTCCGCGGGAAAATCGAAATCACTGAAACCGGGAAAAGACCATTCATTATGAACCGACGGGCGACGCGGGTCAAGGATGGCCGACACGCATCGGGCCGTGGGTGTGGCAAGAGTTTTTGGCGACGCCAACACTCTTCGGCGATGGGTGGCGGGGGCGCTCCGCAAC
>JBBDNT010000299.1:0-11697 GCA_040877445.1 Planctomycetaceae bacterium
CCGCTGCGACGACGCCGAGTACATCCTCGTCGGCATGGGCTGCTACATGGAGACCGCCCTCACCACGGTCGATTTCCTCCGCGAGGAATACGGCATCAAGGCGGGCTGCCTGAACGTCACCTGCTTCCGCCCCTTCCCCGCGAAACGCATCGTCGAGGAATTGCGGCACTGCCGGGCCTTCACCGTCATCGAACGCATGGACGACCCCCTCTCGACGACCGGCAACCACCTCACGCGGGAAATCAAAGCCGCCTTTTGCGACGCCGTCAACGGCCAAATGGGACACGAGCGGATCGCCGCCGTGCCGAAGATTCACCACGGCGCCGCCGGTCTCGGCAGCCGGGACGTGCGCCCGGGCGATTTGATCGCCGTGTTCCAGAACATGATCGCCGAGGGGCCGGATTACTTCTGCGTGGGGATCAAGCACCCCCTCGCTCTGCCGGTGAACGATGATCCGGACCTCCGCCCGCCGGGCGCCTTCTCGATGCGCGGCCACTCGATCGGCGGCTTCGGCTCGGTCACCACGAACAAGGTCATCGCCACGATCGGCGGGCAGGTGTTCGGCAAGGACGTGCAGGCCTATCCCAAGTACGGCTCGGAGAAAAAGGGACTGCCGACGACGTATTATCTCACGATCGCCGAGTCGCACATCTTCTCGCACGCCGAACTGGAGCACGTCGATCTCGTGGTCTTGAACGACACGACGGCCCTGCAAAGCGGCAACCCGCTGAAGGGAATGGTCGACGGCGGGGCGATCTTCATGCAAAGCCCGTATGCGGATCCGCACGACGTCTGGGAGCGCATTCCCGCGCACCACAAGAAGACGATCCGCGACAAGCACTTGCGGGTGTTCTTCGCCGACACGGTGAAGATCGCGCGGGAAGTCGCCACGCTGGCCGACCTGCAGATGCGAATGCAGGGGATCGTGTTGCTGGGCGCGTTCCTCAAGCTGACCCCGTTCTCCCGCGAGGGAGAAATGACTGCCGACCAAGTCTACGCCGGCGTCGAAGCCGCCCTCCGCAAATACTTCGGCAAGCGCGGCGAGCAGGTGGTGCAGGACAATCTGACGTGCGTGAAGCGCGGCTACGAAGAGTTGCGGGAAATCCCCCGCGAGTTGATGCACGCCGGCAACGGCCAACCCTAACTCGGTTAGCCGCGACCTGCAGCGCCGCGGCGCAGCCGCCAGCGCAGGGGAGCGCGGCGTCGCGACCGAGCGTCCGGAGGATCGAGAATGGAGGATGGAGGATGGAGCATCGACGAAGTCGAGCCGAGGGGTTTATCCCCTCGGTGATCTCACGGCCTCCCCAACCGCGCGGCCGCATTCGTCATCAGGCCCCCGTAATCCCACCGAGGGGATGAACCCCTCGGCTCAGTGAAGAAAGCAGTTGCAGACCCCCTGGTCCGCGATATAATAACGTCCGTATATTCCCCGCCGCCGATTTCGAGCAGTCCAGGGGCACCTATGGTCTTAGCGGTCCAAGTGTCCCCGGCATCCTATTGAACTGTCCGTACACTATATCAGGTGTAATCGCAGATGCTAAATAGAAAACCGCCTCGGCGAGCGAGATATCAGGAAAGCCCGAATTTCGACTAACGAGGAGAGGTGGCAGAGCGGCCGAATGCACCGGTCTTGAAAACCGGAGTGGGCGCGAGTCCACCGGGGGTTCGAATCCCCCCCTCTCCGCTTGGCAACGCGATGCAGCACGACGCGGATTGGCGCGAACAGTCGCGTCTTCTACGGAGTTCTTCGGGGTTTTCTTCCGCCTCGTCCTCCCGCGCTCGCGACCGTTGTCGGTGCAATCCGGTGCGGAGTCGCACGGCTCCGATGCGAGGCGGATGGCACCAATTTCGGCACCCCTCGGCACCATAGTGGGCACCTTTTTCGGGCCGTCCGTTCCGGTCGCTCGCATCGCGCCGGCGTCAGAAACCGGCATGCCGGGAACGGGAACCGCGGGAAGCGACGCCAAGGCAGACGCCTGATCATGCACGGTCAAGGACGTGTAGACGTTCATAGTCAGATCGATCGTCGAATGGCGGGCGAGCGATTGCGCCGTCTTCGGGTTCACGCCAGACTTCACCATGTTCGTGATGAACGTGTGCCGCAAGGCATGGAAGTCGGCATACAGGCCGTTATCGTCGACGTAGGGAATATCAGCCTCTTCGAGGTCTTCCTGCAGCATTTTACCTGCGTGCTTGGAACTGGCCCATGTCCCCGGCCACGTCGGCTCGCCCGCCGGTTTTTTCGACCAGGGTCGAATCATGTCGACGAGGCGCGCGTGCAACGGAAGCACGTCCTTCCGCCGATGCTTTGAATACGCAGCCTGCACCGTCACCGTTGGGGGATCGCCGCCGAGATCGAAGCTCGCGGGCGTCAGACTGGCGAGCTCGCTGGCCCGCAATCCGGTGCAGGCCGCGACGGCGTAAAGCATTGCCCGATCCGGCCCCTTCATCCGCATTACGACAAATCCGGCGTTGGCGGCCTTCAAGAGGGCGCGGAATTCGGCCTCGGAGAGCGGGCATCGATCATGCCGCCGGTCGGTCGAGACGTTCAACATCGCGATGAGCGCCAAGGGATCGTGCCGCGCAACGCGAAGAATCAAGACTTCGATACCACCCGATCGCGCAACGCGAAGAATCACGGCTTCGATACCACCCGCCGCGCCGGCTTCGGTCGGCGACGAACTCGTCGAGCGCTTCGATCGCGCCGGCGAGTTTCGATGCGGCGATGCTTCGAACTCGCGTCGGTGGATTGCCGACCCTCCGCTTGGTACGCTCACGATTCGCGCTCGTCGAGATTTCCCGTTTCCCCGTGAGGCGTTTCGCGCCGCTCGCCCTCGAGTCCCGCCCATGCCCTTCCCCCCCGTCGCCGAGCAACTGGAACTCATCTGCCGCGGTGTCGAGAAGATCGTCCCCGAGGAGGAACTCGCCGCGCGCCTCGAACACAGCCGCCGCACGAACACGCCGCTGCGCGTCAAGTACGGCATCGACCCCACCGGCGTCGATCTGCATCTCGGGCATACCGTGCCGATGCGGAAGATGCGGCAGTTCCAGGAACTGGGCCATCAGGCGGTCGTCATCATCGGAAATTACACGGCATTGGTCGGCGACCCCAGCGGCCGCGATCAGACCCGCACTCGCCTCACCGCCGAGCAGGTCGAAGCGAACGCCCGCGATTATCTGGAGCAGGTGGGCCGCGTGCTCGATCTCTCGAATGCCGAAGTCGTCCGCAACGGCGACTGGTTCGGGAAGATGACGTTCGCCGAATTGCTCGAACTGTGCGGCAAGGTGACCGTCGCGCAGCTTCTCACGCGGGACGATTTTTCCAAGCGGTTCAAGGAGGAAAACCCGATCTATCTGCACGAGTGCCTGTACCCGGTGATGCAGGCCTGGGACTCGGTGATCGTGCGGGCGGATATCGAACTCGGCGGCACCGAGCAGCTTTACAGCTTCATGCTCGCCCGCGATTTGCAGAAGCAGCAGGGACTGGCCCCGCAGATCGGCGTGATGTCTCCCATTCTCGTCGGCCTCGACGGCGTGCGGCGGATGGGGAAGAGCCTCGGCAACTACATCGGCATCGCCGAGGCCCCTTACGAGATGATGAAGAAGTTCATGCAGCTTCCCGACGATTGCATGCGGAGTTACTACGAACTGCTGACCGACCTGCCGGAGCAGGAGGTCGAGTCCCTGCTCTCGGGGCACCCCAAGTTCGCCAAGATGACGCTGGGGCAAATGGTCATCTGCGAGATTCACGGGCTGGATGCCGCCGAAGAGGCGGGAAATCGCTGGCAGAAGGAGATCGGCGAAGGTGGGCTGCCGGCCGAGATCCCGGAGCGAATGCTGTCGAGATCGAAGCTCGCCGACGGAAGCATCGCGGCGGCGGAGTTGCTTGTCGAATTACAGCTTTCCCCGTCGAAGAGCGAGGCCCGACGGCTCATCGCGCAGGGGGGGGCGAAGCTGGGCGAGGACCGCCGCCCGATCGGCGCGTTCGACGAGCGCATCGCGGTCGTCGACGGGTTGCTCGTGTGGGCCGGCAAGAAGAAGCTCTGCCGGGCGAGGCTCGCGGACTGAAGTCGGCCGGCCGGCACGAACGAACGGTAGCGGCTTGGATGCCTGTCGCCGGTCCCGGAAGGAAGCCGCGTCCGGCATTCGGCCGGCACAGCCGGCCCTGCTCCGCCAGCGCCTCGCTGTCTCCATTAGGCCGTCGTCGCACAACAGGCTCCAGGCACTCATGCCCCGTGCGCTCGCATTCGAGCGTGGCCCTGGGCTATCTTGTAGGGCCGGGGCGGGGCTCGTCGTGTGCCTCGTCGGATTCGTTCGCGACGTCATACGGAAGCACCGCCATGCGCATTTCCTCGCCGCATCTTTCCGCCGTTCTGCTGACCGCGTTCTGCGCCTCGCCGCTGTTCGCCGCCCCCGACGACTGGGCCGAAGGCGCCCCCGGACATAGCGACGGGGCGAATCACACCTATTACAACCGGGCCGGCGCGCTGCCTTGGCGCAACCGCGAAGGGGACTGGCTCGACGCTCAAGGGAAGAAGCAAGGAGACAATCCCTTCGCGGCGGCGAGCGTGCCCGGCGGCCGCGCGGATGTTCCCATCGAGTGGGACGTGACCGAACTCGTCCGCCAGTGGGCCTCGGGCAAACTCCGCAGTAAGGGCGTGCTGTTGCGGAACACGAACGGTTCCGGCGACTCGGCGTTCCACAGCCGCGAAGTCGAACAGGCGGCGAATCGCCCGCGGCTCGTCGTCGAGGTCGGCGGGCAGCCGCGAACGTTCGAAGCGGTCGCCGACACGCATCTCAATCGTTCGACCTACCGGTCGATGGGGAACGGCGAGCGGATCGTCGTCTCCGGTTCGCTTCCCGCGCTGGTCCGCTTCGACCTGAGCGAATTGAAGCCCGCCGACCGCATCGCGAAGGCGACGTTGCGGCTGGTGTCGGTCGGCCGGTCGGGCACGTCGGAAGTGGGCGTCTTCGCGTGCGATCAGGGGGAAGTCGTCGAGCCGATGGATCCGATCCTCGGCCTGGCGCAGAAGTATCCGGCCGATCGCGGAATCGAAAAGGATCCCGACGTGCTGTTCGCCACCGGTTTCGAGGCGGAGAACTGGAAGGAGGAATGGTCGCGCGCGGGCGGGCAACTCGAAGCCGTCGCCGCGCACCCCGAGAACGAGTTCGAGCCGTTCCAGGGCAAGGCCTGCCGCGTGTTGCTCGCGAAGGGGAACACCGGGGCGATGAACACGCTTTACAACTTCATGGAGAAAGACGGCTCCGAGCCGGAGGAGATCTACTTCCGCTATTACCTCCGCTTCGGCGACGACTGGAACCCGACGGTCGACGGCGGCAAGATGCCCGGCTTCAGCGGACGCTACGCCCGCTACGGATGGGCCGGCAACGGGGGCGCCCGCGTCAACGGCAAGAACGGCTGGTCCGCCCGCGGATCGTTCAAGCTGGCCATTCCCGAAGGCAATCCGCTCGCCGGCAAGCAGGGGGTGGGATACTACTGCTATCACGCCGACATGCAAGGCAGCTACGGCAGCGGCTGGGTCTGGAACCAGGGCTACCGCGGGTTCCTCGACAACAACCGCTGGTACTGCGTCGAACAGTACGCGAAGATGAACACCCTCGGCGCGGACGGTGAAGAGGGCAAGCGCGACGGCATCCTCCGCGCCTGGATCGACGGCCGCCCCGCCTTCGAGAAGACCGACATCCGCTTCCGCGATCTCGACGAGATCAAGATTTCGCAGATCTGGTTCAACGTCTACCACGGCGGCACGCGCCCCTCGCACGTCGATCAGCATCTCTACATCGACAACGCGGTGATCGCGAAGAAGTACATCGGCCCGCTGAAGGACGCGCCGGCGGCGGGCGGGGAGGAATGACTTGCGATTGCGCCCATCGCCCCGGTAGAATCGGCGTTTCAGCCGCTCATCCCTCCTGCTTCACCCGGCGGGCGAACCGAGCGGCCACCGCGAGCCCGTGCGGAGTCGCCTCCGGCCGATATTTCGAGCCGGAGGATTCGCATGCGGCGCGGCGGCCGACGATCTCTCGCGCCCACCTTCCGCCGGGGCAATCCCATGCCGCATTCCAAGGATCTGTTCGACGACAGCACGATGACCTTCGGGGAACACCTCGAGGCGTTGCGCTCGCATCTGTGGAAGGCGCTCATCGGGCTGCTGCTGTGCGTGATCGTCGCGCTGCACCCGACCATTTCGCAGAACGTGATCGGCCTGATCCGCCTGCCGCTCGACAACGCGCTCGCGGAGTACGGCAAGCCGCCGTCCGAGGATGAGGATTTCTTCGGGAAGTTTCTGAATGCGATCGGCATGGGCGACGCGGATGAACCGGGGTCGCCGCCGGCGAGCGACGGAACCGCGGAGGAGGGCGAGACGAATGGAAACGGCGCCGCCGCGGCCGATCCCGAAGCGAATGAGCCGCCGGCGAACGCGGCGGTTCCGGAACCGCCGCTTCCCGAACCGACCGGCGATCCGCGGATCGACGCGCTGCGACTCGAGATGCGCGACGTGCGGGTCGAACTCGGCGAACTGAAAGCGGCATTCCTCGCGCAACGGCCGACGCCGACGAACACGGCAGACTCGACGGGCGCGGCGGAAGTCGCGGGCGAGACGCGTCAGCGAATCATGCCGCAAACGCTCAACGTGCAGGAGGCCTTCATGATCTACCTGAAGGTCGCCTTCGTCTCGGGACTGGTGATCGCCAGCCCGTGGGTGTTCTACCAATTGTGGCTGTTCGTGGCGGCGGGGCTGTATCCTCACGAGCGGAAGTACGTTTACATCTACATGCCGATCAGCCTGGGGCTGTTCGCCGTCGGGGCGCTGTTCTGCTTCTTCGCGGTGTTCCCGATCGTGCTGCAATTCCTGCTGAGTTTCAACAAGTGGATGGGGGTGGAGCCGAACATCCGGCTGTCGGAATGGCTGAGCTTCGCGATCCTGCTGCCGGTGATGTTTGGGCTGAGCTTCGAGCTGCCGCTGGTGATGCTGTTCCTGGAGCGGATTTCGATCTTCGAGGTGCGGGACTACCGCGAGAAGCGGCGGATGTCGATTTTGGTGATCGCGATCGTGTCGATGTTCCTGACGCCGGCGGATCCCTTGAGCATGTTGATGATGATGTTCCCGCTGCTGCTGTTGTACGAGTTGGGGATCCTGATGTGCCAGTATTCGCCATCGAGAAGCCCATTCGGGGCCGAGGCGGTGTAGGACGGATTTGTAATCCGTCCGTCGCGCCTGGTTCCACACGACGCGTCATTCCCGCGAAGGGGGGCATCCAGAGGATGCGCGGACGGGATCACATGGGTCACCGCGTTGGCGATTGCTGGATTCCCGCCTGCGCGGGAATGACGGGGGTGCGGCAAGAGTTCTTGGCGACGCCAATCTCTGTGGCGATGGGTGGCGGGGGGCGCTCCGCAACGCGGAAGCCCCCGTGGCGCGCGACGGGGGCTTTCGCTGCGCGAAGCGCCCCCGCCACCCGACTTTTTGCCACACGCCAGTGAAAATTGCCACACCCAATGACGGAAGGGGGGGACGGAATGGTAATCCGTCTGGCCCGCCGGTCGGATTACTCGCGGTATGTGGACGGCGTACGATCGGAACCGGCCTGTGGCGGACGGAATTCAATTCCGTCCTACGCGCGCGACCGCATCCGCCGCCCCGAATCATGCCCCGTGCGTGTGCCACACGAACAGGTAATACATGTAGTGAAAGTACAACGGGGCCGTGTAGGTCAGGCTGTCCACGCGGTCGAGAATCCCGCCGTGCCCCGGCAACATGCTGCCGCTGTCCTTGATTCCCAAATCGCGTTTGAGCGCCGAGATGTTGACGTCCCCCACGAAGCCCGCCACGCCGATGATCAATCCCGCGTACAGCGCGAGCCGGTGATCGAGCGGCGTCAGCCACGGGCCGAGCAGCGCCGCGACCGCCGCCGTCGTGGCGATCCCGCCGATCCAGCCTTCCCACGTCTTGCCGGGACTGATCGCCGGCAAGACTTTCCTCCGCCCGAACGCCTTCCCCCACACGTATTGGGCGACGTCGTTGAGTTCGGTGAGCACGACGAGAAACACGACCATGCCCGGTCCGTAGTTCACCTCCGGTTCGCTCTTCATCCGCAGGACGAGCAGGAACGCGACGTGGCTCAGGCTGAACACCGTGGTCATCAGCCCCCAGTGCAACGTCCCCGCCGCCCGCAGAAAACCCTCCGACTGTCCGACGGTGAGCATTCGCAGCGGCAGGAACAGGAGCACGTACACCGGAATGAAGATGATGAACATCCCATACCATTCGGAATACACCCACCAATATTGCACGGGAATCGCGAGATAGGCCCAGAACAGCACCCGGCGATCGGACCTCCTCGTCGGCACGAGCGACAGGAACTCCTTCAGCGCCAGAAAGCTGATGAACGCGAACAGAGCGATCGACGCCCCGCGACCGAACAAGAGCGCCAGCGCGAACACCGCCGCGATGATCCACCACGTCGCGATCCGGCTCGAAGGCTCGGTCCAGTCGCGCTCCGGCCGCAGGCGGCGCAGCAGCCACACGATGATCTGCGCGGCGGCGAGCAGCGCGAACACGCCCAGCAGCGTCCATTGCACCGGCCGGTCGAGGGGCGTCAGCATCGCGTGCCGGCCTCCTTCACCCCCCGCCGCGCGCGGTTCACGATCGTCAGCACCAGCCCCGCGAGCATCACCCACAGCATCAGGTTCTGCCAATGACCCGCCGGCACGCCGCATCCCAGCAGCAGGCAGATCAGGCCGAAGGCGAATGCGCGATCGCTTTTGCCGAGCGGTCCGTCGTACCTGCGGCTCGCGCCGATCGGCACCGCGACGACGCCGGCCATCTCGGCGATCACCGCCAGCACCACCACCGGCACGACGAGCCGCGCATCCATCGCGGGGACGAGGGCCAACGGCAGATACAGGGCGGCGTCTGAGAGCACGTCCCCCAATTCGTTGAGCACCGCCCCCAGGTTCGACTGCATCCCGTGCTCGCGGGCCAGCATTCCGTCGATCGCGTTGAGCGCCATCCGCACGAACAACACGCCCGGCAGCAGCAACAGCGGCGATCGCGCTTCGGGCCACAGCGCGATCGCGCCCCCCGCCGCGAAGGAGAGCGCCGCCGCCGCGACCGTCACCTGGTTCGCCGTCACGCCCCGCCGCGCCAATCCGCCGACGACCGGCCGCAGCAGCGCCTGAAAGCGGGATTTGAGATCGTAAATGCTCGGCATCGCGGGCCAGACCAATGTGAAGGTCGAACCGAAGTCTGTGGCTCGTCGGCGACCGCCCGACACCCGGGCGAAATTCCCAGTCGCGACGGGCGAACGGAGCGGCTCACTATAACGCGCCGCGGGCCCGCCGCCACGGTCGATCTCGCGACGGACCGTTCGTCGGCGCGATGCCGCTTCGGATTCATTCGCGATCCGCCGTGGCAATCAAATGCGGCGGAACGGTAGAATGCACGCAATGCTGACTGGAGCTTGAACATGAGCAAGACCATCGTCCGACTCACGCACGAAAATCACGGACTCCCCGTCACTCGCGAGGAATTCTCCGAAGCCGAGTTCGAGGAGCCGTGGCGGTACGAACGCGCCCACGGGAGACTCGTCGTCATGCCTCCGCCGGGATTTCACCATCATCGCGTGACGTCCGGATTCCGCGATCATCTGGGGGCCTACCGGCTCGCACATCTCGATCTCGTCGAGCATGTCTTTCAGGAGAGTTGGACCGCCATCGATGAATTGACCGACCGTATTCCCGACATCGCCGTGTATCTGAACTCGGAAGTGGAACCGCCGGAATTCCCGGAGCGAGTCCCCGACCTCATTTTCGAAACGGTCAGTTCCGGTCGCGCGGCACGCGTCCGCGACTACGAGGAAAAGCGCGAGGACTACCGCCGCTTCGGCGTCCGCGAGTACGTCATCATCGACCGTTTCGAACACCGACTGACCGTCTTGCGACTGGTCGATAGAGAATACGTGGAGTCGATGCTCGGCCCAGGCGATGTTTACACGACCGCGCTGCTGCCGGGTTTGCAGATCCCGCTGGGCGATGCGTTCTGAATCCATCCGCGACACGGGAGCGCCGCGTTGCCCCTCCGTCTGATCGAGATCATCGCGCCGGAGGAAGCGGGCGAGAAGATCGCCTCGGCGGCCCGCGAGCACGCCGTCATCGCCTGTTGGCGATCCGCCCATTCCGACGACTGCGATCTCGTTCGCGTGCTGCTCGACGTGGAGCACACCGAAGCGGTGATGGACACGCTGGAGTCGCGTTTCGCCACGGCCGACGGCTTCCGGGTGATGCTGTTCTCGATCGAGGCGACGCTGCCCCAGCCGGACGTCGATCAGCCGAACGGTGAAGGCGAGGCCGACGACGACCGGATCAACGAAGACGCGACGCACGGCCGCATCAGCCGCGACGAACTCTACGACGACATCGTGCAGTCGTCCCGGCCGACGCGCGTCACGTTCGCGATGACGGTCCTTTCCGCGATCGTGGCGGCCATCGGGCTGATGCGCGACGACGTGGCGGTGATCCTCGGGGCGATGGTGATCGCCCCGTTGCTCGGGCCGAACATGGCCTTTTCGCTCGCCACCACCCTGGGCGACATGAAACTCGGCCTGCACGCGCTGCGCGGCGGGGCGATCGGCCTCGCGACGGCCTTGGCGATCGCTTGCGGCATCGGGTATTTCGTCGGCTTCGACCCGAACGCCGAGGCGATCCGGCAGCGCACCGAAGTCGGTCTGGGGGACGTGGTGCTGGCGATCGCCTCGGGAATGGCCGGAGCGCTGGCGGTCACCAGCGGCGCGTCGGCGGCGCTGATCGGCGTGATGGTCGCGGTCGCGCTGATGCCTCCGCTGGTGGTGTTCGGTCTGCTGCTGGCGTCGGGCCATCTGAACGACGCGGCAGGCGCGTTGCTGCTGGTTTCGACGAACCTGATCTGCATCAACCTGGCGGGGGTGGTGACGTTCGTGGCGCAGGGCATTCGTCCGCGCGCCTGGGTGGAGAAAGACCGCGCCCGCAAGGCGACCTGGATCGCCGTCGCCACCTGGCTGGTGCTGCTCGCCGGCCTGGTGACGTTGATTCTGGTCGCCTTCACCACGGGAGACGCCTCGCGGCAAGGAACGCCATGATCGCACCGAGCGCGACCCCCGTTGCACCGCCCGATCGGAGACCGCACACATGATCGGCTGGATCCGCAAGCTGCTGGGGAACCGCGGAGAGCGGGCCGCGGCGCGGTTTCTGCGCCGGCAGGGTTATCGCATCCTCGCCCGGCAGCACGCCTCGCGGTTCGGCGAAATCGACCTGATCGCCCGCGACGGCGAGTGGATCGTGTTCGTCGAAGTCAAGACCCGCCGCTCCGACGTCGCCGGTCTGCCGGTCGAAGCGGTCGATCTCCGCAAGCAACGGCAGATGACCCGCGCGGCCCTCGCCTGGCTCAAACGACGCGGCCTGCTCGACCACCGCAGCCGCTTCGACGTGATCGGCATCCTCTGGCCGGAAGGCAGCCGGACCCCGCGCATCGACCACTACCGCAACGCCTTCCCCGCCGCCGACGCATAGCCGGGTTCCACGGGCGGAGGGACAGCGAAAAACGATCGGCGATCGCGAGGGCCAGCGAGCCTCCCGCGTGAGCGGGGGGATGGCAGACAGTTGGCAGTCCCGTTGTGGGGGGGGGGGGCGGCCCCCCCCCC
>JBBDNT010000300.1:0-11673 GCA_040877445.1 Planctomycetaceae bacterium
CCGCTACGAACTCGTGGGATGACGACTACCCCCCGATTCACCGGATGAGCCGAAAAAATCCACGTCGAAGCGACGTGCATTTCGGTCGAACGTGCGACGAATGAAACCCTGATCTCCACTGAACCACAAGGTGCATCACCCTATCGGTTGTTGAACGACGCCATTTTCGAGGTTTGCAGAAACGGCAGAAAGATCCGTCAATGTGCGAACCTTGATGCGCCGTGCCTCATCGCGATCGGTACATTTCACGAGTCCGCAGCGATGGTCTGTTTCTCGCGTGCAAAAATGAGTCTTCTACTCACGGGCGGGACAGGATTCGCATGGCGGGTCGCTCCGAGTGGCGGAGGCGCCGTGGGCGACCCTTATGTGTACACCGATTTGGCCAAGGCACCGTTTCTACGCCCCGATTCGACAGAAGGCGTCGGCATCGCGCGAGAGCCGATTTCCGGTCTCCTGATGTGCGGGTTCGACTTTGATCCCTCACAAGCTATCGGAATCCTACACCCGAACCCGGTCCACGCATTCGATCCGCGGCTCTTGCCCAATATCGAGTTTGGCTCCATAGAACTCGATCGCGACCATTCGCAGTTGCTGGTCCGCTGGCCCGACGAAGCACGTCGCTAGACCGCAGTTCGCAGGCACTCCCCGAGATTCCACGCAACCATCGGAAGTCTTGCGACATCCGCTATGAACTCGAAAACCGCCCTCAGTTCCCGCTCTTCCGCGTCGCCGGCGGGTTCGGCGTGCGGAGCGGGATGATCCTCGGCGAATCGGCGTCACCGTCCGTTTCGTTCGCCGCGACGTCCGTGTTCGCGGGGTCGCCGGGAACGCGATCGGCGCGCGGCGGGCCGAACTCCGCGGTCGGCAGGTGCGGCACCGGCGGACGCTGTTTCGCCAATGGCTGTTGCGACGGACGCGGCGCCGCGGGCGCCTGCGGCGGCGAACTCCGCGGATCGCCGTTGTCGGGGAACTGTCGCCCGGTGTGCGATTGGAACAGATCGCGATAGAGGAGGCAGTTCCGCAGCAGGTGCTCGTGGGTGCCGACCTCGACGATTCGCCCCTGGTCCATCACCACGATCCGCGAGACGAAGTCGAGAATGCTCTGGCTGACCGAGTGCGTGATGAGAAACGTGGTGCGGCCGCGAACGAACTCCCGCAATGCGCCGTGAATGAGCGCTTCGCTCTGGGCGTCGATGGCGGAGGTCGCCTCGTCCAGAATGAGGATCGCCGGGTCGCGGAGCATCGCCCGCGCGAGGGCCACCCGCTGGCGTTGTCCGCCGGAGAGTTTCTGCCCCTTGGTTCCCACGTTGGTGCGGAACCCTTCGGGCAACTGCTCGACGAACTGCGTGACGAAGGCCCGCGCGGCCGCCCGTTCGACTTCCTCGCGGGTCGCCCCCGGCCGGCCGTAGAGAATGTTCTCGTGGATCGTGCCGTCGAACAGCAGCGTCTCCTGCGTGACCACGCCGATCTGCCCGCGCAGATCGCGGAGCCGCACCTGTTGAACGTCCACGCCGTCGATGCGGATCGAGCCGTGGTTGGGGTCGAAGAAGCGGGGCAGCAGATTCACCAGGGTCGACTTGCCCGACCCGTTCCCCCCCACGACGACGATCATCTCGCCGGCGCTGACGGACAGATTCACGTCGTCGAGCGCGGCGGGACGGCGCGTCAATTCGGTTCCCTTCGTCGCGTAGGTGAACGACACGCGGTCGAACTCGATCGAGCGCTGATGCCGGGGGAGGGGGACCGGCTGCGACGTCTCCTTCACCAGCGGAGCGCGGTCGAGCAGCTCGAAGATGCGATCGGCCGCGGCGCCCGACTTCTTCAGTTTGGAATACACCGACGACAGCTTCCGCGCCGGATCGATCGTCCCCGCCAAAAGCACGTACAGCATCGTCAGCCGGGCGATGTCCATCGGATGGTCCGACAGCGTGATTCCCCAGATCGAGGTCGTCTCGCGGAGCACGAGATACGCCCCGGGGAGCAGCGCGATGAACGCGGCGAACAGCCCGATGACCTCGGTGGTGGGGCTGGTGAGCGCGTCGATCCGCACGATCTTCATCGCCTTCGAGAAGTATTGCTTGTTCTCGTGGTGAAACTGCCGGCGGTGCCGTCGCGCGCCGCCGAAGGCGATGACCACCTTGGCCGAGTCGAACGTCTCTTCCAGCGTCTTGTAGATGCGGGACATGCTCTCCATCATCCGCTGGCTGGCCCGCTTGAGCTGCTTGCCGATGCGGTAGAAGATCAGTCCCGCCAAAGGCACGAACAACAGCGACAACAGGGTGAGCTGCCAACACAGCAGAAAGGCCAGCACGATGCAGGCGAGCGCCTTGAGCGGCTCGCGGATCACCTTTCCGCCCAGCAGGGCCAGCCCGTCGGAAAGGACGTTCATGTCGTAGGTGAAGCGGGACATCAGGTCGGACGTCCCCTCCAGGCGGAGCGTCTGGTAGTCGAGCGCCAGGACGCGGCGAAAGCCCTCCTTGCGGATCCCCATCGCCGACAACTCGACCACCGCGCCGATCAGCGCGTCCTGGATGAACAGGAACACTCCCTTGAAGATCGTCGCGACGAGCACCACGCCCCACAGGATGGCGAGAATGTCGAAGCGGTCCTCGGGGAACCAGGGGACGACGTGCGTCCGCAGCCGGCTGATCCAGGGGGCCGTCTGCGTCGCCTCGCTGAGCTGCTTTTCGACCCGCGAGCGGACCTTCAGCAGGCGGGCCGTCTCCGTTTCCGCTTCGTTCCCGGTGAGTCCTTCGAGGCGCAGCAGCTGCGCGTCGATCTTGTTCAATTCGGCCGTCGCCCGGTCGATCGCCTCCTTGTTCAGGGCGACCTGCTCGTCGACGTACTGCGTGAGGTTCTTCTTCTGAAGCAGGACCTTCACCACCGGCCCGATGGCCGACAGGTTCGCTCCCCACAGGATCGCGACCAGCACCGCGAAGATGAAGGAGACCGCGACCTTGCGGCGATAGGGCCACACGTAGGGGATGACGCGGAGGAATCCGTTCACGATGCGCTGTTCCGTGGTCTGTGCGTCCGGACCGGCCGAGGGTGCGGATTAGACACACATCGGCCGAATCGGTCCAGACGGAACCGGCATCAGTCGCGGATCGTGCCGGGAGAGCGTTCCCGGTCGGGCGCATCGAGGTAATTCTGCAGCAGGATTTGTGCCGCCAGCCGGTCGCGGATTCCCTTCCGCTTTTTCCGCGACAGGTCCGCGGAGAGCAGGTGTTCGTCCGCCTCGATGCTGGTGAACCGCTCGTCCCAGAAGCGGACGGGCAACCCGGTGACCGCCGCGAGATACTTGCCGAACGCCCGCGCCTCGGCCGCCATGCCCCCTTCGGCGCCGCTCATGTGCACCGGCAGGCCGATGACCAGGCCGGCGACGCCGTAATCCTCGACGAGCGTCTTCAGCCGCCGTTCTTCCTGCGCCTCGTCCTGTCCTTCCCACGTCTCGAGGGGACTGGCGATCGTTTGATCGGGGTTCGACAGCGCGACGCCGACGCGTTTCGTTCCGTAGTCCATGCCGAGCAATCGGCCGCGCTCGGGGAAGGGGACCGGGGGGGCCGCATCGGACTCGCCGCGCGAGGGCACGGCATCGTCAGAGGAACCGTTCATGGCCTTGCTCCTCGAGCCTTTCGACGAGTCGGCGGAGCGCGTCTTCATCTCCCCGCCGGGCGACGAGCGTGGCGTCCGGCGTGTGGACGATGATGCAATCCTCCATGCCGATCATCGCGACGAGGTGATCTTCCGTCGTGCGGACGACGCAGTTCCGCGTGTCGATGCCGACGAACGGCCCGTCCGCCGTGTTCCCCGCATCGTCGGTTCCGGCGAGCCGGGGCAATGCGGCCCAGCTTCCCACGTCGTCCCAGTCGAAGGCCGCTTCGAGCACGCACACGTCGTTCGCCCGTTCGAGCACCGCGTAGTCGATCGAGACTTTCTTCATCGCGGGAAACTCCGTCGCGAGGGCCGCGTCCCAATCGGGCGCGCCGATGGCTCTTCGCAGTCGTTCGAGGGCCGCGTGGATCTCCGGCTCGAACTCGGCGAGCGCGGCGAGAATGCGGTCGGCCCGCCAGATGAAAATCCCGCAGTTCCAGAAGAAGCGGCCGCTCGCGAGAAACTCCTCGGCCATCGCGCGGTCGGGCTTCTCGCGAAACGCCGCGACCTGGAACGCCGTTCCCTCGAAACCGGCGAGCGTCGCGCCGCGCTCGATGTAGCCGTAACCGGTCGCCGGATGCGTCGGCCGGGCGCCGAACAGCACGAGCGCCGCGGGATCGCGGTCGACGACCTCGCAACCGCGGCGGACCGCCTGCTCGAACACTTCCCGAGGCCGGATGACGTGATCGGCGGGCATCACCAGCATCACCGCGTCGGGATCGGCCGCCAGAAGGCGGATCGCCGCCAGTCCGATGCAGGGGGCGGTGTTGCGTCCGCACGGCTCGATCAACAGATTTTCGCGCGGAACCTCCGGAAGCTGGCGGGCGGTCTCCTCCGCCTGGGCGGCATTGGCGACGATCCACGTTCGCTCGTCGGGAACGAAACGGGCGGAACGGTCCCGCGTCGCCTGGATCATCGTCCGCGGACCGGCGAGCCGCAGCAGTTGCTTCGGCAATCGACGGCGGCTCTGCGGCCAGAACCGCGTCCCGCGTCCGCCGGCCATGATGACGGCATGCAGCATCGTCGCGTCCGTGACGAATGGTGGAATCGAATGTTCGGCAGAGACGTAGGACGGGCTTCAGCCCGTCCACGACGGGATCCACAACCAGTTGTGCCGACTTCAGACCGGATGACGCCGAATCGTGGACGGGCTGAAGCCCGTCCTACGTGGATTCACGACCATTCAATCATCGTCGCGGAGGGCGGCGAAGCGGACGCACAGGAACCGCAGGATGTCGCGGACCGAGATGATTCCGTTGGGCCGGCCTTCGGCGTCGACGATCGGCATGTGTCGGTAACCGCCCAGGTCCATCTGGTGCAACGCATAGGCGATCGAGTCGTTGCGGCTGATGGTGACGGGATCGCGCGTCATGAACTCGGCGACGGGCGCCTCGGCGAGGTCGAGGTCGCCGGAGATGCGATCGAGCACGTCCCGCTCGGTGAACACGCCGGCGAGTTTGCCGTCTTCTTCGACGAGCAGGCAGCCGAACCCGCGGTCCGCCATCTCGCGGATGCACTCGCGAACCGGAGTCGAGGAATCGACCGTGACCGGCCGCTTGGGCACGAGGACGCGGACCGTGTGGCGGCTGATCGATTGCTCGAGGTCGCTGCCGGCGGGATCGAACTCGGCGAGGGGCTGTCCGCACGCCTCGCAGAGATCGACGCCGGTGATGTTGTCGTGGCTGCAATCGGGACAGATCATGGATCACCCTCCGTGATGGAGCGATGTCAGTCGGCAGCGAGCCTCCCGCGTCAGCGGGGGGAGACGGGGATCAGAGGCCAGTAGGCAGTAGGCAGTAGGAGACCAGTGGTTCCAGTAACGGGATCGGCGACCAGTACTGGGTACTCAGTACTCAGTACTCGACCTCGATCCACCTTCCATCACTCTCAACCCTCCATTACTCGACGGTCCACGTGTCGCCGCTGTTGAACATCTCGACGAGGTCGCCGGGGCCTTGCTTCTCGAGCACCTGCCGCATCTGGGCGTGGAGGGCGGCGTCGTAGATCGGCCGGTCGACGGCGCGGAACACGCCCATCGGCTCGGGGAACCGCGGGTATCGCATGCGGGCCAGGAGGAACGCGAGGCTCGGCTCTTCGGCCTTCTCGTCATGGAACAGCAGGTCGTCCTCGGAGATGCCGCCCGCGAGGTCGACGACTTCCGGCCGGCTCATTTCGCCGACGCGGATTCCCTTGTCGCGGTTCTTGCCGAACACCAGGGGCTTGCCGTGCTCGAGGTACAGGACGTTGTCGTCCTTGACGTCCTTCTTGGAGGCGTAGGCGAATGCGCCGGAGTTGAAGACGTTGCAGTCCTGATAGACTTCGACGAAGGCGGTTCCCTTGTGATGGGCGGCGCGTTCGAGGATCTCGGTGAGGTGCTTGATGTCGACGTCGACCGAGCGGGCGACGAAAGTCGCCTCCGAGCCGATCGCCACCGACAGCGGACTCAGCGGATTGTCGACCGAGCCGTAGGGGGTGCTCTTGGTCCGCGCGCCGAGCGGGCTGGTGGGGGAATACTGCCCCTTGGTCAGCCCGTAGATCTGGTTGTTGAACAGGATGATCTTGAGGTCCATGTTGCGGCGGATGGCGTGCATCAGGTGATTGCCGCCGATGGAGAGGGCGTCGCCGTCGCCGGTGATGACCCACACCTGCAAATCGGGGTTGCAGATCTTCACGCCGGAGGCGATGGCGGGCGCCCGGCCGTGGATGCTGTGGAAGCCGTAGGTGTTCATGTAATAGGGAAACCGGCTGGAGCAGCCGATGCCCGACACGAACACGAAGTTCTCCTTGGGAAGGCCCAGCGTGGGAAGGACCTTCTTCATTTGGGCGAGGATGGAATAATCGCCGCAACGGGGGCACCAGCGGATCTCCTGATCGCTGGCGAATTCCTTGGCGGTGAGGACGGGGAGTTCGGTGGTCATGGCTCTTTTCGTGATTGTCGAAAAAGGTCTCGTTGGTGGTCGCGATCCATCGAACGATGTTGTTGCGGTCAGCGAGTTCTCAGAGGGTAGAAACCATCAATGATCGGCTTCCCGCCGATCTGGGTGACGCCGAAATGGCGAAGAATGGCCAGGTCATTGACATTCTCGGATGAATACGCTTCCGGAGGATCGCCATAAGGCGAAACGAGTACGACCTCGAAATGGAACGCCTTCGCTCTTTCGTAGCTCAACTTCGCCGATCGAACCTCCATTCCCAACATGACTCGCCAAGCCATCAACAGCATCGCGGGCGTTCGTGTTCCGCCGAGCAATTGAAAGAAAGCCCGCACCCGGTGCGGATTTCGCTCGAGTTCGTTCAGCATCACTTCTTCATCGAACGGAGCAACGCCCTTTTCGTGAGCTTCGCGCTCGATCGCGGCCAAGACGCCTCGGATGTGCGGCAACGCCTTTTCCCGAGGAACGAAATAATCCAACAACCATCCCTCCCCCGCGTCGCGGATGGAGACTTCAAGCCGATCGAGCGTGCTGGCGCTCATGCTGCAAGCTCCACCTGTCCCGACTGCGCGCGGATCGCGAACATGTCCTGATTCAATGCGTTTTGCATGGCATCGAGAAGACAGCTCATTCCTTCGGACCCAGGATCATCGACGACGACGTTGACATACCCCGGATCGAAAAGGACGTGGACCATCGTGTCATGCAGTTCGGGCGCGGCCCCGAGTTCATCCCATTTTTTCGCAGTCCGCTCATCCTGATAAACCAGAAGCTCCGTCGTCTTTCCGAGCGGCACGTCCCAAGTACTTCGATACCTCGCTCCGGTCTCCCCGTCCTCGACGCAGGCGTCAGGCCAGGTGTCGAGGAGCACTCGCAGGCAGACTTCCAAAGCGGTAGACCCGTCGGCGAACGTCTGGATCTCCACATCCTCTCGACCGATCATTGGAATTCCTCCGCGACATCGTCCGCAATGGCGGCCCTTCTCTGCCGCCCGCATTCCCGGGTAACGACGTAGTCGTCCGGGCTGTAAAGGATGTAACGATCTCGTCCGCGGCCACTATTCAATCTTACCAGCCCATCGCGGCCTGTGAACCAGAATACGTGCGTTTGCTTCGATCGTGGAAGACCGATCTTCGAATACAGCGACCGACGATTCGCCTCCGTCGGTTCGAGGTCCGTGAAGAAAACTCCCGCCGGCCGTCGCCGCAATAGGGGATCGCTCGCCCTGAACGTCCAGTCCGGTTGAGACCGAATCGCGTCGTAGCCCTTCTTGTTCGTGTAGTGGAAGGTATTCGCTTCCGTGACTGGTTCTGAAGGCACCTCTCCTAATCCCCCAGCATCGCGTGAATCTTCTCCACGATCTCGCTCACCAGGAACGGCTTGCCCTGCACCTTGTTGAGGCCCGCCGCGTCGACGAGGAATTCGGCCCGCAACAGCAGCCGAAGCTGGCCGAGATTCAGCTCGGGGATGAGCACCTTGTCGTAGCTTTGCAGGATCTGCCCCAGGTTGCGGGGGAAGGGATTGAGATAACGCAGGTGGGCGTGGGCGACGGAGCGGCCCTCCGCGAGACACTGCCGGACCGCCGTGCGAACGGAACCGAAAGTCCCCCCCCAGCTCACGACGAGCAATTCGCCGCTCTCCGGGCCTTCGACCGCTTGCTCGGGGATGTAATCGGCGATGCCGGCGATTTTCGCCGCCCGCACCGCGGTCATGTGCTCGTGGTTCGACGGCGAGTAGTTCACGTTGCCCGAAACGTCCGCCTTCTCCAATCCGCCGATGCGATGCTCGAGTCCCGCCGTTCCCGGCAGCGCCCACGGACGCACGCCGCGGCCGTCGCGCTTGTACGGCAGGAACTGGCCATCCTCCTCGGCGTTGGTCTCGGTGGGGTGCTTGAACTTGATCGGCTTCAACTCGTCGAGTTCGGGGATCCGCCACGGCTCGGCCCCGTTGGCGATGTAGCCGTCCGACAGGAAGAACACCGGCGTCATGAACTCCACCGCGATGCGGAGCGCCTCCTGCACCATGTGGAAGCAGTCTCCCGGCGTGGCGGCCGCGACGATCGGCACCGGCGATTCGCCGTTGCGGCCGAACATCGACAGCAGCAGGTCCGACTGCTCGGTCTTGGTGGGGAGGCCGGTGCTCGGCCCGCCGCGCTGCACGTTGATGATGAGTAGCGGCAATTCGGTGATCATCGCCAGGCCGATTGCTTCCCCCTTCAAGCAGATGCCCGGGCCGCTCGAGCCGGTGACGGCGAGGTCGCCGGCGAAGGCCCCGCCGATCGCGGCGGTGACGGCGGCGATCTCGTCCTCGGCCTGGAAGGTCTTCACGCCGAAGTTCTTCAACCGCGACAGTTCGTGCAGAATGTCGCTGGCGGGAGTGATGGGATAGCCGGAGTACAGCAGCGTCTTCCCGGCGAGCTTGGCGGCGGTCGCCATGCCGATGGCGACGGCTTCGTTTCCGGTGACCTTGCGGTATCTGCCGGGGGCCAGCTTGGCGGGGGCGACCTTGTAGTGGACGGTGAACGCCTCGGTGGAGAACCCGAAATCGGAACCCGCCTTGAGCGCCCGCAGGTTCGCTTCGGCGATGGCCGGGTTCTTCGAGAACTTATCGCGGACCCATTCTTCGGTGGGGGTCGCATCGCGTTCGTACAACCAATAAACGAGGCCGAGGGCGAAGAAGTTCCGGCAGCGGTCGGCCTCGCGCTGCGAGAGGCCCAGTCCATCGACGGCGTCGCGCGTCAGGCGGGTCATCGAGACCTTGTGCAGCCGATAACCGGCGAGCGCTTCGCCCTCTTCGGCGAGCGGGTTGCGATCGTATCCCGCCTTGGCGAGATTGCTCTTGTCGAAGGCGTCTTCGTTGACGATCAGCGTGCCGCCCCGTTTCAGGTCGATGAGATTCGTCTTGAGCGCGGCGGGGTTCATGGCGACGAGGGTGTCGACTTCGTCGCCGGGAGTGAAGATGTCCTGGCTGGAAAAGCTGAGCTGAAAGCCGCTTACGCCGCTCAACGATCCGGCCGGGGCGCGGATTTCGGCGGGGAAGTCGGGCAGTGTGCTGACGTCGTTGCCGAACACCGCCGAGACGTTGGTGAACTGCGTGCCGACGAGCTGCATGCCGTCGCCGCTGTCGCCACAGAATCGGATGACGACGGTGTCGAGTTGCTCGGCGTGCTTCAAGGGGGCGGGAGACGTAACGGCCACGTCAGTGGATGCCATGGATCACTGGACTCCTGGACGTCTGGGTTGCGGTGCGTCGCGGGACGCACGAGGCGGGGTGCGTTCGGGGCGGGATGGTCGCGGTTGCGGATCGAGCGCGGGTCTCGGCGCCGGTTCGGCCGGCGGTGTGCCGTGCCCTCGCGGGGACGGATGCGGGGTCGCCATGGCGGCGTCACGCTCCTTCTCGCTCTTCGGGAATCAGTTGCTTCTGGGGGGCCTGGTTGTAAACGGCACCGGGAAAATACTCGACGAGGAAGTGCACGATCGTCTTCACGTCGACGATCCCCACCGGCGAACCGGAGTCGTCGACGACGGGCAGCCGGCGGTAGCCGCCTTCGTCCAGAAACCGCAGCGCGTCGAACAGCGTGTCGTTCGCGGTGACGGTCTTCGGATCGCGGCTCATCGCCTGGGACAGTTCGATCTCCATGTTCACGCCGCGGGAAATCGCACGCAGCAAGTCTCGCTCCGTGAAGATCCCGACGAGCTTGCCGTCCACGCACACGAACGCGCTGCCGTGGCTGGCGCGACGCATGTCGCGGGCGGCGGCGGCGAGCGTGTCGGAAGGAGCGAGGGCCGGCCGAGTGGCAAGCGTCAACTCGCCCACGCGGGCGGATTTCAGAATGCGACGCAGTTGCAGTTCGTCCGTTTCGTCCAGCATGACCTTTCCTCGGCCCGATCCATCCTGACCCGATGCGGATGATGCCCGCCGTTCCGCGGAGACCGATTACGCAGTCTGCGCAAGCGGTCCATCCGATTCAGACCCTATTCTTGCAGTTTCTTCGGACGATGGAAAGTGCCCCACGCACGAAAACGCGACGGTTCTTTCCCATTTCGCCGCGCCGCGGTGGAGAAACCGGGTCGTTCGGATCGGGGCGGCGCGTCGAGAGAGTTCGCGCCGATGCGACGAAGACGCCCCTCGCCGATCGACGGAGGCGGCTGGCGGTCGCCCTCCGCGTCCCTCGATCGCGAGGGGCTTCGCCCCCCCGGACGGCATGGCGGACAAGGTCTCCCCTCTCCGCCGTTCGCGCGAAACATGCATCATCTCCGCGTCGCGGCGCGGGAGACGGCATGCCGACTCGAGATCGATGCATCTCGAGATCAATACATCGAATATTTCACGTTGCGGGCCCGCCAGGCGTTCCGCGACGTCTGCTTGCGATGGTAATCCGCGATGCAGTTCGCCGGGTCGCACGCGTAGCCCCCGGGACACGCATTCGGATCGTAAGGGCACTGCTCGGCGTGCTTGCACAGCGGGCAGTCTTGGTGCCCGTGATGGCCCAGCCCGCTTCCCGACGACGAACACCCGGTGAGCGCGGCGATCAACGTTCCGCACCCGATCAGCACAACCATCGGCCACGCGACGACACGCCCGCTCTTCATCGATGCGTTCCCCCTGGCTCCGGCCACCCGCGACGGGCCTATCGGAATCGACCGCTACGGCGCGAACCCCTCCTGGATCAGCGCCTGCTCGGCCCGATATTCGTCGTACGCGTTGACGGCGTTCGTCAGCTTGAATTCCGGACCCGCCGGGAAGTACTGCACGTCGTCCTGCAGGTAATAGGCCGAGGGAAGGGTCTGGCCGCCGACCGTCCCCTGCAGCAGGCAGCCTGTCAGGTTGGTGACGACGAACCCGCAGCCCAGCAGTGCGGCAAACGAGCTTCGGACGCGGCGCTTCATGGCTTTCCCCTGCGGAACGATGTGCCGATTCGACCTCTACCGCATACATCGACCGATCCGATCCGAATCTTCTGCAAAATCGGCAAAATCGTGAGGAAGTGCGAAGATCGGCCGCCAAGCCAGCGGCGGGGATTGATTCCACGGGTGTGGCAATTTTCACTGGCGTGTGGCAAGAGTCGGGTGGCGGGGGCGCTTCG
>JBBDNT010000301.1:0-4611 GCA_040877445.1 Planctomycetaceae bacterium
TCCTCGGCCTCTTCGAGAAGATCGAAGGCGGGAAGCTCGAATTCCTCGTCGGCGACGTTCTGGCTGCCCGCTTCGAGCCGCGCGATGATCTCGTCGCGGTCCGAAGTCTTGCCGGGAACGGTTCCCGCCGGAGGGTTGATCTTCAGCGGGCGGCGAACGAGCGGCTCGCCGTCTTCCTCCTGGGGGTTCTCGTCGTCGGCGTCGAGTTCGTCCGCTTCCGCCGCTTCGTCGGAAGCGGAGCGGGCGGCGAGCGCGACGCCGTCCTCGGCGATCGGCTCGGCCTCTTCGTCGACCGCTTCCTCCCAATCGGCGACGGCGGACTGCCAGGGCTTGACATCGTCGGCGGTCGTTTCCGCCTTCTTCTTCGACGGCTTCGGCGTCGACCGCTTCGCGAGCGCGGGCGCCGGCGACACGTCCGCGCTGGAACCGACCAGCGGCCGCGCGACCAACCGCGCGGGAAGGAGCGTCAGCCACACCATCCGTTGGAAGAAGGACAGGTCGCCGGAGAGCATCAGCCCCGCGACGAACAGAGTGCCGACGAGGATCAACGTGCCCATCAGCGAGACATGCGGTTCGAGCAGCGCCAGGCCGATCGCCCCCAGATATCCACCCGAACCGACCGCGGGCCCGGCATCGAGGTTCCCCGCGAGCAACCGCAGCCCCACGCACACCGCGCTCGCGGAAAGCACCCAGCCGGCGACGCGAAACAGCCGACTTTCCGGCTGACGATGGGCGAACAGCCGCACGTCGAGCGAGACGAGGCACAGCAACACGAACCACGCCCCCAGCCCGAACGCCGAGCGCAGTCCGTGCGCGACGATCGCGCCGATCGTGCCGCAGGGGTTGGCGGGGACTTCGCGCGGGGGATGGACGATCCGCGCCGGCGGGTCGGCCGGATCGTAGCCGATCAGGCTCAGCCCGACGAACACGCACAGGGCCAACAGGCCCAGGGCGAGAAGATCGGTGCGAAGTTTGTGGAAGTCCATCCGGGCACGCGTGTGCGGGTTCGCCTCACCGTGCGGATCGCGCGGGTGAAGCAGCTTCCATTCGATGCGGGGAGTTCCAACCGGCTTCCGCCGGAACGCTCCGCTCCCATTGAGAAGCTAGCACGCGTTCGAGGGGCGTGTCGGAAAACGGCAACATCGCGCGTTGCATTCGGGCAGCGCCGCGAAGGAAGATGCCGGTCGCACCGGTCGCGTGGCGTTCGTAGTGACCGGCTTCAGCCGGTCTCGGCCGAGCAAGCCGCATGTGCGGATCACGCGTCCCGTTCGCCCGGGTGGCCGCGCAAGCGGCCGACATCCCCTCTCCCCCGGCTTTGGAGATCGTCCGGCCTTCAAGTGCTGTTCTATTCGGTGATTGCGCGATTTCGGCGGAGGGGTGGCTGGGGTCGAAGCGAAGCGCAGCCCCCAGCGCATCGCCGACATGCCCGCCCGTCGCTGGGGGCGATCCGCCGAACGACGTCGCCGGACATGGATGCCGTCCCGCGGCGGATCGACCCCAGCCACCCCTTTTGGACGAAGTGTCGCGCAAAGTGCGTCGCGCATGCCCACGATCCAATGGGACGAGAGCGCGTCCGCGCGACGGACCGGCTGAAGCCGGTCACTACGAACACGAACATGCCGTTGCGGGAGAAATTCCGCCGAACGTATAATCGGGGCGGTCAACCGCACCGGCGCGACGGAGAGAATCGACGTGCTCGTCCAGATGGAGTTGTCCCGCATCATCATCAGCGACATCAACGACCAGCAGGTGATCTACCTGCGGGAGGTCGATGGCGAGCGGATGTTTCCGATTTTGATCGGACTGTTCGAGGCGACGAGCATCAACCGCCGCTTCACCGACACGCCCCCCCCGCGTCCCCTCACCCACGACCTGCTGAAGAACGCCATCGAAGAGTTGGGGGGCGAGGCGCAGGACGTGGTGATCAACAACCTGCTGGACCACACGTATTACGCGATGATCCGCATCCGGCGGGACGGGGAACTGATCGAAGTCGACAGCCGCCCCAGCGACGCGATCGCGCTCTCCGTCCATTACGACCCGCCATTGCCGATCTACGTGGACGACTCGGTGCTGGAAGCGGTCGCTTGAGGGGCCAGGTTCGTCGACCCGCCCCCCGCCGCACAACGGCGGGTAGGACGGATTTGTAATCCGTCGTGCCCGCCGGCCAGCAAGACGCACGGCCTGCGGGCAGCGTTCCCGAGTCGGTCACGGGTCTGAATCCGATTCGAATCGGCTTCTGGCGGACGGAATTCAATTCCGTCCTACTTCGACGGGCGGCCTGGCGGGTCACTCCTTCCGCACGGCGCGGGGCTTCACCAGTTCCTCGAGTTGCGGCACGTCGAACCGCTCCAGCAGGCCGAAGCAGAAATACTCCGGCACCGTGCGGACGGTGATGTCCTTTTCGACGATCTGCTTCAGGCTCGACAGCGAATCGTGCAGCGTAAGGTCGCCGATCGCCTCCGGTTCGAGAGCGGCCGCCACCAGGGCGAACAAACTCGCGCGAGGACCGACCGCGACGATCTCGACCGGACCGGCGTCGAGTTCCTGCCGCGCCCAGCGAGCGACCGCGGCCGTCTGGCTCGCCTGCAATCCCAATGGGCGATCACCGATGGCGGAGATCAGCAACCCCAGCAGCCAGTCCCGGCCGGTGAGTTGCGACTCTCCCAGATAGAACGGATCGACCGCCAGCACCCGGCGGCCGGAGGCGAGCAGCTTTTCGACGCGCCCGGTCGATTTCGCCCGCCCCTCGTCGGCGACGAGAATCGTCAGCGGCGGCTTCTCGTTCGCCGCGGCATTCGTCACAGCCGGTTCGAGCAGTGTCGCGGGGAGCGTCCACGTGCCGCCCACTTCGAGCTTCCAGCCAGTCGCCTTCACCCCCCCTTCGGCGGCTTCCTCGAAGGCCCGCTCGCCGCGGACGCTGTACTCGCGGGCGCGGACGATCTCGCGCAGCGCCTCCCGCGCCGCTTGCGGTTTCGCGTCGGACGCGCGCGGCAAGTCCTTCATCAGGCCGAGCGCGATCTTGTGGAAATCCAGATTGTCCTCCGGCAGCGGAACCGCGAGCGCCTCCGCCGATTGCACGTCGTCTTCGCAGGGGATCTCGGCGGGGTCGAAGTCCTTCGCGTCGGCGTAAAAGAAGTCGCCGAACATGCGATACAGCGCCTGCCGGTTGTCCTTTTCGAAGTTGTGCGTTCCGGGGTCTTCGTTGACGTGCGAGCGCAGCGCGTCGCTCTTGCCGTACAGATCGAAGACCGGCCGGGCGGCGTCCATCAGCGGCGGCAAGGCATGGCCCGAGGCGAAGCAGCAATTGTCCTTGGCGTTGTAGGTGAGCAACGTGGGACGCGGTGCGCGCATCGCGGTGAGGTGCGTGTAATCGACCACCGTGGCGAGATCGACCGGAGTCTGCTCGGAATCGCCCAGATCGCTGAGATGCGCGGTCCGGGTGACGTAACTGGAATAGCCCGCGACCGGGTTCGACAGCGTGACCCGCTCGTCGAGCGCGCTGATCACGATCGTCTGCCACCCTCCGCCGGACAGCCCCGTGACGGCGACGCGTTTCGGGTCGGCGTGCTCGTGGTCCAGCAGCAGGTCGAGCGAGCGTTTCATCGACAGGTAATGCAGCGCGAGGCCGCTCGTGCCGCACAGGTCCAGCTGGTTGATCTTGTAGTGATCGAAGCCCGGCCCGCGCAACTGCCCCATGCCGAACCATTCCACGTTGAGCGCGATCATTCCCCGCTTGGCCTGATTGATGCAGCGGATTTGCTTGTAGGGGGCGGCGGTCCCCTTGGCGTCGTGCCCGTTGACGTTGAGCACCACGGGGACTTTGCCTTCCAGCTTCGCCGGTTCGTACAAGAGCGCCGGCACCCACAGTCCGGGGATCGCCTCGAACCGCAGCTTGCGGATGCGATAACCTTCGCCCGGCTCGAGCGTGTCGAACCATTTCACTTCGGTCTCGGCGTCGCGCCACCCGGCCGCCTCGCCGCGGTAGATCACCTTGGCGAACGTCTCTTCCCGCCAGCGGGCGACGTGCCGCTCCCAGTCGGCGGGCGTCGTCGCCTGGGGCAGCGGCGGGACTTTGCCGGCGGCGTACTTCTCGGTCTGCTGGCGCGGCAGTTCCTTGTCGATGATCCGCCGGCCGAGCGAATCGGCGATTTTGGCCGGCTCGGCCGCGACGAGAATCGACGAATCGCGAACCGTCGGCGGGGCGATCCAGACCAGGGCGAGCGCGGCGGCGATCAACGGGCGGCGCGGCATCAGAGTTCTCCCGGCACAAAGGCGAGAAACGGCGACCGATCGGCGGCCTATTCTAAGATCACGCGCCGGGAGAAGCCAACCCGGCGAATCGCGGAAGAGACTAGGTGACTGGCCGCCGATTCGATACCATGTGTCGCAGCGACGATCGGCCCCCCCGATCTCTCCTCCCGCATTTCGGGAATCCCCGAGTTTCTCGACTCACCTCGCGTCGGAAAGGGTCGCCATGACCACGGGCAGCACCACGGAACAGGAAGCCGAGCCGGCGCATGCTTCACGGCAGAAGCAGATCGAAGTGCTCGACGGCCTCGACGCGTTCGTGGGCGAGCAACTTCAACTGCTGTTGCCGGTCGAAAAAGC